>NZ_JBEXUX010000088.1:0-34957 GCF_040629175.1 Embleya sp. NPDC005971 | reverse complement strand
CCAGTCCCCCCTGGTGGGTGTCTTGGGGGCGGTCCACCGGCGGGGGCGCCCCGGTACCGGGGCGCCCCACCCGCCGTCCGCTCAGTCGCCGTTCGCCGGTGCCGGCTCCAGCAGGGTCAGCATGTCCTTGACCGCCTGCTCCATGTCGATCGAGCGATCGTTCAACCACTGCAACTGGATGCCGTCCGCGATCGCGATCAACAACACCGCGAGCCGCTCCGGCGGGATCGCGCTCGCGATGGCGCCCTCCCGCACCCGCTCCTCCATCACGTTCAGCACCGACTGCCGCGCCCGCGGATACCGCTCGGCGAAGAACGCGTGTGCCGGATGCTCGGGATCGCTGCCCGCCGCGGCCATCGACACGTACAGCTCGATCAGGCCGGCCGCGCGTGCTCCCGCCCGGACCATCTCCAGGTGCGGATCGGACCCCTGGTAGCCCTCCCACAACCGGCGATTCTCCTCGTCGCGGGCCCGCAGCACCTGGGTGAGCAGGTCCTCCTTGGAGGCGAAGTAGTGCATCAGGCCCGGCAGACTCAGGTTGCAGCGCGCCGCGACCTTGCGCAGCGAGGTGCCCCGGTAGCCCTCCTCCGCGAAGACCTCCAGGGCCACCCGCAGGATCTCCCGCCGCTTCGCCTCGCCCTTCTCGTACGGGCCCCGTTTCGCCATGCCGCCCACCTTAATGCGCAGCCCGCAGACCCCCCGCGCCACCGGTGGGAGTGACACAAAGGCAGTCGATCGGATGGTGTGCCGGCGCACGCCGTTGCGAGCGACGGTGGGGGCTCGTTGATCCGTCATGACCACATCCGCGTCGTTCGACGAGGCATTGGGCACACTCGCCACGGCGATCGAGGACATCCTGGACCTCCTCGCCCCCTCCTCCACCGCCGCGCCGGCGTCGGCGCCCGAGCCCGCGCCCGCACCCGAGCCCGCTCCCGAACCGGAGCCTGCTCCCGCGCCCG
Organism: Embleya sp. NPDC005971; assembly: GCF_040629175.1. NCBI lineage: Bacteria > Bacillati > Actinomycetota > Actinomycetes > Kitasatosporales > Streptomycetaceae > Embleya > Embleya sp. NPDC005971. The sequence continues at coordinate 33,998 of NZ_JBEXUX010000088.1, read as the reverse complement.
AGCCCGCGCCCGCACCCGCGCCTGCGCCTGCAACCGCGCAGGCCCGGTGCGAGCCCGATGCCCCCGAGCGGACCGTGCCGGTGCTGCACCTGGACCCCGGGATCGACCCGAACGCCCTCGTCCAAGCCCTCCGACACGCCCTGCATCGGTAGTTCGAGTCCCGTTGCGGCGGGCCCGAGTTCGCCGTCGGTTCAGCCGGAGAGGGCCGCCGCCGACCTCGCCCGCCGGGCCGGCTCGGCTCCGGGGCGCGCGGCCACGAGCAGGAAGGCCACCCCGAAGGCCACGTAGCACGACGAGCGCAGCAGTTCGAAGCCGGTCAGGTGCCATTCCTGACCGGGCAGGTGCGGTACGGACCAGACCAGGAAGCTGGGGAAGACGAACAGACCCGCGGCCGACAACGTCTCGGCCCGCGAGTGTGGACCCCGCAGCCCCGCCCACAGCAGGATCGCGATCGGCACGCACCACACCCAGTGGTGGCTCCAGGAGATCGGGCTGGCCAGCAGCCCGGCCACCGCCGCCCCGGGCAGCCCCCACGCGTCCCCGCGCCGACGGTGGGCGATCACCGCGCACAACATGCCGAGCACCCCCACCGCGACGATGGTCGCCGTCCCGCCGATGCCGGGATCGAACAATCGGGTCACCCGGGTGAGCAGCCCGCGCACCGACTGATTGGCGGCGTTCTCCACCCGCCCCACCCGCTCGGGATCGAACACCAGGTCGGTCCAGAATCGCCGGGTGGCCCCGGGCAGCAGCGCGGCCGAGAGCGCCACGGTGCCGGCCGCGGTGCCGATCGCGGTGAGCGCCGCGCGGCGGCGTCCGGTGAGCAGCAGATAGACGATGAACACCGCCGGGGTCACCTTGATGCCGGCCACCAGCCCCAGCGCCACGCCGCGCAGCCGTGCGCCGGGTGGGCGGGTGAAGTCCCACAACACCACGGCCAGCACCGCGAGGTTGACCTGTCCGTAACGCATCGTGGTGAACACCGGCTCGCACCAGATGGCGAAGGTGGTCGCGGCCGGCAGCGCCCACGGCGGCAACCGGCTCCCGTCCGGGTCCACCAGGCGCATCGAGAGCCGGACCACGATCGCCACGAGCAGCAGGTTCGCCGCCACCCCCAGCCCGAGCAGTAGTTCCTCGGGCAGGTAGGTCAACGGGACGAACAACAACGCGGCGAACGGCGGATAGGTCGCCCGGAGGTCGTGCGGCGTGTCCAGCGGGCCGTACAGGTCGATCCCGTCCCGCACCGCCAGCCCCTCCGCGCGGTAGACCACCAGGTCGACCATCGACGGGTGGCTGAGGTGCCGGACGAACAGGTAGACGCCGATCGACGCGGCGCAGGCGAGGGTCCACAGGCACACCCGGCGGGCCGTCGGGGATGCGCTCGGGGTGTTGCCGACGACACCCCGCAGCGGCGTACGGGATCGGCCGCCGAAACCGCTGGGGCGTCGCATACGACGACGCTAACCCGCGCGCCGGCCCGTCCCCGGCGCTTGTGGCTGGGCCATCAAGGTGGTGTCGGACGCCCGGTCCGGACCACCCGTCGGGCCGGCGAGGTGAGGCTCGCCACTGTGGATTGGGTTTCATTTTGTCCGGATTTACCTTAGATTCGATGGCCTGATAGGTACTTTTCTCACCTATCGGCAAGCACAAGGGCCGAGGCGCCTTTGATCCATGTGGAGGTTGTTCCATCCCCGGCGCTGTGCGTGAGTACGTCCTGGCCCATCAGAGCGGCATCCTGTGGTTCGCCACCGCGCTCTCGCTGGGGCTGCTGGTGTACATGCTGTTCGTCTTCGGCCGCTTCCTGATCTATTGGGCCGGCACCCGGCACGCCTTCCGGCACAACCGGCCGGACCGACCCGGCGACCCGGCCGCCTTCACGTGGCACCTGGTGGTGCCCTGCCGCGACGAGGAAGCCGTGATCGCGCAGACCCTGACGGGACTGCGCCGCGCCGCCCCCGAGGCGCACGTCTGGGTGGTCGACGACGACAGCTCGGACCGCACCCGCGAGCTGGTCCTGGCCGCCGCCGAGCACGACGAGCGGGTGCACCTGGTGCAGCGCCGTCGGCCCGACGCCCGGATCGGCAAGGGCGCCGCGCTCAACGCCGCCTACCGGCGGATCTCCGCGTGGTTGCCCGCCGACACCGACCGCTCCCGGGTGATCCTGGGCGTGGTCGACGCCGACGGCAGGCTCGACCCGGGCACCCTGGCCCGGGTCTGCGCCGAACAGGCGATGGGCCGGCCGGACACCGGCGCCGTGCAGATAGGCGTCCGGATGCGCAACGCGGACGACCGGCTGCCGCTGCCCGAGCGAGGCCGCCTCGCCAACGCCGCAGCCCGGGCCCTGGTGCGCATGCAGGACATCGAGTTCCGCGCCAACAACGCCGGCATGCAACTGCTGCGCCGCCGCACCGGCAGCGTGGGACTGGGCGGCAACGGCCAGTTCGTCCGACTCGTCGCCCTCGACGCCCTGGACGCGCCGGCCGGCGCCGAGGGCCGACCCTGGCCCGAGCGAGCGCTCCTGGAGGACTACGAGTCCGGGCTCGAACTGCGCCTGAACGGCTGGCGGCTCACCCACATCACCGAGGCCGAGGTCTCCCAGGAGGGGCTGATCTCGCTGCGCCGCTTCCTGGCCCAGCGCACCCGCTGGGCCCAGGGCAACATGCAGTGCCTGCGCTACACCCGCCGGGTCCTGACCTCGCCGCACTACCGCTGGTCCGGCCGGGCCGAGGTGCTCTACACCTTCCTGCAACCGGTGGTCTGCGTGCTGCTGGTGCTGCTCACCCCGCTGTCGATCGGGATCACCGCGGTCGGCCTGATCCTGTTCCCCGAACAGACCGCCGACTTCCAGTTCCGCTTCGGACCGTTGATGGCGGGCGTCTTCGTACTGGCCGCGCTGCCGATGGTGGGCTGGGCACTGGCCTACCGCAAGATCGTGCACCCGGACCGGTCCTGGTTCACCGGGCTGATCTGGGGCCTGCTGATGTGGTTGTACACGTACCACCTGTTCGTGGTCGCCGTCCGGGCCGCGACCCGACTCGCGCTCGGGCGCAACGGCTGGGCCAAGACCCGCCGCAACGCCGAGGTCGGCATCGCCGGCGTACCCACCGCGTTGGAGGTCTGACCGCGCCGGGTACCCGCCTCCCGCCGCGATCCACCGCACCGCGGTCCGCCCCCGAGCCCGTCGTCCCGACTTCCCACACCCGCCGGCCGCCCACCGGGCCGGCACGGAGAACCACACATGAGCACCGCCCATCTGCCCCCCGCCAGTGTCGCCGTCGTCCTCGGCACCCGCCCCGAGCTGGTCAAGCTCGCCCCACTGATGCACGAACTCGGCCCCGCCGCACGGCTGTTGCACACCGGCCAGCACTGGGACGAGGCGATGTCCGGGCGCTTCCTGCGCGAACTCGCGTTGCCCGATCCCGAACTGCTCACCGGTGTCGGCGGCCGACCCCGCGCCGGACAGATCGCGCACTCCCTCGACCAGCTCGACGACGCGTTCGTGCGGCACCGCCCGGTCGCCGTCGTGGTCCAGGGCGACACCAACGCCACCCTGGCCGGCGCGCTGGCCGCCAACGCCCGGGACATCCCGCTCGTGCACGTCGAGGCCGGGCTGCGCAGCTTCGACCGCGCCATGCCCGAGGAGCACAACCGGGTCATGGTCGACCACGTCTCCGACCTGCTGTGCGCCGCCACCGCGACCAACGCGGCCAATCTGCGCGCCGAGTCGGTGGACGAACACCGGATCACCGTCACCGGCAACACCGTGGTCGAGGTCGTCCGCGCGCAACTGCCCACCGAGCCGGCCCGCGCCGCGCTGTTGGCCGGATACGGGCTGCGGCCCGACGGCTACGTCCTGGCCACCGTGCACCGTCCGGAGAACACCGACACCGCCGCGGCCCTGCGCGCGGTGCTCACCGAACTGGACACCATCGCCCGCTTCGGCACCGAGGTGCTCTTCCCGATGCACCCGCGCACCCGGGCCGCCGTGGAACGCTTCGACCTGACCTCGCTGACGACCCGGATCACCACGATCGAGCCGGTGGGCTACGCCGAGTTCCTGGCCCTGGCCCGGCACGCCGCGTTGCTGGTCTCCGATTCCGGCGGCATCCAGGAGGAGTGCACCGTACTGGGCCGCCCGCTGCTGGTGGTGCGTCGCTCGACCGAACGCCCGGAGGCGGTGGACGCGGGCTTCGCCGCGCTGGTCCGGCCCGGCGCCGAGCTGGGCGAGACGGCGCACGCCTGGCTGGCCGACAGCGCGGAGCGCCTGGCCCGCCTGGCGACCACGCCGAGTCCGTACGGCGACGGCCTGGCCTCCGCCCGGATCGCCCGACTGACCGCGCAACTGGCCGAATCGCCCGTGCTCGCGGCCTGATCGTCCGCGCGACGGGGGCGGACCCGCCGCCCGAGGCGCCCGGACACGCCGTCCTGCGGCAAACGGGTGAGGGTCGGCGACCTCGGGCCGGCCGTGTTGTTCCCTGGTGGGGCAACCCGCCCATCCCTCCAGGAGGTTCCCGTGGCCATCGCCCCCGGCAAGTTGTCAGAACCCGCGGTAGGCGCGTTCGTCGCCGCCGTCAACGCGCACGACAAGGCCGCCTTCGACGCGCTCCTGACCCCCGACGCGACGATGTCCGACGACGGCTCGGACCGCGACCTGCAGGACTGGGCGGATCGGGAGATCTTCTCCTCCAACGGCCACATGGACGTGGTGACCGAGTCCGACGGCGGGCGCGCCCTGGTGGTGGGCTACCGCAACGACACCTGGGGCGAGATGCGCACCGCCTGGCGCTTCACCATCACCCCCGACGGCCGGATCAGCCGCTTCGAAACGGGCCAGGGCTAGGACCGGGCCAAGACCCTGGCCCCCGGCCGGGGTCGCATCCGCACCGAGTCGACACCCATCGCACCTCACTCGGCTCGGCCGGACGCGCGGTCCTCGTCGAAGACCAGGCCCGGCAGGTGCGCCGTGACGAAGCCGGGGTGGGACAACGCGGGGCGGACCTGGCGATCCGCGCCGCCGGGCAACCGTCGTCGGCGAGCATGCCGGTCGCGGTCGACACCGCCGCCACCCGGCGGATCGCGCCGGGCGGCCCGGTCCGTCCCGCACCCGGACCACCCCGAGCCCACCGCCGGCGTCGACCCGGCCGGCCGAGGGCCGAGCCACCAGGGGTGGGTCCCGCGAGCCGCGGCGCCGAAGCCGCTGTGGCGAGCCCCGCGCGGCTCCTCGTCCGCCCGGATCCGGGCCGGGGTCGGCGCGTACGCTGAGCCGCCATGAACCCCGAAGCCGACGACCGCGCCCGGGCGTTGCGCCGGGAGGTGCACGCCGCCACGTCGGCGCGGCGCAACGCCCTCGCGCTGATGTCCGCGTGCTGCCTGATCCTCATACCCTGGACCGGCTACCTGCTCGTCAGCCTGCCGATGCACTACGAGGCCCGCCGTTGGCGGGACGCGTGGGCGGGCTTCGACGTCGGCCTGCTCGTCGCACTGGCCTGCACCGCGTACTTCGGGTGGCGACGCCGCCAGGCGCTGATCCCCGCCGCATTGATCACCGCGACCCTGCTGGTCTGCGACGCGTGGTTCGACGTGATGCTCGCGTGGGGCACGCCCGACCTGTGGCCGAGCATCGCCTCGGCCGTGCTGTGCGAACTGCCGCTCGCCGCGTTCCTGGCCACCCGCGCCCGCCGGCTGCTGCGCTACACGTTGCGGGCGCACTGGTACGAACTCGGCCTGCCCGGCGAGCCACCGCCGCTGTGCCGCCTGCCGCTGCTCGGCCTGCCCGACCCGCGCCATCGGCCGTAGCCCCGCCCCGCGCCCGGGTGGCACGGCGCGCGTCGTGCCACCCGGGCGATCGGATCGGACGGCGTCACGCCTGGGCCCCTGGCCTCGAACACGCTGGGCTCGGCCCTGTTCGAGCAACCCGAGCGCACTCTGCTCCGGTTGCTCTTCCTGGATCCCGACGGCCGGGCGTTCTACCCCGATCGGGAGAAGGCTGCACGCAACACCGTCGCGTCGTTGCGCTCGGGTGCGGGCGACGATCCCGGCGATCCCGTGCTGATCTCGCTGGTCGGCGAACTGAGCGTGCGCAGCCCGGACTTCGCCCGGCTGTGGGCCCGGCACGAGGTGCGCGCCGAGAGCACCGAGGCGAAGCGATTCCGGCACCCGAAGGTGGGCGAACTCGTCGTCTCCTACGAGTCGTTGACCGTCAACAGTGCCCCCGGTCAACAACTGGTCGTCTACCAGGCCGAGCCGGGCAGCCCGACCGAGGAGTCCCTGCGCCTGCCGGGCAGCCTGTCCGCCACGCCCCCGAACCGACCCTGCGGCCCGGCGGATCGGGAGAACGACGGAACGGCGAATCGGCGAACCCGCGGGGGCGACACGCCCTCGATCCGGGAAACGTCCCCCCGCGCCCGGCCCGACGCTGCTGGAATGGCAACGGACACCGCAGGAGACCACGACGGCGGGCACCGGCTCGCCGCCGCGCGTCAGGCGCGAGGGAGCGACCCATGACGACCGCACATCCGCCCCGTCCCTCGACGCCCACCGCCCCCGGGGCGCGCGCCGGCCGGGCCCCCGGCGCGTGGCCCGGACTGGGCCATCTCCCGCACCTGCTCCGGGCGCCGCTGCGCTTCCTCGGCTCGCTGCCCGCGCACGGCGATCTGGTGGAGATCCGGCTCGGCCCGCGCCCGGCCTTCGTGTTGTGCGATCCCGAACTCGCCCGGCTGGTGCTGGCCGACGGCCGCGGCTTCGATCGCATCGGGCCGCTCTACGAGGGTTCGCGCGCCGCGCTGGGCAACGGCCTGGCCACGTGTCCGCACGCCGACCACCGCCGGCAACGGTTGATGATGCAGCCCGCGTTCCGCGCCGAACACCTGCCCGGCTACGCCGACGCGATGCACCGCGAGATCGGCATGGCGCTGGATCGCTGGCGGCCGGGTCGGGTGGTCGACATGGTCGACGAGATGTTCGCGCTGACCACGACGGTGGCGGTGCGTACCCTCTTCGGTGCCGGCATCGCCGATCGGGACATCGCCGAACTGCGCGACAGCCTGGACACCTTCCTCAAGGGCGTCTATCTGCGCGCCCTGTTGCCCGCCGTCGACGCGCTGCCCACGCCGGGCGCCCGGCGCTACACCCGGGGGCTGGCCACCTGGCGGGCGCACGTGACCCGGATCATCGCCGACCGCCGCGCCGGCGACCCCGACGATCGGGATCTGCTGGGCCGGCTGCTCGCCGCCCGGGACGAGGCGGGCGGGGCGATGACCGAGGCCGAACTGCACGACCAGGTGGCCGTGTTGATCCTGGCCGGCGCCGAGACCACGTCCTCCGCACTGGCCTGGGCACTACACCTGATCAGCACCCACCCCGAGGCCGAGGAGGCCCTGCACGCCGAGGTCGACGCCGTGCTCGACGGGCGGGTGGCCGGTCCGCAGGACCTGCCCCGGCTGCCCTGGACCGGCAAGGTGCTCCGCGAGACGTTGCGGCTGTACCCGCCGGCCTGGGTGCTGCCGCGCACCACCACCCGCGAGATCGAGGTGGCGGGCCGCCGACTGGACACCGGCAGCACCCTCGTGTTCAGCCCGTACATCCTGCATCGCCACCCGGGGTTCCACGCCGAGCCGGACCGCTTCCGGCCCGAGCGCGAACATGCCGACGGGCTCGGCCCGGGGGCCTGGTCGCGCAGTTCGTTCGTGCCCTTCGGCAGCGGTCCGCACAAGTGCATCGGCGACACCTTCGCGCTGACCGAGGCCACCCTCGCGCTGGCCTCGATCGCCTCCCGCTGGCGACTGCGGCCGGCCTCCGCCGTGCCGGTCCGCGCCACCCCGCGCAGCGTGCTGACACCGCGCACCCTGCCGATGCACCTGATCCGCCGCTGACCCGGGGGACGGGCCCGGTCGCGAACCGCCGCCGACCCGCGCCTCGATCCGCCGCTCAGCCGTGGGCGGTCACGCACTCCCCCACCGGGGCGAACAGCAGGTTCCAGTTGCCCGGCACCCGCCGCACCGCGGAGTCGAGGTGGAATCGCACCACCGTCCACTCGTCCGGCCGGGCCGCCGCGCCGTGCGCCCGGACCGCCTCCAGGCTGCCGTCCAGCGCCTCGACCTGCTCCTCCTCGTCGAACCCGAGTCGCTCGTAGGCCCGTTCCACCTCCGCCGGCTTGGACAACGACTCGTCCCAGCCGGCGACCGCGTCGAGCAAATAAAGCAGATGACTGCCGGGGAGTGGGAGTTCGGCCCGCAGTCGGGCCGAGTCGAACTCCCGGTCCGCGTCCCGCGCCACCAGGTCCGAACCCCGCACGGCCCAGCCGACCAGGTCCACCCAGTAGTCGGGTGCGTGCCGGCCGTCGCTCTGTCGGATGTGCTCGCTCGCGAACGCCGCCATCAGGTCCGGGTCGTCGATCAACGGCGAGACGGCCAGGTCGCTCCGGCTGTCGAAGCCGAAGAAGTAGCGACGCCCGTCGAGCACGAGCGACTCGATGCCGGCCACGTGGCCGGTCCGTCCGGGCAACGGTTCGATCTGCCTGCTGGAGTCCGGGTTCATGCCGACGACGGTAGCGAGAACCACCGACGCGCGGGTGCCCGGCCCGTGGCTACCCGCCCACGCGTCGATGCAGGTCGCCCAGGACGGCCAGGTCCGCCTCCGTCAGGCGCAGCGCACCGGCGGCCACGTTGGCGACCAGGTGCTCGGGGTTGCCGGTGCCGGGAATGGCCAGCACGTGCGGCCCCTGGTGCAGCGTCCAGGCCAGCCGCACCTGCGCCGGGCTCGCGTCGTGGGCACGCGCCACGTCGAACACCTCCGCCGCGTCGTCGCCGACGACCCCCACCTGGCCCGCGGCCCCGGCGATCGCGTAGAACGGCACGAACGCGATGCCCTGTTCGCCGCAGGACCGCACGAACTCGTCCTGATCGGCCCGGATCCCGATCCCGTACCGGTTCTGCACGCAGACCACCGGCGCGATGGCCAGCGCCTCGGCGAGCTGATGCGGGTGGACGTTGGAGACGCCCAGGTGTCGGATCAGACCGGCCTCGCGCAGGTCGGCCAGCGCACCGAAACGCTCGGCGATCGAGTGGGTGCCCAGCACCCGCAGGTTGACCACGTCGAGGTGGTCGCGACCGAGCTGGCGCAGGTTCTCCTCGACCTGTCCGCGCAGTTCCGTCGGCGTGACCGCGTGCGTCGCCCACTGGCCCGCCGGGTCCCGGGCCGGTCCGACCTTGGTGGTGATCACCAGATCGTCCGGGTAGGGCGCGAGCGCCCGGTTGATCAGTTCGTTGGCGGAGCGCAGCGAGGAGAAGTAGAAGGCGGCGGTGTCGATGTGGTTCACCCCGAGTTCGACCGCGCGGCGCAGCACCCCGATCGCCCGGTTCCGATCGCTGGGCACCGCGTCGGCGTCGAGCGCCGCGCCGTCCTGGGTCAGGCGCATCGCACCGAAGCCGATGCGATTGATCATCAGATCGCCGAGCGTCCAGGTCCCCGATGCCGCGGCGGTACTCGTTGATGAAGTCATGGACGCATGATCGCGACGGACCGGGCCGATGACCATCGATTAAGCTGTGTGCGAATCCTCGGGGGCGACTGACGGTGTCGGCGGAACTGGCATTCTCGGCGGGCGATCCGGCCCGGATGCGGTTCGCCGTCTCGCCGATGTGGGAGGTCGGCCCGAGCTTTCGGCTGCTGATTTCGGGCGCCGCCCATCCGGTGCACCTGCCGTGGATCGAGCAGGTCCGCCCCGGGTGACGGCCGCCGGGCTGCACCGGGGCCGACTTGCCGAACTGATCCCGCCGGTCGGCTACATGCCCGACTTCCTCAATCCGACGCCACCGGGGCCGGCCCCCGCCCTGGCGGCGGAGCCGGCCGGGATCGTGGCCACTCCGGTGGCCGTCGTGCGGCGCGATCTGGACCGGCTGCGGCACGAGCGCGGCGGGCTGGGCCCCGAGTCGGAGGCGCTGTACGCGGACCCGCGCGCTCGGCCGGCCCGGGTCGCGGCCGAGGTCGAGGCGTATTGGGAGTCGGCGCTCGCACCGTACTGGGCGCGGATCCGCGCGGTGCTGGAGGCCGATGTCTTCCATCGGGCCCGACAGGTCGCCGAGCGTGGCGCGGGCGAGGTCCTCAACGAGCGGCACCCGTCGGTCAGTTGGCACGAGGACGCGTTGCGGCCGGCCCGCCGGCAGCGGGCGCTGTCCCGGCGGACGGCGGGCGCGGGGCTGCTGTTGATCCCGTCCGTGTTCACCGGGCCGGATCCGTTCACCCGGGTGACCCCGCCGGAACCACCGCAACCGGCCTATCCGGCCCGGGGCATCGGCACGTTGTGGACCCGGCGCCCGGTCGAGCCGAGCGCGCCCCTGGCCGCCGTACTGGGCCGTTCGCGAACGCTGCTGCTGAACGAAGTGCACACGCCTGCCTCGACCACCGAACTGGCCCACCGGACCGGCCTCTCCCCCGCCGGGGTCTCCCAACAACTGACCGCGCTGCGCGACGCGGGCCTGGTCACCGCCCACCGCGCGGGCCGCACCGTCCTGTACGCCCGCACCTCGACCGCCGAATCCCTCCTCGCCCCCCGCCAGTCGCGGGCGCAGCGGTGCGGATGGTGACCCGAACCACCACGATCGCCCGCCGCGAGGGTGGACGGATCGGGGATTTTGTGCGCCGGATCGGGCGTGCGAGAGTGGTTCACGGAGCCCGAACCGGCTCCCGGACGAGGCACGCCGTACCCGGTCAAGACAAGACGGTGTCAGGGAGCGTGCCTGTCATGGCCTGGATCGTCCTGATCATCTCCGGTGTCCTGGAAGCCGTCTGGGCGACGGCACTCGGCAAGTCCGAGGGATTCAGCCGGATCGTGCCGACCGTGGTGTTCGGCGTCGGTCTGACCGCGAGCATGGCGGGCCTGGCGTTCGCACTGCGCGAACTGCCGGTCGGCACCGGCTACGCGGTGTGGGTGGGCATCGGCGCGGTGTTGACCGTCTCGTACGCGATGATCTTCGACGGCGAGGCGTTCTCCGTCGTCAAGGTGCTGCTGCTGGCCGGCATCGTCGGCAGCGTGGTGGGCCTGAAGGTCCTGCACTAGTCGCGCACCGGCCCGGCGGCCGACCCTCGTCGAGGCGTGGGTCGGCCGCCGGGCCGGCCGGTCAGTCGATCTGCAGTTCGCCCATCGCACTCCACCCGTTCGCGTCCGGGATCACCGTGCTCACGATCTCGGGTGTGTGGCGCAGCAGCGGACGGAAGCGTTCCAAGGCCGCCTTGAAGTGGTCCGAGTTCACGTGCGCCGCCGCCGCGTCGTCCCGGAACGCCTCGACCAGCACGTAGGTGCTCGGGTCCTCCAGACTGCGCGACCACTCGAACCACAGGTTGCCCGGTTCGCCCCGGGTGGCCTCGGTGAACGCCGCGGCCTGCTCGGGCCACCCGCCGGCGTGCTCGGGTTTCACCGGAAACTTCACCACGATGAAAATCATTGGGTAACTCTAGGTCATCGCGCCGGTCGCACAGGGGACCGCGACGAGTCGACCGGTACGCGGGTCCGCCGGCGGAGCGTCCAGGCCGCGCCACTCGGTGGCGACGACGAACAACGTCGTACCGTCGGCGCCGCCCAGCGCGCAGGAGAAACAACCCCGGTCGAACTCGACCGTGCGCAGCACCTCGCCGCCCTCGCGAACCCGCACACAACACTTGTTGGGTACGTCCGCGTACCAGACGGCGCCCTCGGCATCGACGCAGATCCCGTCCGGAACCCCGTCGCCGAGGTCCGCCCACACCCGGCGCCGGGACAACCCGCCGTCGGGCGCGATGTCGAACGCGGTGAGCCGGTGGCCGTACGACTCGGCGACGATCAGCGTCGAGCCGTCCGGCGTCACCGCCATGCCGTTGGGAAAGACGACGTCCTCGGCCACCCGGCGCGCCGAGCCGTCCGTATCGATCAGCGCGACGAACCCGGGCCGGAACGCCTCGCCCGCCTGCATGTCGAACCCGATCGCGTTGACGTACACGTGGCCGCGTTCGTGCACCACGATCTCGTTGAAGCCGGTCCCGAGCGCGCGCAGATCCGCGTGGGTGACCAGCGATCCGTCCGCTTCGAGACGGACCACCCGTGCCTCACTGGACGAGACGATCAGCAGCCGCCCGTCCGGCAACCAGTCGATGCACATCGCCATCGACGGAAACGGCACCCCCACCACCACCTCGCCGACGCCCTCGGGGCCGATCGCGACGATCTCCCGGGCGCCCCAGTCGCAGAACCACACCCGATCCCGATGCCACCGCACCGACTCGCCGAAAGCGATGTTCTCCCGCAGGACGGTCCACTCGGCCATGAGCCACGACTCCTTCGTCGACCCCGAGACGGTCCACCGGCGAGGTCGACGGCGGATCCCTGCTCCCGTGTAATGGACCTGCGCATACCCGAAAACTCATCGCCGCCGGACCGAACCCAGGACCGGGCCCGGGCCGGGCCGGCCGCCGTGCACGAAGGCCACCTCCGGGAAGCCCGCGGCCGGCCCGTCGAAGAGCCCACTCGCCCGGCCGCGCAGGTGCAGATCGAAGAACGCCGTCGTATACGCCCTGGTGATCGCGGCGGCCCGATCACCACCCAGCGTGCCGTACTGCCACGCCGCGTCGTCGGGCGGCACCTGGTCGCGGATCCCGAAGCGGTCCACGATCCACGGCATGTCGCAGAACGTGTAATGGCCACCGCCGGGCACGTCGAGCCACCGCCGCCATCCGGTCAGCCGCTCCCACATCCGCTGCCAGTCGGCATGTTCCGGGCCGGCCGCGACCCGCTGCGCCCCCAGCAACAACACGGGACGGGCGATGCCCTCGGCGGGCGGCTCGGTCCAGAAGTTGCCGTCCAGGTCGATCGCGGCGTCGACCCGGCGATCCGTGCGCAACGCCTCGACCGCCGCCGCGCCACCCATCGAGTGGCCGGCCACCCCGATCCGGTCGCGATCGACGAACAGCCCCGTGCCGGGTCCGGTCAGCCGGTCGACGACGTAGCGGATGTCGGCGGCGCGGGTGCGCACCACCAGCGCGTCGTCCGGGATCGTGTCGCAGATCCGACAACGCTCGATCCGGCCGCCCGGAAACTCCACCGGCGCCTCGTAGGTGTGGTCCACCGCGGCCACCACGTATCCGCGCGAGGCCAACTCCTCGGCCAACGCGGTCAACGAGGTGCGGCTGCCGCCGAATCCCGGGGACAACACCACCAGTGGCGCGGGTACCGGCCGGGGCAGCGCGTACGCCGCAGCATGCGTGCGCACGTCGGCCGACAACGCGGAGCCGAACACCACGCGCGACAGCTCGGGTGACATGTACGGCGCCCGGGCGCCGCTCGACCCGAGCGACGGATACCACAGCGAGACCATCAGCTCCCGGGCCCGCGCCGCCGGATTCCACGGATCGGATCGCGAACGATCCACCATCCACACCGACGTCGTGCCGATCGCCGAGGCCCCCGAAGGCGCCGGCACCTCGACCGGGACGGGCAACGACCGCGGCACATGGGCCGAGGCCGACGGCGCGACCGACCACGCCGACAACACGGCGAGCACGAGCGCCGCGCACATCACAAGCCGCGAGACCCGCGCCCCGATCACCGGCCGTACCGAATTCCCGACATGGGCAGCACGGTAGGAAGCCGGCCGCCGCCGAACATCACCCCCGGGGCCGATGACGCGCGAACCACATCCCGGCACAATGGACGGCCGCTTCGCGCTCTCGCACCGGGCGGGCCGGCACCGCTCAGGCCAGCCGCTTGGCGAAGATGTACTCGGTGCTGCCCGGCGGGTAGTCCGGCACGGTGCCGACGAGTTCGTAGCCCTGTTTCCGGTAGAACCCGGGGGCCTGGAACTCCCAGGTCTCCAGGCGCACATGACGGCAATCGCGCTCGGTCAGCGCGATCTTCTCGGCCCGCTCCAGAAGTTCGGCACCGAGCCCGGTGCCGCGCCGGGTCGGGTCGACCCACAGCAGGTCCACATGCAACCAGTAGGCCCAAGTGTATCCGGCCAGGCCGCCGACGATCGTGCCTTCGTCGTCCAGCGCGAACAGGTGCAGCGCCACCTCGTCCTCGGCATCGGTGCCCCGAAGCCTCGCCAGGTGCGGCGATGCCGCCACGTTGTCGGCACCGAGCCGCTGCGCAAGCCAGGCCCGGCGATCCGCGTCCACGTTCGCTTCGAACTGCACCACACACCCACCCTAGCCGGACGCCGACCCCCGCAGGGAGCCGACGCCCGGCCGGGTCGCGCTCAGCCGCCGTCCACCGCGTACCAGACCGCCGCGTCGCCGGGCAGCACGCCGTCTCCCGGCAGGTCCGCGCCGGCCAGCAGGACCGCGCCGTACTCCGGCAGGCGCACCGGCTCCGCCCGCAGGTTGACCGCGCACACCAGCGACTCGCCGCGGCGGAAGACCAGGGTGCCCGCAGGCGCGTCGAGCCAGCGCAGTGGCGCACCGTCACCCAGTTCCGGATGCGTGCGCCGGATCGCCAACGCGGCCCGGTACAGCGACAACATCGACGTCGGATCGTCCCACTGCGCCTCGACGCTCAGCTCGCGCCACTCGCGCGGCTGCGGCAGCCACGGCGCGGCACCGCCCGGCGCGCCGAATCCGTACGGCGCCCGCTCGCCCGACCACGGCAGCGGTACCCGGCAGCCGTCCCTGCCGCGTTCGGTGTGCCCGGAGCGCTCCCAGCGCGGATCCTGGAGCACGTCGTCGGGCAGGTCCAGCACCTCGGGCAGGCCCAACTCCTCACCCTGGTAGACGTAGACCGAGCCGGGCAGCGCGAGCGTGCACAGCGCGGCGGCCCGCGCCCGCCGCACCCCGATCGCACCGCCGCCGTAGCGCGTCACGTGCCGGTGCACGTCGTGGTTGGACAACACCCACGTCGCGGGCGCACCCACCTCGGCCGCTCCGGCGAGCGAGGCGTCGATCACCTCGCGCAGTGCATCGGCGGACCAATCGGTGCCCAGGTAATGGAAGTTGAACGCCTGGTGCAACTCGTCCGGGCGCACATACCGCGCGGTGCGTTCCGGGCCGGGCGTCCATGCCTCCGCGACGGCGATCCGGGCGCCGGGATACCCGTCGAGGATGCGCCGCCACGCGCGGTAGATCTCGTGCACCCCCTCCTGGTCGAAGAACGGGAGTTCGGCGCTGCCGAGCAGTTCGATACCCGCGCCGGTGCCGATGTCCGGCAACCCGGGCGCCTTGACCAGGCCGTGCGCCACGTCGACCCGGAACCCGTCCACGCCCAGATCCAGCCAAAAGCGCAGGATGTCCTCGAACTCGGCCCGGACCTCCGGGTGTTCCCAGTTCAGGTCCGGTTGCTCGGGGGCGAACAGGTGCAGATACCAGTCACCGTCCGGCAGCCGGGTCCAGGCTCGCCCGCCGAACACCGACTCCCAGTCGTTGGGCGGCAGTTCGCCGTCCGCGCCACGGCCGGCGCGGAAGTGGTAGCGCTCCCGGGCGGCCGAGCCGGGACCGGCCGCCAACGCCTCGACGAACCACGCGTGCGCCTCGGAGGTGTGATTGGGCACCACGTCGACGATCACCCGCAGATCGTGTGCGTGTGCGTCGCGCACCAGTGCGTCGGCGTCCTGCAACGTCCCGAACAGCGGGTCCACGGCCCGGTAGTCGGACACGTCGTAGCCGTGGTCGGCCTGCGGGGACGCGTAGAACGGGGTGAGCCACACCGCGTCCACCCCCAGCTCGCTCAGATAACGCAACCGGCTGCGCACCCCGAGCAGGTCGCCGATCCCGTCACCGTTGCCGTCCGCGAAGCTGCGCACGTACACCTGATAGATCACCGAATCGCGCCACCATCCGGTGGTCGTACGGGAGTTCGTGGTCGAGACAGTCATCGATGAGCATCCTTGACGGGATCGGAGAGCGAGAACGCGAACAGGAACGGGAACGGGAACGAGAACGGGACGAATACGGAAACCGGGCCCACCCGGCGCAACCGGACTTCAGCTCTTCACCGCCCCCGCGGTCAGGCCGCCCACGATGAACCGCTGGAGGAACTGGAACAACACCAGCACCGGCACCGCGGCGATCAGCACCCCGGCGGCGAACACACCCCAGTTCCGGCCCACTCCGTAGGAGATGAAGTGGTACAGCCCGACCGCCAGGGTCTGCTTGTCCGGGTCGTTCAGCACCAGGCTCGCGATCACGAAGTCGTTGAGCGTCGCGACGAAGGACAGCAGCGCCACCACCGCCAACACCGGCGCCACCAGCGGCAACACGATCCGGAAGAACACCTGCGCGTGGGAGGCGCCGTCGATCCGCGCGGCCTCGTCCAGGTCGCGTGGCACGGTGTCGAAGAACCCCTTCATCAGGTAGGTGTTCACCCCCAGCGCGCCGCCCAGGTAGATCATCACCAGGCCCAGCCGGCTGCCCAGCCCGATCGCCGGGAACACGTCGTCGAACGTGGACAGCAGCAGGAACAACGCCACGTAGGCGAGTAGTTGCGGGAACATCTGGACCAGGAGCAGGGTGGTCAACCCGGCCTTTCGGCCGCGGAATCGGAACCGGGAGAACGCGTAGCCCGCACACGCGCCCAGGAACACCGACCCGATCGCGGTGGCCAGGCCGACCACCATCGAGTTGACGAACCACTTGCCGAACGGATGCAGTGGGTCGTCGAACAACTCCCGGTAGTGCGTCCCGGTGGCGTCCGCGAACAGCTCGTTGGAGCCGGTCAGCGTGCCGCTCGGGTTCAACGACGCGGACAACACGAACACCAGCGGGAAGACCGCGACCAGCACCGCGAGCACGCCGATCAGGTGCCGCCAGCCGATCCGGACGAACCAGCGGATCATGTCTGCTCCTCGAACGCGCGGCTGCGACGCAGGCCGATGACGGAGATCGCGGCGACCACCACGAAGATCAGGATCGAGACGGCGCAGGCCATGCCGTACTGGCGGTTGCTGCCGCCGAAGGCGAGCTTGTACACGAGCGAGATCAGCAGGTCGGTCGAGCCGACCTCGATCGGGGCGTCGGGATCCTTGGGGCCACCGCCGGTGAGCATGTAGATGACGTTGAAGTTGTTGAAGTTGAAGGCGAAGGTGGCGATCAACATCGGGGTGACGGCGGTGAGCAGCAGTGGCAGCCTGATGTGCCGCAACACCTGCCATCGCCCGGCACCGTCGATCCGGGCCGCCTCGGTGACCTCGGCCGGGATCGCCTGGAGCGCGCCGGTGCAGATCAGGAACATGTACGGGAAGGAAATCCACACGTTGACCGCGAGCACGCTCAGCCGGGCGAGCCAGGGATCGGTGAGCCAGGGGATGTGCGCGCCGTCGAGCAACGAGACGTTGACGTAGCCGTAGTCGGTGTTGAGCATGCCCTGCCAGACCAGTGCGGCCAGGAACGCCGGGAAGGCGTAGGGCAGCATGATCAACGAGCGGTAGATCCGGTGCCCGCGCAGGCGTTTCCCGTTCAGCACGGTCGCCAGCAGCAGGCCGATCCCGAACGGCAGCGCGACCGAGACGCCGGCGAAGAAGAACGTCCACACCAGCACGCCCAGGAACGGCCCGCGGATGTCCTCCTCCGTCAGGATGCGTCGGAAGTTGTCCGCGCCGACGAAGACCTTCCAGCCCGGACTGAGTCGGCTGCCGTCCGGCGCCGCGAACACGCCGTCCGAGGTGGGCCGGTAGACAACCCCGCGGACCCGGTCGGTGATCGTGTCCGCGGCGCGGTCGTAGGCGAGTGTGGATCGGTAGGCGGCGGCGCTGATCCCGTCCGCGGTGCGCAGGCTGCCGCTGTTCGGGTCGCCGGTCACCGGCACCCGCAGGGCGCTGATCTCCTGCTGCCGGCCCGCGATTTGGCTGTAGGTCAGCGGCCGCCAGCCGGGCGCGGCCACCGCGCGGCCGGCCGGGTCGCGCACGGGTTGTTCGACCGGCTCCAGCGGGTGGCCCGGCCAACCCAACCGCACGCTGCGATCGGGCCCGGTCACCAGCAGGCCGAGCCGATCGCCGCGCGCGACGACCGAAGCGGGCCGCACCGGCGAGTCGGGGACGCGGGTCTCGCTGTGCGCGAGGATCGCCGCGACCGCGTCGGGCTTGTCGCTGTTGTGTCCGTCGCCGTAGTTGGTCAAAGCCGCGACGCCGGTGTACAGCACCACGTAGACCTGGTAGACGAGCAGCAGCGCGATGCCGGGCGCGAGGTACTTGGCCGGCACGTGCCGTTTGGTGGCGTAGACGATGTTCACCGCGACCGTGCCCACGAGCAGGGCGCCGAACATCCACCACGAACGATCCGCGGCCAGGGCGAGCAGCCCGTAGACCGCGAGGGCGTCGACGACGGCGAGCAGAACGATCCGGGCGGCGAGGCCGCCGAGGCCGCGGCGGCGGGCCGAGGCGGGCCGGCCTTCGGCC
The DNA here is from genome assembly GCF_040629175.1 of Embleya sp. NPDC005971. Lineage (NCBI taxonomy): Bacteria > Bacillati > Actinomycetota > Actinomycetes > Kitasatosporales > Streptomycetaceae > Embleya > Embleya sp. NPDC005971. Next base: position 15,651 of record NZ_JBEXUX010000088.1, on the reverse strand, counting down.
GGGGGCCGCCGACCGGGTGGGGCGTGCGGCGGCCGGGTGGGCAGGGTGTGGGTCACGGTCTCTCCTCGTCCGCTCCGCGTCAGCCGGCGGCGATCTTGGCGCGGATTCGGCCGGCCATCGCGGTGGTCAGCTCCGCCGGGTCGCCGCGGCCCTGGACGATGGCCAGTTGGGTCAGGCCCCAGTCGGCCCAGACGCTGTCCATCGCGGGCAGGTTCGGGGTCGGCACCCCGGCCTGCGCGGCGCGGGCGAAGCCGGCCACCATCGGGTCGTTCGCGACCTGGTCCAGTACCGCGGTGGTCGCCGGGACCCGGCCGCCGGTGTCGTACAGGGCGCGCTGGGCCTGCGGGGTGGACAGGTAGTTCAGGACGAAGTCCTGGGCCAGGATCGGGTTGGCCGACTTGGCGCCGACGAAGAAGCCCTGCACGCCGACGAATGGTCGGGCCGGGGCGGTGTCCGCGCCGGGCACCGGGTCCACCGCGAACGGGACGTGTGCGGCCTTGAAGGTGGCCGCGTCCCACGGGCCGGCGAGCAGGAACGGGGTCCGGCCCTTGAGGAACGCGTCGGTGGCGATGTCGGCGGTGAGCGAGGTGGAGAGCACGCCGTCCTTGCCCAGTTCGCGCAGCCAGGGGGCGAAGCGCAGGCAATCGGGGCTGTCCAGTTCGAGCTTGGTCGGGTCGTAGGCGCCGTCCGGCTTGTTGCCGAAGACCCGACAGCCGAACGAGGTCTGCAACGGGTAGAGGTGGTACGGCGATCCGCTCTTGGCGTCGACCGGCACCGCGACCGGCAGCTTGGCCTTGCCCTCCTCGACCAGGCGGCGCCCGGTGGCGAGCAGTTCCGCGAACGAGGCGGGGGCCTGCGGCGCCAGTTCGGTGTTGCGCAGCAGCGCGATGCTGTCCAGCGCGTAGGGCAGCCCGTAGGTCCGACCCTCGTAGCGCATCGCCTCCAGCGCGACCGGGGAGAACGCCGCGGCGCGGTCGCCGAGTTCGAGCGGCGCCAGGACGCCGTTGTGGACGAGCTTGCCCAGCCAGTCGTGCGGGCCGACCACGACGTCGGGGCCCTGGCCGGTCGGGGCCTGCGACACGAAATCGTCGCGGATCTCGCCCAGTCCCTTCTGGACGACCTTGACCTTGACGCCCTTGTCCCGGGTGAACGCGGCGGCGATGTCCTGGAGCGGCTTGGCCCGGGCGTCGTCGGCCCAGACGGTGAGCGATCCGGTGGCCGCGGCCGGGCCGGACGCGGCGGGCGCGGCGTTCTTGTCGCCGCCGTCGCCGCCACCACCACAGGCGGTGGCGAGCAGCGTCGCGGCGAGTACGGCCGGCAGCAACAGGCGTGATCTCACTGGGTTTCCTCCTCGGATGTGCGCGCGTCGTCGGCCGGGGCCGTGGCGAGGGCCGGTGCCTGCTCGGCGTTCGGGTCGCTCCAGGCCGGTACGTGCAGCCGGATGTGCCGGTCGCCGTCGTGATGAAACGGGTCGCGGATGGTGCTGCCGTCCTCGTGCAGGCCGTCGCAGCGCCAGCCGCGCCCGACCGCGCCGTTGAGTCCCACCCCGCGCGGCAGTCGCCAACTGCCGTGATAGCGACCGGCGGCCACTCGGGTGGTGACCAGGCCGGAGTAGTACACGGTCTCCTCGGCGGGCAGGTCGGCCGCGGTGGTCAAGGTGACCTCAAGGAGCGCGTCCGCGCCGCCCTCGACCACCTCGATCGTGCCGTGCGCGGCGTGTCCCTCGACCGTCGCGGCGAGTTCGACCACACCGGGCCGGACCGGCGCCACCCGGGCCGATCCCAGCGCACGCAGCGCGTCGGCCGGTGTCCAGGTCGGCTCGACGCCGAGCACCGAGTAGACACAACCGTCGGCGCGCACGCCCACCGGCGCCACGCTCGCCTGCGGCTGCCCGGTGGCGAGCACGATCCGCTCGGGCAACCGCAGTCGCCGCAACGGCGATTCGGCGTCGCCGAACAGGTGCAAAAGCGCGCTGCCGACCCGCTCGGCCCACGCGCTCTCGTGGTGCGGCGCCTGCGGATCCTCGTGGAAGCGCACCTCGCGGTCCGGCGCGTAGCCGAGGTCGGTGATCAGGTGGTCCACCAGGTCGCGGGTGTGCCGGACGGTGATCAGGCCCTCCATGCCGCCGATGTCCGCCCAGATCCGGGCCGGCCCGCGGGCCTGCTGCCGCCGGTAGACCGGCGTCTCGGCGAGCGTGACCGGATCGACGAAGACCAGGAACGGCGAGAGCACCCCGGCCAGCCCGAACACGTCCGGGCGACGGAAGGCCAGGTGGTAGCTGACCAGGGCGCCCATCGAGGAGCCGAGCACGGCGGTCGCGGCCGGATCCTCGGTGACCGCGTAGCGGGCCGCGATCAGCGGGCGCAACTCCTCGATCAGGAACCGCTCGTACAACTCGCCGCGGGCCGACGCGCGCGGGTCGCGCGGGTAGGGCACGTGGTGGCTGTACTCGGCCCCGCGCGAGTCGCGGCCGTTGTCCACGGCCACCGCCACCAGCGGCGGCAGCAGGCCGGCGCCGATCAGCCGGTCCAGCGTCTCCTCGACCCGCCAACTGGGTTCCCGGCCGGTGCGGGCGAACACGTGTTGTCCGTCGTGCAGCCACACCACCGGGTAGGGGCCCGCGAGCGGGTCGTAGCCGGCCGGGAGGTACACGTGTACGTCGCGGGTGTTGTCCAGGTGCGTCGAGCGCACGTCGGTCAGCGTCTCGATCACGCCGGTTTCGGCCGCGGTCGCGGTCATCGTCGGGTGCTCTCCTGTCTCGGTGCCAGATGCCGGGGTGCCGGCGGGGGTTGCTCGGGTCACGGCTGCTCCGCCCGCCAGACGTGGAACGCGGGCCCGTCGCCGGGCAGCGGTTCGCCCGCGCGCAGGTCGGGGCCGCCGGTGAGGCTGCGTGCCGTCACCGGCGCAGCGATCGGGGTGTGTCCCGCGCGATTGACCTGGATCAGCAGCGTCTCCTCCGGCAACCACCGCTCGTACAACACGGTGTCGGCGGCACAGTGCAACCAGCGCAGCCCGCCCGTGCGCAGCGCGGGATGCGCGTTGCGCAGGGCGATCAGGTCGCGATAGGTGCGATACGTGTCCCGGTCCCAGCGGTCGCGGTCCCAGGGGAAGGGCCGCCGGCCGTCCTCCAGGTGCACGCCCTCCACCCCGACCTCGTCGCCGGCGAACACCATCGGCAGCCCGGGCAACGTGAACATCAGGGCGGCGCCCAGGTGTTGGCGGTCGCGGCCGGCCATCGACCGGAACCGCTGGGTGTCGTGCGAGTCGAGCAGGGTCAGGTTGTGGGTGTACGAGCGCCACGGCAGCAGCGCGGCGAAGTCCCGCATGACGGCTGCCAGTTCGGCGCCGCCGTAGCCGGGGATCGGACCGGGCACGCCCCAGAACTCGGTGAGCGGCGCGTCGGCGAGCCAGCCCCAGACCGGGCGGGTGAAGCCGGAGTAGGCCATCGTGCCCTGCCAGCCGTCGCCGCGCAGTGCGGCGGACGCGTCGTGCTGGTGCTCGGCGAGCAGCAACGCGTCCGGCGCGGCGGCGGCCAGGGTGGCTCGGGTCGCCCGGGCCACCTCGGCGTTGCGGTCCTGGGTGCCGTACCGGCCGGCGGACTGCGCGACGTCGATCCGCCAGCCGTCCAGGCCGAAGTCGCGGGGGTAGCGGGCGACCACCGAGTCGGGCCCCTCGTACAGCCGGGTCCGCAGTTCGGCCGAGGCGTGGTCGAACTTGGGCAGCGTGTCGACCCCGCAGAACGACGCGTAGCGGCTGCGGTCGTCGGCGTCGAAGTAGTAGAAGTCCGCCTCGACCGAGTCCGGTTCGGTCTGACCGCGGCGGAACCACTCGTGTCCGTCCCCGGAGTGATTGAGCGTCAGGTCGCCGATCACCCGCATCCCGCGCCGGTGCGCCTCGGCGGTCAGCGCGCGCAGCGCCTGGTCGCCGCCGAGCAACGGGTCGACCCGGTCGAAGGTGGTCGCGTCGTAGCGGTGGTTGGAGCGGGCCGGGAAGAACGGCGTGAGGTAGAGGACGTTCGCGCCCAGTGCCCGGATGTGGTCGAGCCGGTCCAGGACTCCCCACAGGTCGCCGCCGTACATCTGTTGCAGGGCGCCCTCGCTGCCCCAGCCCACCGGGTCCTGCCATGCCGCGGGCCGGGCCCAGTCCGGCATGGCCGCGTCGCTTTGCCGGGCGGAGCGGGCGAAGCGGTCGGGGAAGATCTGGTAGACCACCGCGTCGGCCGCCCAGGCGGGCGGCGCGGGGTGGGTGGTAAGCGTGAAGTCGCCGGTGTCGGGCACGTCGCGGGTGGCGACGCCGGCGGCGGTGAGCCAGCGGTTGCCCTCGGGAGTGCCCAGCAGGAAGCGGTAGCCGAACTCGGTGCTGCCGACCTCGACGCCGACCCGCCACCAGGTCTCGTCACCGACCACCCGGTCCACCGTCGCCTCGGTGAACACCGGTTCCCCGTCCAGCTTGGTCCGCACGTGTACGCGCCCGGCGCCGGCCGCGGTGCGGGTGCGGACGAAGAGCTCCACCTGGTCGCCGGGCTGCGGCGACGGGTTGCTCACGTAGCCCGGCGAACCGTCGTGATGTGCCACTGTGTTACATGGTGTTTCCGGTGGGTGCATGGTGTTTGCGACTCCGAAACATGCCGTTCATCAGGTCGAATGCCGAGGAGCGTAAAAGCAATCCGCGAACGACTGCAACACTCTGCAACATGTTTCAAAGATTTTGTTGCAGCGGCGAAACGCGTTTCGATACCCTGAGCGCGCCGCCAGAGGCTTCGGGGAGAGGCCCCGACACAGAGGGGGAGGTGACTGTCGCGTGACACCGGAGCGACCTTCGGTCCGTAGGATCGCCGACCGGATCGGGGTGAGCGCGGCGACCGTGAGCCGGGTGCTCAACGACAAACCCGGGGTCGCCGAACACACCCGCACCCGGGTCCTGGACGCCATCCGCGAGCAGGGCATGGTCGCCCCCGCCCCGGCCGGCCAACCGTTCGTGGGCATCGTCGTCCCGGAATTGGAGAACCCCGCCTTCGCGCTGCTCGCCGGCGCGATCGAGGCGCGGCTGAGCCAGTACGGCGTCACCGCCCTGATCGGCAGCTCGACCAAGCACGGGCCCACCGAGTTGGACTACATCGAAACGCTGTTACGGCGTGGCATCGAGGGGCTCGTCCTGGTCTCCGGGCGGCACGCCAACCCCGAGGCCGACCACGGCTTCTACTGGCACCTGCACCGCAAACACGTGGCGATGGTCCTGGTCAACGGCGGTGTACCGGGCCTGCCGGTATCCACCGTCACCACCGACGAGGCGGCCGGCGCCGCGATGGCGGTGGCCCACCTGCACAGCCTCGGACACACCCGGATCGCGCTGGCGGGCGGCGAGGAGTTCTATCGCCCGTCCCGGCATCGACTCGCCGGCTACCGTGCGGCGATGAAGGCCGCCTTCGGCGGTTGCGACGACGCGCTGTACGTCGAATCCACCTACTCGATCACCGGCGGCCAGGCCGCGGCGCGCCGACTCCTGGACGCCGGCGCGACCGCGATCGTCACCGGCAGCGACCTGATGGCGCTGGGCGTGATCTCGGCCGTGCGCGAGGCCGGCCGCCGGGTGCCGCAGGACATCTCGGTGGTCGGCTACGACGACTCCTACCTGGCCGCACACAGCGATCCACCGCTGACCACGGTGCAACAGCCGATCGAACAGATGTCCACCGCCATCGCCACCGCCATGTGGCAACAACTCCAGGGCTACCACACCCCGCACGTCGACCACCGGTTCGCGCCGCGCCTGATCGCCCGCTCCTCCACCGGCCCCGCCGAGCCGGACCGGCCCTGACCCGAGGCGGCGACACCCACCGGCACCCCGCCCCGACCGGGATCACCGGTCGGGGCGGTGCCGTCTCTCACGTGCCCCGGACCCGGCCCAGGGTGTGCAGCAGGTAGTGGGCGTTGTCGTAGGGGTTGGCGCCGGTGTGCGGCCGGGTCGGGAGCGGGTGTCCGGTGAAGGGGCGGTGCCCGTCGAACTCGCTGACCAGCACCCCCTCGCCGCTGGTCGACTCCGGAAGCCGTCGGGTGACCCCGTGCACCTCGGCCGCCGGGATCGTGCCCCGCAGCAGGCACCGGTCGCCCCGGGGCACCTGCTCCTCGGGGACGGCCCGCGCACCCGTCAGCAGCGCGACCACCGCCCCCACACTCGCCGCGGGCGCCTCCAGTTCGAACCGGTGGATCGGCTCGAACACCCTGGTCCCGGCCTGCTTGAGCGCGTCGCCGAGCACCAACGGCGTCACGTTGCGGAAGTCGCCCGCCGCACTGAGCGGGCTCGCGTAGCCGGTCCGGGTCAGCGTCACCGCGCAATCCAACACCTCCCAGCCGTGCACACCCTGCCGCAGCGTGCCGTGCACGCTCTCCTCGATCGCCCGGTGGAAGGCGAGCGGCAACCCGCCGAGCCGGACACCCAGCCGAAAGACGATCCCGGCCCCGGGCGCCGCCGGCTCGATCCGCAGACCCACGGTCGCCCAGAAGAAGTTCACCCCGTCACCGGCGATCTCGCGCACCGCCTCGCCCACCCCGACCGGCTTCTCGAAGTACAGCGGACGCGACAGCGCGAAGGCGACCCGAAGGCCGAACGTGTCGGCCAACGTCGCGCCGATCACCTCCTTCTGCACCTCGCCGTACAGGCGCACCGAGATCGCCCCGGTCTCCTCGTCCGCGCGCACGTCGATCATCGGATCCTGCTCGGCGATGCGTTGCAACGCGGCGTACAGCGCGGGCCGTTGCCGGGGGCTCTCCGGCATCACCCGCGACTCCAGGGTGGGCGGGGCGAACAGACCCCGGGTGGGCAGCCCGTCGGCGGATCCCAGTTGGTCGCCCACCCGCACCTCGGCCAGACCACGAACCTTGGCGATCGTTCCCGCGATCGCGTCCGCGTCGCGCAGCCGGGTGCCCTCGTCGAACACCTGGACCGCGGAGGTTCGTCCGGTCAGTTCGATCACCGCGCCGCCGTGGTCGCGACGGTGCAGGGTGACCTCCGCACGTGGGCGAAGGGTGCCGCTTCGGGTCCGGACGTACGCGATCTTCTCCCCCGCGCGACCGCGCTCGATCTTGAGCACCACACCCCGCAACGGCTGCTCGGCCGCCTCCGGGCCGACCCGGGGCAGCAGTTCGGCAATGCCCCGGACCAGATGCTCGACGCCCTCCCCGGTGATCGCCGAGCCGAAGAACACCGGGTACGCCCAAGCGTGTTCGACATGGCGCGCCAACTCGCGCCGGTAGTCGGCCTCGGTGAGGATGACCCGGTCGTCGAGATAGGAATCCACGAACGCGTCGCCGTGGTCGGCGAAGGTCTCCGCGAGCCGGGCGGTGAAGCCCTCGTCGCTGCCGGTGAACGGCAACCAGCGGGCGCCCGGAGTGCCGAGGTCGTCGACCGAGCCCATCGCGACGCAGTTCGGGCCCAGTTCGGCGGCGATCGCGTCGAGTACCTCGGCATACCGCGCACCGCGGCGATCGATCTTGTTGACGAACACCAGAACGGGAATGCGCAACCGGGCAAGTGAGCGGATCAGTACGCGCGTTCGGGCTTGCACACCCTCGACCGCGGACACCACGAGCACCGCGCCGTCGAGCACCCGCAGCGCCCGCTCGACCTCGGCGACGAAGTCGGAGTGGCCCGGCGTGTCGATCACGTTGACCCGAAGGTCCCCGATCCGAAACGCCACCACGGCGGACTGGATGGTGATCCCGCGCCTGCGTTCGAGTTCCAGTGAATCGGTCTGGGTACTGCCGGCGTCGACGCTGCCGATCCGGGTGATCACACCCGCGTCGAACAGCAGACGCTCGGTCAGGCTGGTCTTGCCGGCGTCAACATGCGCGACGATCCCGATATTCAAGTGGTTCATGACGGCCAGTGGCTCCCGCGGCGGCGTTGATGGGACGAACTCCGTTGAGACCGCTGGTCTTTCGGCGCATGATTCGCTGCCTTTCCACGTCGATTCGTCCCATGCAATGCGCTCCGACCCTAACACCGCCCCCGGCCGCCCCCGGATTCCCGCTCGGGGCCCGGCGCGGCGTCCCACCGGCCGTCACCACACCCGGCCCCGCGCGCCCGCGCGCCGCGCACAACACGCGCACCGGTCGCGAAACCACTCCCGCGCCACCCGCCGCTGCGTGCCGCGCTCCCGGCCCCGCTGTCACCGCCGCTGCGTGCTCGGTACCGCCCTCCGCTCCTCCACGCGTCCCATGTCCCGTTGCAGCTCGCGTCACAGATCCCGTTGCAGCTCGCGTTGCACGTATGCTCCGACCTGCACTGTTACTCGGAAAACAGACTCCCCGAGCGGCCCGAAGCCGCAGCGGCGGCGGTGGCCAGAAGTTGCGGCAGGGTGCCGACGAAATCGGGCAACATGCGCGCCGCCACCGCCCAGGCCTCCGGGTCGGCACCCAGCGTGCGGCCGATGTGCTCGGCGACGACCTCGCGCGCCGCGCGCGCTTCGTCGGGGAGGAGCACGGCCAGGACGTCGACCGTTTCGAGCAGGCGGCCCGCGGGGTGGAAACGTTCGACCATGTCCCGGATGTCGAGCCGCCGGTCCGCCAACACGTCGACGAACCACGGCAGCAGGGTCGGCGTTTTCCAGGCGTGGGGCATCGGGTGGTCGAGCGCGAGGAAGGCGTGTCGCGGCGAGCGGCCGGCCAGGCGCAAGGCGAGGTACGGATCGGATCGACAGGCGGGCAGGCTCAGTTCCTCGGGGCAGTCCGGGTGCATGGCCAGGTGTGCCAGGGTCGCGGCCGGCAACGGCTCCCGGTCGTGCGCCGCGACCGCCGCGGGCCACAACTGCGGCGCCGGGTGACGCACGGCGAGCGTCGGCGCCTGGCGCATCGCGGCGACCAGTTCGTCCGGCCGCTCGTGGCGCGCCACTTCGGCCCGCAACCGCTCCGGCCCCCGCGGGTCGATCGCGATCGAGCGCGCGAACCGCGCGATCTCGCCGTCCGCACCGAGCCGGTACAGCAGATGCGGATCCGCCAGCGCCGACGGCCCGCGCGCCTCACAGATGCCGAGCAGCGCGCGCAGCACCCCGGCGACGCCCAGTTCCGTGTGATGGAGCCCGAGGGCGCGACGGATCAGCTCCGGGTGGTGTCCGAACACCGCCTCGGCACACCCGTCGCGCACGATCGGCGCCGGCCGCTCCCGGCTCCCGGCGGGCAGCGGCACCCGTCGCGGAGCGTCCCGCCGGGTGGCCCGGAAGATCGCGTCGCGGGTTCGCCGGTCGGCGCCGGCCTCCAGCAACGCGGCGTTGACACCCGAGTGATGCAGCGCCAGGAACTCCGGAGCCCGCGCCGGGCACGTATCCAACCGGTCGGGCAGGTCCTCGGCCCGAATCACGCCCGTGCGCAGCAGCGGGCCGATGACACTCGGGCCCAACCTCTCGCGCGCGGCCAGGAATTCGTGGATCAGGCCGACCGGGAGCATCGCGATCACGCGGGCGGCCACCGGCGCGGGGACCCGACTCAGCAGACCCAGCGGGGTCAGCACCGTCGGGCCGGCCGCGGGCCGACTCCCGCTCCCGCTCCCGGTGGACCACACCCCGCGCTGCGGAACGCCGGCCCAGGAGGCGTTCGTGGCGTCCGTACACAGTCGACCGAAGGTGTACGGATGGCCCGGTGCCCGGTCGATCAACCACTGCCAGGCGATCGGTTCGTCGCCGGGCAGCAGGCCCGCCGCCTCGTCCAGCACCCGCTCCACGGGCCCGTTGCGCCGGCCGCCGGCCCAGGACGTCCAGCACGCCACGGTGCGCACCGCCGCCCATCCGGGGGTGCCCTCCAGGGCCACCTGACGGAGCGTCACCACTCGGTGCGCCAAGGCCGCACCGAGCGCCAGGCAGGTGGTCTCGGCAAGGGGGACCACGACCAGCGCGAGCAGGGCCGCACGGGGGCAGTCCGCCCGCACGACCAACTCCGCGCGCACGGCGTCGGCGAGCGGATTCCGGCGGTGCTCGCGCACGACCGTGTCCCAGTCGACGGCCGGGAGCCGGGCCGGGGGCACCTCGACCCGCCCGAGTCGGTTCCGCACCCGGGCCGCGAGCCCGTCGTCGGCATACCCGAACAACGATTCCTCGGCGACCGGGTCGGCGCCGTCCCCGTTCCCCATCCGCTCACCCCATGGACTGATCACCGAGCACGATCCGCGCGATCAACGCGCGTCGGCTGCTCACCCCGACCTTGGTGAAGATCGCCTTGAGATGATCCTGGACGGTGTACGGCGTCATGGCCAGGGCCCGCGCGATCTCCTTGGTGTCGTTGCCGCGGATCGCCCGCAGCGCCACCTCCTGCTCCCGGCCGGTCAGCCCGTACGCGGCCAGATACAGCGGCATCGTCTCGGCCGGGGACGCCGGCGAGGCGACCACCGCGACGTGGCCGTCGGCGAGGCCCTCCAGCAGCGCGGCGTGCAGCACGAACCAGCGCCCGTCCCGGGTCCGCACCCGCGCCTTGGCCTGCGAGGTCGGCACCCCCGACGCGGCCAGCCTGGCGTGTTCGGAGACCATCGCGAACGCGGTCGGCACCGCGAGCACGGGCAGCGCGTCGTCGGCGAGATCGGCGAGCAGGCCCTGCCCCCGCTCGTCGGCCGCGACCAGGCTGTTCCCGGGGCCGAGCACGATCGTCGCGGGGGCCTGATCGGCGGCCGGCGACCATGGACTCCCGCTGTGGCAGGTGCGCAGCGCGTTGCCGATGTGCCGGGCCGCGACGTCCGCCAGGTCGCGTTGTCGGCCCAGGTACAGGCCGCGGTCGGGCGCCCGCATGAACGCCGCGCACCCCCACATGCCGCCCTGGGTGTCGAACACGGTCCGCATCTCGTCCCCGAAGCCGGCCGGTGAGATCTGTTCCCGAAATCGCAGACTGCGCTCGGGCCGGCCGCGGGTCGCGCGACCGATGGTCTCCGCCCGGAACCCGCTGCGCCGGATCTTGGTGAAGGTGGCCACGTCGTCGTGCCACACCTCGAACCGCACCGCGTCGTGGAAGCCCTCCAGGCTGAGGTCGTCGCTTTGTACCGAGGTGACCAGACCGGTCGCCGGATCGGCGGTGTGCCAGCAGACCGCGTCGAACTCCAGCACCTCGCGCAACAGTTCGTCGCACCGCCGGAAGATCTCCGCCGCCTCCAGGCCCGCCCCGGCCAGTTCGCGCAGTCCTTCGATCGCTCGCTGTGCGCTCGCGCCGCGTAATGCCATGGCGCGAACGTAACACGCAGAGAGCAAGCCGGTCCGTAGCGCGATCATCGTTGCTTCGCTATCGACCGCTTCCCGAAAACCTCCCAGAAATCTGGGATTTCCCCGAACCCGTCGACATCGCGAGGATGACCGGGACGCGTTCCGTGGCGCCGTGATCGACCGGCAGCTTCCCCCGGGGCGTCGGACCGCCCTGTGGATCCCCGCCCCGGACCGGGATCCGCAGGGCCGCTCCACCCCGTAGCCGCGCCGCCTCGCCGTCGGGGAAGGCCCGTCGGGCCCCTCGCCGGAACCGGCCCGCTGCTGCGACGATCCTGGGGCGCCGGGCATCCGCGCGGCGTACGGTCGCGCCCGGTCGGCCGCATCCGGCGACCGGGCCGAGGGGCTGGAGGTCCGGCATCACCGGGAATCACGACATCGACACATCACGTCACGTGCACATCCGCACCGTGGACACCACCGCGCTCCCGATCGTGCTGGGCATGCTCGATCGCGCGGTGACCTGGCTGGTCGCCCACGGCCGCGAGGGCCAATGGGGCACCGAGCCGTGGTCCACCCGTCCCGAGGCGGTGCAACGCGTGGAGACGACCCTGCACGGCGGACACATCCGGCTGGCCGAGATCGGCGGCGAGCCCGCCGGCGTCTGCGTCGCCTCGGACACACCCTCTCCCTACATCCCCGCAGTCGACGAACCCGAGTGGTTCGTCAACCTCCTGGTCACCGATCGCCGTTTCGCCGGCGCGGGGGTGGGCGCCGCCCTGATCGAGGACGTACGCCGCGAAGCGGCCGAGCGGAAGGCCGAGTTGGTCCGGGTCGACTGCTACGCGGGCGGCGACGGCGCTCTGGTCCGGCAGTACCAAGCACTGGGCTTCACTCCCGTCACCACGTTCCTCGTGGAGCGCCCCGGACAGCCGCCCTGGCCCGGCCAGTTGCTGGAGTGGCGACCGAACTCCCGGTAGCCACAGGGGATCGTCGACGCGCCCGCGCCCGCGGCCGACCGGCAACGAGGCGGATGTTTCGAGGTCGCTTCGGTGACCGCACATCCACGCTCCGCGACGCGGGCGCAACTACCCATCTCCAATAGCAAGTTACTCGCGAGTATGCCGTGACTTGTTGCGCATTCACGCCTAGAACTTGTTCTCACTCCGTCCCAGAGTGAGGAACGTCACATGAGCGCTTCCCCCATGCGCAGCAACGATTCCAACGGTTTCTCGCGCCGCACATTCATCGCTGGAACAGGTTCCATCCTGGGCGTCGCGGCCGTAGCCGGTCGCGCCGCCGCGGCCCCGTCGACGGCGGGTGCCGCGGCCGCCTCGATCCCCGCCGGGGCGCACGTACCGGCCCTGGTGATCGGCACCGGGTACGGCGGCTCCGTCGCGGCGCTTCGGCTGGCCCAGGCCGGCGTCGACGTACACATGATCGAGATGGGCATGTCCTGGGACACCCCCGGCCCGGACGGCAAGATCTTCGCCAACACCACCTCCCCCGACGCCCGTTCCTTCTGGCTGCGCACCAAGACCAAGCAGCCGCTGAGCAACTTCCTCGGTTTCCCGATCGACCGGGACATCCCCAAGTACACCGGCATCCTGGACGCCGAGGAATTCGCCGGCATCACGGTCTACCAGGGCCGAGGGGTCGGCGGCGGCTCACTGGTCAACGGCGGCATGGCGGTCACTCCCAAACGGGAGAACTTCGGCGCCATCCTCCCCTCGGTGAACGCCGACGAGATGTACAACACCTACTATCCGCGCGCCAACGCCGGCCTCGGCGCGGCCACCATCGATCCGGCCTGGTTCGAGAACACCGCGTGTTACCAGTACGCCCGGGTCGGTCGCAAACACGCCCAGCGCGCCGGCTTCCCGTTCGTCTTCGTGCCCACCGTGTACGACTGGGACTACATGAAGCAGGAGGCGGCCGGCGCCGTCCCCAAGTCCGCCCTGGCCGGCGAGATCCTCTACGGCAACAACTACGGCAAGAGGTCGCTGCAGAAGACCTACCTCGCCCGCATCAAGGAGACCGGCCGGGTCACCATCTCCGCGCTGCACAAGGTCACTTCGGTCACCCCCGCGGCCGGCGGCGGCTACACCGTGACGATCGACCAGATCGACACCACCGGCGCCACCACACTCACCAAAACCGTCACCGCCGACAAGGTCTTCTTCGCCGCCGGCAGCGTCGGCACCAGCAAACTGCTGGTCAAGCTCAAGGCCACCGGCGCACTGCCCAACCTCAACGCCGAGATCGGGCAGGGCTGGGGCGACAACGGCAACGTGATGTGCGGGCGCGCCAACCACATGTGGGATGCCACCGGTGCACTCCAGGCGTCCATCCCCACCGGCGGCATCGACAACTGGAACGCCGGCGGCGCGTTCGCCGAGGTCGCCCCGCTGCCCACCGGCATCGAGACGTACGCCTCGTTCTACCTGTCGATCACCAAGAACCCCAACCGCGCCCGGTTCTCCTGGAACGCCGCGACCGGCAAGGTCGAACTGAACTGGCAGGCCGCCTGGAAGCAGCCGTCGATCGACATGGCCAAGACCATCTTCGACAAGATCAACGCGAAGGAGGGGACGATCTACCGGACCGACCTCTTCGGCGCGTACAAGATCTGGGGCGACCACCTCACCTACCACCCGCTCGGCGGCGCCGTATTGACCAAGGCCACCGACAACTACGGCCGCCTGTACGGCTATTCCGGCCTGTACGTGATCGACGGCGCGCTGATCCCGGGCAACACCAGCGTCAACCCGTTCGTCACCATCACCGCTCTGGCCGAACGCAACATCGAGAAGATCATCGCCACCGACCTGTGACACCGCCCGGATCGGGTCGCCGGCCCCACCCCGGGTCGGCGACCCACCGGCCGTGCTCGCACCGGCGGACCCTCTCCTGCATCATGTGGGCGTGATCACCATTCATCTGAAGTACGAGATCGACGCCGACAAGCTGGCCGACTTCGAGGAATACGGTCGCCGCTGGGTCGGCCTGGTCAACCGGTTCGGCGGCACGCACCACGGCTACTTCCTGCCCAGCGAGGGCGACAGCGACATCGCGTACGCGCTCTTCTCCTTCCCCAGCTTCGCCACGTACGAGCAATACCGCATCGACAGCGCCACCGATGCCGACTGCCGAGCGGCCATCCGACTGGCCCGCGACACCGGCTGCATCAAGCGCTACGAACGCCGCTTCCTGCGCCCCCTCGACGACGGCTCCTGAACACGCCCTAGGCGAGAAGCAACGCCCGATCCCACCGGGGCGGGGTCGCGGTGGTGGCCGCGAGCAGCGCGAGGATCACCCCGGCCGCGCCGTCCAGCAGACCCGGGCCCGCGTCGCCCGGTGTCGGGTGCCGCACGAGCAGTTCCTCGGTCAACCGCGTGGCGGCGGCACCCCACCTCGGATCGCCCGTGTCGTGCGCGAAGCGCACGGTGACCTGGAGCAGCCCGGCGAGGCCGTGACACAACCCCGGCGCCCGGTCGACCAGCCGCTGCCGGTCCGGCCGGGCCAGGACCGCCGCCAGCGCGTCGACCGCCAGGGCGCGCGTCGCCTCGTCGTCCAGGGCATCGCCGGCCAACCACAGTGCCCGCGCGATGCCGGGCGCACCCGCGCACCAGGAGCCGTGTGCGGCCCGGGAGTCTGCCCCGGCCCGCCAGTTCGGCCCCCACGCGTCGTCCTGCCGGTACTCGCCGAGCAGCGCGATCAGGCGCTCGATCGCGGCGCGTTGCCCGTTCACCCGCAGATCCGCGGCAAAGGCCAGCGACAGCAGGGCCAGTGGACCGGCGACGCCGTGCGCCAGGCCCGACCGGGTCCACACCCCCGGCTCCGCGGACCGGCACAACACCGCGAGTCCCGCGCACAGCGCCGCCCCGGCGGCCGGGTCGGCGGCGCGACCCAGCAAGTTCGTACAGGTCCCGGTGAGGCCGGAGATCAGGTCGAGTTCGGGACCGGCGCGCGGATCGTCGACCCGGGGTGCGATCGCCGTCGCCCGCGCCGGCCGCTCGGGTTCGAGCACCCACGCGGCGAACACCGGGCCGCCCATGCCGCCGAACAGACCCGGAGCGGTGACCTGCGGCCGATCGGCGCCCGCCTCGGCCGCCGCCAACCAGCTCTCGGCCATCGCCCGCCAGCCCGCGCCGGGCCGGCAACGATCCAGCTGCTCGCACACCACCGCCAACCCGGCACCCCCGCCGCCCAGATCGTGCCGCACGCGTCGCGGCGTGGCCCGCGACCGGCCGGCCAGCAGCGCGACCCGCTCCAGCGCGGCCACCACGATCGGCCCCGACACCACCGGCGCCCACCCCTGGGACTCGCTCGACACGATCCCCACCGCCGTCCGCTCGTGCCGAAGGACCGCCGGACGTTCCGTGCGCACACCTTCGCCGGCGCGCCGAGGAAGTTCTGCAGGCGCTGGGGTCCGATGATCGACGCGATGACCGGTACCTCGGCGAAGGCGGACGACAACA
>NZ_JBEXUX010000087.1:0-36192 GCF_040629175.1 Embleya sp. NPDC005971 | reverse complement strand
ACCTGGGCGGCGGTTCGACCGGGCTGCAGTGGATCGCCGCCGCGTACACGCTGACCTTCGCCGTCGGCCTGCGACGCACGCATCCCGCCGCCGGTTCACACCCCTGCGAGGGACGCCGCAGTACCATGTGCGGCGAACCGCATCCGCGACGCGATCGCCCGGACGGAAGAGGCCGAACCACATGACAGCGGAGTCGCCGGCACAGACCGTTCAACGCTTGTTCCCGTTGTTGGCCGAGGGCAGGACCGCAGAGGCGGCGGGATTGTTCGCCGACTCGGTGTCGTTCTCGATTCCGCACCCGCCGGGCATTCCATGGGTACCGGAGGTCGATTCGGCCGACGGCATGCGCACGTTCTTCGAACTGCTCCGGACCCACGTGCGGGCCAAGGAGTTCGACCTCCACCAGGTCGTCGCCGAGGGCGACGACGTGGTTTTCATCGGGCGGATGGTCTCCGAGGTCCGGAAGACGGGCCGCGACATCGACACCGCGTTCGCCCTGCACACCACGGTCCGAGAGGGACGGATCACCCGCTACCACCTCTACGAGGACAGCTACGCCGTGGCGCGGGCCTACTTCGACGACTGATCGCCCGGACGGACCCGCGGCCCGGCGCGAGCGTCGACGGTCGCGGCGCCGACGGCGTGGCGTCATCGGAGCTGCGGACTCCATTCGAAGAGCAGGATGGTCGCGTCGTCCCGTAGTCGGTTGCGTTGGTAGTCCAAAATGGCGTGGATGAGCAGCCGCAGCACCTCCGCCGGCCGCTGTCCGGCGGAGGAGGAGCGGATGATGAAGTCGGTGAACCGGTCGAGGCCGAACTCCGCACCGTCCGCGTCGCGAGCCTCCACCACACCGTCGGTGTAGAGCAGGACACAATCGCCCGGTTCCAGGGTCGTCTCGTGGATCTGTCGGGCCGCCGGGGCGAGTGGACCGGCCAGGCCGATCGGCGGCTGAGGGGGGCTCTCCAACGCCCGGCCGAGCACCCGCCTGGCCCGGATCAGCAGCGGTGGGGGATGACCGCAATTGACCCAGCGCAGCACCCCGGTCTCGGCGTCGAGCCGACACAGCACCCCCGTGCAGAAGTGGTCCGGCAGCCACCGGGCGAGCGCATGGTCGACGGAGTCGACGACATCGGCCAGATCGGCACCGCCCCGGCGGGCGTTGCGGGCCGCCGCCATGGCGACCGACGTGGTCAGGCCGGCAGTCAGATCGTGACCCATGGCGTCGAGGATCATGGTGTGCAGGATGTTCTTGACCACCGAGTGATCGAAGGCGTCGCCCGCCACGTCGTACGCCGGTTCCAGGACCGCGGTCGAAACACACCTGCTGCTGCCGATGGTGCGCGGTGGCAGGAAGGCCCGCAGCATCTCGGCGGGCATCGCCATGGTCGCGGTGCGGGTGCGGGCGGCGAGCCAGTCGCTGTAGGCGCGCTTCGAGGTGATCAGCATGGCGAACACGTGGGCCAGCATCCGGCTGCGACGCATGCGCACCCCGTCGAGCGAGGCGGTCCGCACCGCCAGCACGCCCAGCCGCTCCGCGCCGTCGACCAGAGGCATCCAGAGGAGCAATCCGTCCTCGGCCCCGACCACCTGCACGGAGACCGTGCGGTACGCCCAGCCGGCCGAGGAGTGGTCCACCGGCAGCGACTCCTGGGCCTCGTCGAGTGGGATGAGCAGTTGTTGCTGGAGGTCGACGAGGTAGACCGACGCGGTGTCCAGGCCGAGGGCGCGGGCGCACCGGTTCGCCAGGGCGGGCAGTTCGACCGGCAGGGCGGTCTGGGCCTCGCTGATCAGCTCGTCCAGCCGATTCTCGTCGACGATGGTGTCGGGATCCGAGGACGCGCGCGCTGTGTCCGACACGGAATCACCTCTTCCCTGCCCAGTTTCACACCGATCCCGTCCTCCCTCACGTCGGCTCGTGGCGGCGGACGCGGGCGACACCGGAGCGGCCGGCCGAACTCGGCCGGGCACACCTCCGGCGCGAGCCACGCGGTGGGCGCGCTCGTGTGGACCGTCGCCGAACGTGCGCCTCGGCCGCCCCGAGGAGGCGTCGGGAGCCGGCCACCGGCTGCACGGCGGTGCCTCGGCAACCGCCTGTGACCCGTGTGGGGGCGGGAACCACGGTGGCGCGGAGGGTGGTTGCCCATGTCTGATGACGACGTTTCTCATCCGGCTCACATCCGGCTCTCATGCCGCGTTCCTAGGCTGCCGATGACCCGAGGGAATCGGAAGGAATCGACGGACCATGAGCCAGGACCACGACGAAGGTCGACGCGTCAGCCGGCGCACCGCGCTGGCGGGCATCGGCAGCATCGGCCTGGGCGCGCTGCTCGGCGCCTGCTCGGGAGCGGACGGCGGCGGCAAGGCCCGGGCCACCACGACGACCGGAGCGACTGCCACGGTCTCGCCCCGGGCCACCACCCCCCAGGACGTCGCCAAGCTGTTCGAGGGGGCGAGCACCTGCACGCTCACTCCGCAGACCACCCAGGGCCCGTACTACTTCGACGCCGACAAGATCCGCAGCGACATCCGCGAGGAACGCGAGGGCGTCCGGCTGCGGCTGGCCGTCCGGGTCCAGGACAGTGAGACGTGCCGGGCGATCCCGAACGCGGTGGTGGAGATCTGGCACTGCGACGCGGCCGGCCTCTACTCCGGAGCCGAAACGCTCTCCGGAGGTGGTGCTCCGAGCGGCGGGGGTGGCGGTCCCGGGGGCGGTACGCCCCCGTCCGGAGCCGGCGTACCGCCCTCCCGGGCACCCGGCGGCGCACCACCCTCGGGCGCCCCGGGCGCCGGCGGGGGACAGGGGGACCTCACACCGCAGGACGACAACCGTTACCTGCGGGGCGCCCAGGTGACCGACAACCAGGGCATCGTGCAGTTCACCACCATCTGGCCGGGTTGGTACCGGGGCCGTACCGTCCACATCCACGCCATGGTGCACGTCGACAACCAACGCACGCTGACCACCCAGATGATGATGGACGAGGCGCTCAACACCGCCGTCTTCGCCCGACAGCCGTATGCCGGGCACACCGGCCGCGACACGTTCAACGACGGCGACGGCATCTACCGGCCCACCATGCTCCTCAAGGTCGTCCGGGACGACGACGGCTACCTGGGCGTGATCACGCTCGCCGCGGATCCCGACCAGGACGGCAAGTAGGCCGCCGGGCGCCGCAGCGTCACCCCGTCGGCGCCGGGTGGGCGCTCAGCAGGTGGGTGAGGTGCGGAGGGGACGGGCGGACGGGCCCGGTCGCACCGTCACCTCGCGATGCGTCAGATGCGAGTGTCCCTCGGAGCAGGCGACGACCACGCGGACCGGCGCGCCGCAGTCGTCGTGCCGTATGTCGAGCATCGGTCCCGCCGGGTCGGCCCGATGCTTCTCGCCGAACTGCTTGAGGGCCAGCAGCACCGGCCACAGGTCCCAGCCCTTCGCGGTGACCCGGTACTCGTTGCGGGTGCGCGCTCCGGGCTCTCGGTAGGGCCGGGCGGCGAGCACACCGCCGGCGACCAGTTTGCGCAGTCGGTCGGCGAGCACGGCCTCCGACAGGCCGACGTGGCGTCGGAAGTCGTCGAACCTGCGCACGCCGTTGACGGCGTCCCGCAGGATCAGCAGCGACCACTTCTCGCCCACCAGGTCGAGCGTCCGTCGGACCGGGCATTCCGAGGGGTCGATGTCCAGCCACTTCAGGTCCATGGGAGTAGTCTGACACCTGACTTCGAAAATCGCAGTCAGTCGGCGCCGTCCGCGGCGCCGGCCACACCACGCACGGACGGCCCGTCGCACCACGGCACGGCGGGAGGAAACCGGAGGACGGGGCATGGGCAGGTCGCGGACGTATACGTGGGACGACCCGGGGGTCACGGCGGCAGGCGCCGCGTCCATGGCCGGCCTCGATTTCCTGAAGGCGATGCTCGCCGGCAGACTTCCGGGGCCGCCGATAGCCGCCACCCTCGACTTCACGCTCGACGAGGTCGAGCACGGGCGCGCGGTGTTCTCCATGACGCCCGGTGAGGAGCACTACAACCCGATCGGCAGCGTGCACGGCGGCGTCTACGCGACGATGTTGGACTCGGCGGCCGGCTGCGCGGTGCACACGACGTTGCCCGCGGGCACGGCCTACACCTCGCTCGACCTGTCCACGAAGTTCCTGCGTCCGATCACCTTCGACACCGGCCGGATCCGCGCGGTGGGCCGGGTGCGCAGTCAGGGCCGCCGCACCGCGCTCGCGGAGGCCGAACTGCTGGACGCGAACGACCGCCTGCTCGCGCACGCCACGAGTAGCTGCATGATCTTCCCGATCCCGGGCGCGGGCCCGAGCGGCAAGCCGGGGGAGTGACCGCCGCGTCGCCGGCCCGATGACGATCCACCCACGACGCCACCGGCCGACTCGCCCGGATCACCAGGCCCCGCCCCGGATGCGACGGCGGGCACGCGGTGTTCCCTCGGGCGTCGGGCGGGGCGCCGAGCACCGATTCGCAGGCCCATCGGTCGACACCGCCCGTCGGGTCGTCGGTGCCGGCCGGTAGCGCCGTGAGCTCGGCGAGGGCATCCTCGCCGAGCCGGCGACGCACACCGCCGCGCCGCACCGTCCGAAGCCGCCGAACGGCGTGTGCCGCGGGCTGTCGTGCCGGTCGTCGATCCGGACCGAACCGGCCCGGAGCCGACGGGCCGCCTGCGGCGCGCGCGGCACGTCCCGCGCCCGGAAGCCCTTCCCCGTAGCCCGGGCCCTGCGCCGTTTCGCCGCCGCGGACCACCGTGGCCCTCCTTGCTGCCGCTGTCGATGGAGCCGAGCTCTCGACGCGGCCGAGGATGCGATCACGTCACGCCGGACGGCGGACGCCGGGCCGAGTCGATCTGCCACCCGGATGTTCGGGCCGTGTGCTCCGCCTCCCTTTGCCCCGTCTCCCTTTGCCCCGCCGGGCTCGGTCGACCCGTTTGACCGGTCGGGGGACTGCGATTACCTTGACTAGAATATAGATTCTAGAGGCTTCATTCTAGGATCTCGGTGATCGGAGTCGGAACATGGACGAGGACATGGGCGTGGCCGTTCGGACCGTGGCGGCGGCCGGGCCCGGTACCGGGGAGACGTTGGCGCCGTCGGTGTTGTGGAAGGCGTTTCGGGTGTTGGGGGTCTTCAGCCACAGCCGGCGGGTGCTGACCCTCGCGCAGATCGTGCGGCGCAGCGGGCTGCCCAAGTCCACCGCGCATCGGGTGTTGGCGATGTTGGTCGAGGTCGGCGCGGTCGAGCAGCACAGCGACGGCTACCGGATGGGCCTGCGGATGTTCTCGCTCGGGGCGCTGCCTCCGGAGGTCGCGTTGCGGGACGCGGCCCTGGTGCATCTGGAGGAATTGCACCGGGTGACCGGGCAGACGCTGCACCTCGCGATCCTGCGCGAGGGGGACGCCGTGTATCTGGAGAAGCTTCGCGGTCGCCGGTACGACCGTTCCCCGGCGCTGGTCGGAGGCCGGCTGCCGGCGCGGTGCACCGCGATCGGCAAGGCGATGTTGGCGTTCTCGACGGAACGCACGCTCGCCGAGTTGTCGACCGCGCCGCCGGCACCGCGCACCGCCCGGTCGCTCACCTCGATGGTGGCCCTGCGTCGCCAACTGGCCGCCGTGCGCGTCGACGGGTACGCCGTCGACCGGGAGGAGGCCGTCGACGGGTTGGCCTGCGTGGCGGTGCCGGTACTGGTCGCGGGGCGGGCCGTCGCGGCGGTGTCGATCGCCTTCGCCGCCGCCGCGGGCAGCGGGACCGTACTGGTGGACCCGCTGCGTCGCACGGCCGCCGCCATCTCCCGGTCGATCACGGCATCCTCGGCCGCCCACCTGATTCCGGCCGGTGGATAGGGTGGTGGCCATGGACAAGACGAGCGCCAACCGGGACCGGATCCTGGACGCGGCCGAGCGCCTGTTCAGCACCCGGGGCTATGCGAACGTCACGGTGGGCCAGGTCTGCCAGGCGTCCGGTTTCCCGGTGGGCTCGATCTACCACCACTTCACCAACAAATACGGCCTGTTGGCGGCGGTGTTCGAACGTTCCTCCGGATTGTTCTTCGAGTCGCTGCCGGCCGTGGACGACCTGCCCGGCGGCCCGCTCGACCGGCTCGGCGCGTTCTACGACGCCGCCGCGCACGTGATCGGCGACCGGGTGCTGTTCATGCGGCTGATGTTCCTGCTGCAGCTCCAGGAGGACGGGGACGGGACCATCACGCCGTTGGTGCACGAGGCCCGCCGCCGGGTGCGCACCGAGCTGATCTCGGTGATCGAGCCGGTCGCGCGCGACTGCGGAGTCCCCGACCCGCAGGAACTGGCGCTGGAACTGGCCGAGTTGACCATGTCGTTCACCGCCGGCCTGGTGGTGTTCACCGACGCGGAGACCGTCGGCATCCCCGCCGGCGTGCACCGGTTGCGCCAACTGGTCCTGGCCACCATCAGCGAGAGCGCCGGCCGACCGGCCACCGTCTCGTAGCCTGCAGTCGCCGGGTCGTCCACCGCCTACCGGAGACCCCCTACCGGCGACACCGGCGACCGGCGACCCTGGCGACCGCCGGCACCAACCCCCGCGTCGGCGGCGCGGGCAGGCCGAAGCGGGCCAGGAGGACCACGGTCAGCGCCACGGCCACGCCCGACCCCGACAACAGCACGATCGCGCCCTCGCGCGGCGGCCCGCCGTTCGTGGTGAACGCGGCCAGGACCGCCGCAACGAAGCTGCTCGCGGCCGCGCCGCCGATCCAACGCGTCAACGCGTTCGCGCTGTTGGCCATCCCGATCCGCGACGCGGGCACGAACCGGGCCAACAGCGACGGGATCGCGGCGTATCCCAGACTCACCATCACGCCGATCGCGAAGCTCGCCGCCACCACCTGGTACGGCCGATCGTGCGCCACGGTCAGCACGCCGAACCCGCCCACCCCGGCAACCCCGGCCGCCACCAGGGTGAAGCGGGCGCCGAAGCGCACGACCGACCGGCCGCCGATCGGCGCGGCGATCATCGCCGCGATCGTCATCGGCAGCAGGTACACCACCGAGGCGGTCAGCGCCGACGCGCCGAACCCGTAGCCCGCGGACTCCGGCCGCCCGCGCACGAGTCGGGTCAGCGTCAGCACCGCCAGGTACATCACCGCCCCCACCAGCGCGGACAACACGTTCGCCACCACGATCGGGCGCCGCCGCAACAGGTCCAGCGCCAACAGCGGGTCGCGACGGCCGCGTTCGACCCGGACGAAGACCGCCAGTACGACCGCCGCGGCAACCGCCGCGGCCGGCACGACCGGTGACGTCCAGCCCCAACTGCCGCCCTGGGACAGCGGCAACATCACCAGGACGAGACCCGTGCCCAGCACGGCGGCACCCGTGACGTCCACCCGCCCGCCATGGTCGACCACCGTCCGACGCGGTACGAAAAGCACGACCAGGAGCACCGCGCCGGCCGCCACCGCGGCACATCCCCAGAACAGCACGCGGTAGCCCGGACAAACCCGATCCAACAGGCCGGCGGCCACCGGACCCAGCCCGCCGCCCACCGCCAGTGTGCCGGACACCAGCGCCACCGCCGAGGTGAGCCGGTCGCCGCCCACCTCGCGATACAGCACGGTGACGGCCAGCGGGAACACCGCCCCCGCCGTGCCCTGCAGGGCACGCCCGAGCAGGAACAGCGGGAACGAGGAGGCGAGCGCGGACAGTACGGCGCCGAGGGTGAGCACCGCCAGGCAACACACCAGTACGCCCCGGCCGGTTCTCAGGTCGGCGATCCGGCCGAACACCGGGACGGTGACCGCCGAGGTGAGCAGGCCGGCCGTCACCGCCCAGTTCGCCGTGTCGGTCGACACCTGCAACTCCGCCGCGATATCCGGCAGTACGGGGACCACGACGGCCGGTACGGCGCCCGCCACGACCCCGGCGAAGCACAGCGCGAACAACAGCGGGCCGGACCGGGCGGCCGGCGGATCCTGAAGGCTTGGCATGGCCGCACCGTGCCGGCGCCCGGCGCGGCGAAGCGCGATTCGTTCCGCCGGCCGGGACGACCGAACGCGGATGCGATGGCGATCCGGTCGCGCCGTGTGCCGCCGTCCCGGTCACCGGAACGATCCGACCCCGGTTCGGATCGCGCGACGGAGACTCACAGCCAGTGGATGCGATCGCCGCGACGCCGCGTCCGGGCCGGTGGGTGGCCCCACCGCCCGCCCGCCCGGACGTGGCGAAGCGGCGGCGAACCGGACACCCGCGCCGCGCCGCGCGCCGGACATCCACGCGCTACGCACGATCTCCAGGCGACTCACTCAACGGAGCCGAACACATGAGCAATACGATCGTCACCTCCGATGTGCCGGTGGGGGAGTACACCCTCCGGGTCGATCGCGCCGGTCAGGGCAACGCGGAGACCATTCTCTTCCTGCACGGTTCGGGTCCCGGTGCCACCGGCATGTCGAACTTCGCGGGCACCATCGAGGCTCTGTCCGACACCTACGACTGCCTGGTCGTGGACCAGGTCGGGTGGGGCGACTCCAGCCACCCCGAGCACACCCCGCCCGGCTCCCGCCTCCGCCAGAACGTCACGGCCTGCCTGGGCCTGCTCGACGAGTTGGGCCTGGAACGGGTCCACCTGGTCGGCAACTCGCTGGGCGGCGCCCTCGCGTTGCACCTGTTGGTCCGCGCTCCCGAGCGGTTCGGCAAGGCGGTGCTGATGGGCGCTGCCGGAGCGGGCAACGCGACCACACCGCAGCCGGCCATCATGCGGCTGATCACCTTCTACGACGACCCCACCGCGCGGTCGATGGCCGAGTTGATCTCTCTCATGCTGTACGACCCCACGTTGTTCGGCGACCGGCTCGACGCCATCGCCGAGGAGCGCCTGGCGGTGGCGATCCGCCCCGAGGTGGAGCGTTCGCACCGGCAGACGTTCGCCATGGCACCCGGCGCCGGTCCCGGACTGCCCGAGATCGCCCTGAAGCGGATCACCAACGACGTGCTGCTCGTGCACGGCCGCGAGGACGTGATGGTCCCGCCCGAGGGCAGCGAGTGGTTCGCCCGCCGGATCCCCAATGCCCGCCTGTACCTGGTCCCGCAGTGCGGCCACTGGGCGCAGATCGAACAGGCCGAGCGATTCCAGGCGGTCACCCGTGCGTTCCTCGCCGGCGCCGTCTAGCCCGGTCGGAACCGGCCGCTCGCCCACCGAAAGCCCGCTAGGTGCACGGCAGTTCCACCCGCGAACCGCCGCATCTGCCGGTCGCCCCAGCCGAACCACCCCACCGAAAAGCCGTTCCCCAGCACGGTCCACCGAACAAGGGAGCAGGACCAGACCATGAGCATCGTGAGCGCCCTGGGCTACGTCGTCGTACGCGGCCCCCTGGAGGCGTGGCAGCGGTTCGGCCCCGAGATCCTCGGCTTGCAACCCGCCCCTTCGGCCGACCCGGACACCCTTCTGTTCAAGACCGACAGCCGCTCCTGGCGGCTGGCGATCGAGGCGGGCGAGCCCGCCGGCCCGCAGTCCCTGGTCGCCCTCGGCCTCGAAGTCAGGTCGGCCGACCGGCTCGAAGCCCTCGCCGACACGTTGCGCTCGGGCGGTATCGAGGTGCACGAGGACCCGGATCTGGCCGAACGCCGCCGGGTCCGCGGCCTGATCACCTTCCGCGACCCGACCGGCAACACCATCGAGGCGTACTGGGGCGCGACCGTCGACAAGAGCGGCTTCGCCTCGCCACGCGGTGTCACCTTCGTCGCCGGCGAAACCGCAGCCGGCGAGATCGGCATCGGCCACACCTTCCTGCTGGCCGACGACGTCGCCGGGGCCGCCGCCTTCTACACCGACCACCTCGGCTTCCGGCTCTCCGACACGATCGCGTTCGGCCCGCAGTCCGCACACTTCCTGCACTGCAACCCGCGTCACCACTCGATCGCCCTCGCCGCGCTCCCGGGCGCACCGGCCTCGGGCCTGGGCCACCTGATGCTCGAAGTCGACACCCTGGAAGCCGTCGGCCGCGCCCTGGACGCCGTCCAGGAACAGGAGATGCCCATCCCGCTGTCCATCGGCGAACACAGCAACGACCGGATGACCTCCTTCTACGTCCGCACCCCCTCCGGCTTCGACATCGAATACGGCTACAACGGCCGGGTCATCGACGACCGGGACTGGACCGTCAGCCACTACGAGTCGCCCAGCACCTGGGGCCACCGCTTCGCCACCCCGCCCGGCCCCGGGACCGACTGACCGAGAAAGGCCCGCCATGTTCGACGTCACCGAACTGGTCCGACCCGATCAGGGACTGATCAACCCGATCATCTACACCGACCCCGAGATCTACCAGGCCGAACTCGAACAAGTCTTCGCCCGGAGCTGGCTGTTCCTCGCCCACGACACCCAACTCCCCAAGCCGGGCAGCTTCCTGCAGACCTACATGGCCGAGGACCCGGTCCTGGTGGTCCGCCAACGGGACGGCTCCGTCAAGGCGTTCCTGAACCAGTGTCGGCATCGAGGCATGCGGATCTGCCGCGCCGACGAGGGCGTCGCCCGCGCGTTCACCTGCACCTATCACGGCTGGGGCTACAACCTGGCCGGCGAACTCGTCAACGTACCCATGCAGGACCGTGCATACCACGACGAGATCGACAAGTCGAAGTGGGGCCCGACGCAGGTGCCGCGCCTGCACAACCACAAGGGCTTCATCTTCGGCACCTGGGACGAGAGCGCCCCCTCCTTCGAGGACTACCTCGGCGACATGGTGTGGTACTTCGACGCCCTCGCCGACCGCTACGACGAGGGCCTGACCCTGGTACCCGGCGCCACCAAATGGGTCATCGACTGCAACTGGAAGTTCGCCGCCGAGCAGTTCGCGAGCGACATGTACCACGTGCCGTCCTCGCACGCCTCCGCGCTGGTCGCGCTGATCGAAGACCCGGCGGTACTCGCCGAGTTCCAGGAACAAAGTGCCGCCGCACCCGGCCGACAGTACGCCGACAACGGCCACGGCTCGGGCTTCGGACTGCGCCCCGACCTGGTACCCACCCAGGCCGGGCCGGACTTCGACGCCTGGGTCGTGGCCAACCGCGAACAGATCTACCGCCGGATCGGCGAACAGCGGGCACTGGCCGTCAACGGACACAACACCGTCTTCCCCAACTTCTCCTGGCTGACCATCAACAACACCATGCGGGTCTGGCATCCGCGCGGACCCGGCCAGATCGAGGTCTGGTCCTGGACCTACCTGCCCAAGGACGCCGACGAGCCGGCCAAGCAGGCGGTCCGCACCAGCACCATCCGTACCTTCAGCGCCGCCGGCGTGTTCGAGACCGACGACGGCGAGAACTGGACCGAGATCCAGCAGGTCCTGCGCGGCCACCAGGCACGCAGGACCACGTTCAACGCACGGATGGGCCTGGGCCACGAACGGCACGGCACCGACGGCATGCCCGGCAGGGTCACCGACGACATGTACACCGAGATGGCCGCCCGCGGCATGTACCAGCGCTGGGCCGACCTGATGGCCGGGCTGAGCTGGGCGGAGATCGCCGAGCGGGACAACGCCCGCCGGCAGCGGGAACAGGAGGCACACCGCGGATGAGCAACATCGCCGCCACCCCACCCACGCGCACCGACGTGGATGCCGAAACCCGTTACCAAATCGAGCGCTTCCTCTACCTGGAGGCCGAACTCCTGGACGACCAGCGGTTCGATGACTGGCTGCAACTCTTCGACGACGACATCCACTACTGGCTGCCGACCCGGATGACCCGAACCGTTCGCGAACGCGATCTGGAGGTCGCCGGGCCGGACGGCGCGGCCTTCTTCGACGACGACAAGGCGTTCCTGACCGGACGGGTGCGCCGGTTGGCCTCCGGCCGCTCGTGGTCGGAGGAACCCCCGTCCAGGACCCGCCGATTGATCACCAACATCCGGCCGGTCCTGCTGGACACCGGCGAGTTCGAGGTTCGGGTCAACTTCCATGTGCTGCGCAGTCGGGCCGAACGCCACCACGACACCTTCTTCGGCGAACGCACCGACCTGCTGCGCCGTGTGCCGCAGGAGCCGGGTTTCCGCATCGCCAGACGCAGGATCGTGCTGGACACCACCACGCTCCTGGCGCCGAGCATCAGCATCTTCCTATGAGCGGGATCTACCTATGAGCGAATACACCCGGGAGCCGTGGATCCGAGCCGGTCGGGTCGACGAGATCCCCGAGGATCAGGCACTGCGGCTGGACACCACCCCACCGGTGTCGGTCTTTCGGTCCGCCGGCGAGTTCTTCTGCGTCGACGACACCTGCACCCACGAGGACTTCTCCCTCGCGGACGGCTGGGTGGAGGACGGCGCGGTGGAATGTCCGCTGCACCTGGCGAAGTTCTGCCTGCGCACCGGCGCGGCACTTGCCGCACCCGCCTTCCGGCCGTTGGCCACGCACGAGGTGCGGGTCGAGGGGACGGAGGTGTACGTGCGCCTCGATCGGGACGGCGACGGCCGGATCGAGGGGCCCTGTGCGGGCGGGATCGATGCGGATGCGGACGGTTCGCACCCGGTCGGCGCGGATGTGCTCGGCTCGCGCACCGTCGGCGCGGACTCGGGCGGTCGGGACGCGGAAGGGGCCGGCCATGGGGTGGCTTGAGGGCTCGTCGATCCTGGTCACCGGCGGCGGATCCGGCGTCGGTCGGGCGGTCGTCGAACGCTTCGTCGAAGAGGGCGCGCGGGTGGTCGTGCTGGATCGCTCCGCCGAGCGACTGGCCGAACTCGCCGCCGCATTCGGTGATTCGGTTCGTACGGTGGTCGGCGACGTGACCCGCTACGAGGCCCACGAGCGTGCCTGCGCGTGCGCCGAGGAGGCGTTCGGCGGCCTGGACACCTTCGTCGGCAACGCCGGACTGTGGGACTTCGCCCGCTCGTTGACCGACACCCCCGCCGACGTCCTGGATGCCGGCTTCGACGAGTTGTTCGCGGTCAACGTCAAGGGCTACCTGTTGGGCGCGAAGGCCGCCGTACCGCTGCTGCGCAGGTCGCGCGGGAGCATCGTGTTCACCCTGTCCAACGCCTCGTTCTACCCCGGCCCAGGGGGCGGACCGGTGTACACCGCGGCCAAGCACGCGGGGCTGGGCCTGGTTCGCCAGCTCGCCTACGAACTGGCCCCGGAGATCCGGGTGAACGCGGTCGCCCCGGGCCCGATGGCGACCGGCCTGAGCGGACCGAGGGCGATGGGACTGGCGGACACCACGATCGCCCGGGAGGTGCCGATCGACCGCATCGTGACCGAGCACTCCGCGCTCGGCGTGGCGGTGCGCGCCGAGGACGGCGTCGGGCCGTACGTGCTGCTCGCCGCACGGGAGTCGGCGACCACGACGGGAGCGGTGATCGACATCAGCACCACCGGCATCCCGCGCCGGCGTCCCGCCCCCGGAGCACAGGCCGGGTGACCCGCCGCGATTGACGGTCCGAACGCGTCGACCGGCGTGCCCATTCGGCACGCCGGTCGACGCGTTGTGCGTGGGTCGGCACCGGGCCTCGTCCGGGGACACCGTGCGGCGTGCGCGAGCGTTGTGGTCCGCGGACAACGGCCCTCACCGGCACCGCTGTTGGGGCAAGCGACTTCCGGCCCGGGGAGCACGGTCGGACGCGAAGGCCGCCCCGCCCACGACGCAGTGTCGCGGGCGGGGCGGCCTTCGCCTCGGGGTTGCCGGGTTACGGTACTTCCTTGCTGCTCGCGATGCTCGTGCCGGCCGTGTGGGGTGGGCGGGTCTCGGGGCGGGATCGGAGCCGGGCCGCCAAGGGGCCGGGTGCGGTGGAGGGTTTGGCCAGGGCCCGCAGGTCGGTCGTGGGGGAGGCCAGCGCGGCGGCGTCCACGGGCAGGCGACGTTCGATGAGCGCGCGTGCGGCGCGCAGTTCGCGCGGACGGTCCAGGCCGGCAGCGGCGATCAGCACGCCCGCGCGGGTCCAGAAGCCGAGGAAGCCGCCGTCCGCCGGCCCGCCCGCCTCGGCCGGGTCCACCGGGTCCACCACGTTCGTGGCCTCGACGCGCAGGACGAACTCGTCGCCGGGGGCCGGGCGTCCGTACATCTGCAGGGTCCGGCCGTACTGTTCGGAGTAGAAGTAGGGCAGCGCGGTGTGGCTCTCCGGGACACCGGCGAGCACGGCGCCGGCGACCGCGCCCTGCTGCACGGCGTTGTCCCAGTGCTCGATCCGGCCCCGGGCGGGCAGGTGCGGATGCGGCTGGTTGGTGGCGTCGCCGGCGGCGAGGATCCACGGCACGCTGGTGTGGCAGTGCCGGTCGACGACAATGCCGTCCTCGCAGAGCACGCCGGCGGCCTCGGCGAGCGCGGTGTCGGGCCGCACCCCGACCCCGACCACCACGGTCGCGGCCGGCAACATCCGTCCGTCGGTCAGCCGGACCCCGGTGACGTGGGTCGTGCCGGTGAACGCGGTCACCGACACCGAGGTCAGCAGCCGCACCCCGGCACGCTCGTGCAGCGCGGTCACCCGCGATGCCAACACCGGGCCGAGCGGACCCGCCAACGGTCGGGCGCCCGTCTCGACCACGGTGACGTCCAGGCCCGCCTCGCGCGCGACCGCGGCGACCTCCAGGCCGATGAAGCCGCCGCCGACCACGACCACCGGCCCGCCGGCGCGCAGCCGGGCGGCGAGGGCTCGGGCGTCGCGCACGTCCCGCAGGGTCAGTACGCCGGGTAGTTCGGCGCCCGGCACCGGCAGGGTGCGCGCGAGCACGCCGGTGGCCAGCAGCACTCGATCGGCGTACAGCGTCTGCCCGTCGTCCAGTTCGACGGCCCGACGGTCGGGGTCCAGGGCCAGGACGCGGGTGCCCGTCAGCAGGGTGATGCGGTGCTCGGCATACGCCTGCCGGGGCAGGATCGCATGCAGGAAGGCGTGCTCGCCGCCGGCCAACGCCTTCGACAACGGCGGTCGCTCATAGGGGAGTTCGTCGCCCGCCTCGACGACGGTGACGCGCCCGGCGAAGCCGTGCCGGCGCAGGGCGAGCGCGGCGGAGATGCCGGCCGCGCTCCCTCCGACGATGACCAGGTGCTGCGTCTCGTCGCCCATGTGTACCTCCGGTCTCCCCGTCCCGCACGGGACGGAAGGCCGCAAGGCTATGAACGGATCCCGCCCCGCACAGCGGACCGTCCCGACGGCCGGAACACGTCCGTGCACTGCCCGGGCTTGCCCCACGCGGGGCGGGACGGCGCCGTCGGCCGGGCGGAGCCGAGGGTCGGCGGCACGCCCGGATCCGGAATGCGCCCCGGCCCGGTACGCCCGGGACGCCGCCCCCCACCCGGAGCAAGCACCGGCTTCGCCGGCCGCGCCCGGTGCGGCGCCCCAGTGCGAGCGAGGACCCGCGACGACCTCGCGGGAGCGGTTTCGCGTGGGCGCCGACAATGGCCCGGCCCGGCTCCGGGTGGGACGCGTGGGGAGCGCGCATCGACGGCGGCCCGTGACTTCGTAGGGTTGGACATGCGTCCGGTTCGCGGACGCCTGTCCGTTGCGTGGGCCCACGGGGCCGTCCGCGGGCGGAACGGATCGGCACGACGAGGAGTCGGGGATGGCAAGGCGTCAGCAGGAGATCTCGGAGGAGACGCGCAGGCGTCTGGTGGAGGCCGCGTTCGAGCTCGTCGCGGACGGCGGGGCCGCGGCCATGTCGATCCAGGCGGTGGCGAACGGGTCGGGGATCAGTCGGGGCTCGGTGGCCTGGCATTTCGGGTCGAAGGACGGCCTGTTGGTGGCCGTGGTGGAGGAGGCGTTCCGCCGCGGTACCGAGTTCCTCGAGGCCCGACTCGCCGAGGGGCCGCCCGGCGCGGCGGCGCTGACCGCGGCCAACTTCGCGTTGATGTCGCGGCCCGAGGCCCGGATCTACGCCACGTTGCTGCTGGACGCGGTGAGTCGGGAGTCCGCGGTGGGACGGGCGTATGCCGCGCAGTATGTCGCGCTGCGCCGGATGTACGCGGACTATCTGCGCGAGGTGACCCCCTCGGTCACGGACGGCCTGGACCCCGATGCGGTGGCGGTGGCGATGCTCGGTACGAGCCTGGGCATCAACCTCCAGCATCGGCTGGATCCCGCGGCGGTCGATCGGGCCGAGGCGGTCCGGGCGGTGGAGACGATCTACTCCCGGGCGCTGCCCACCGCCCCGGGCGGAGCCGCGCCTCGGGGCTGACCGAACCGGATCGCCCCGTCGATCACCTGCCGGCCGACACTTGCTGTGTTGAGCGTCCAAGTTTATGTTGGGTGTCCAACGAAAGGCAGGTGTCGTCGCCATGCAGTTGATCGATCTCACCAGAACGCTGGATCCGGCCGACCGCGACCGGCTACCGGAGGAACTGCGCGCGCTGGCGGGGGTGGTGGCGCCGGAGGTGACGTACGCGCACCCGGCCGGTGACGGCCGGCAGGAATTCGCCCGGGCCCTGGGGTGCCGGATCGAGGACCTGCCGGACGGCGAGGGATGGGGCTCGGAAACCCTCGCCGACTTCAGCTCCCACCTGGGCACGCACGTCGACGCGCCGCTGCACTACGGCTCGACGTGCGAGGGTCGCCCCGCGCGCACCATCACCGACATCGCCCTGGACGAACTGTGGTGCGAGGCGATCGTGCTCGACCTGCGCGACCGCTGCCGGCCGAACACCGCGATCCCGGTCGCGGCGCTGCGCGCGGCCGTCGAGGACACCGGCGCCGAGGTGCCCCCGGGCGGAGCGGTGCTGTTGCGCACCGGCCAGGAGGGCTTCGGGCCGGGCGACCCGGAGTTCTTCCGCTACCCGGGGATGAGCCGCGAGGGAACCCTGTTCCTGGCCGACCTGGGCGCCAAGGTCCTCGGGTCGGACGCCGCCGGCTGGGACCTGCCGTTCGGCGTGATGGCGCACGCCTTCCGCGAGAGCGGCGACAACGCGGTGCTGTGGGACGGGCACCGGGCCGGCCGCGAACGCGAGGTCTTCATCGTCCAGCAACTCACCAATCTGGCCGCCCTTCCCTCGGCCCGATTCAAGGTGGCGTTCTTCCCGCTGAAGCTGGCTCGGGCCAGTGCCGCCCCCGCCCGCGTCGTCGCGTTCGTGTGACCCCGACCCTTTCGCCAGGAGGCCCATCGTGAAACTCGCCACCGTCGCCTACGACGCGACCGACCACGCGGCCGTGGTGCTGGAGGACGGACAACGCCTCGTCCTCCTGGACCGCGCCGGCTACGTCCTGCCCGCAAACACCGCGCCGTTGCTGCGTTCGGTCCTGGACGTCATCGAGGGCGGCGACCGCGCCCGGGAGGCCATCGACCGCGTCCTCGCCGACCCGCCCGAGGCGGCCGTCGTCGACATGGCCCACGTTCGCTGGCGCTCGCCGCTGCCGAACCCGCCGCAGATCCGCGACTTCGGCGGCTTCATGGACCACTTCCGCAACGCCCGAGCCCGGATCGAGGGCGTGCCCGTACACAGCGTCGAACTGTCCCGGGTGCAACAGGAGCGCCCGCTGTACTACATCGCCAACCGCCTCGCGATCGCCGGCCACGAGAACGAGGTGCGCTGGCCCGCGTACTCGACGGTGCGCGACTACGAACTGGAGTTCGCCTGCGTCCTGGGTCGCGGCGGCACGGACATCCCCCGCGAGCGGGCCGCCGAACACATCTTCGGCTACACCATCTTCAACGACTTCACCGCGCGCGACACCCAACGCGAGGAGATGGCCACCGGACTGGGCCTGAGCAAATCCAAGGACTTCACCGACGCGAACGTGCTCGGTCCCTGGATCGTCACCGCCGACGAACTGAGCGACCCCTACCGGCTGTCCATGGTGGCCCGGATCAACGGCACCGAGGTCAGCCGGGGCACCAGCGCCGACATGGATCACACCTTCGCCGACATGATCGCGTTCGCCTCCACCTCCACCCGGCTGTACCCGGGGGAGGTGTTGTGCTCGGGAACGGTGCCCACCGGCTGCGGGATCGAACACGGCCGATTCCTGGAACCCGGCGACACCGTCGAACTGGAGGTCTCCGACATCGGCGTCCTGCGCAACACGGTGGTGACCGCGTGACCGCGTCCGCAGGCACCGACGACGTGCTGATCACCGGCGTCGGCTGCACCCCGTTCGGTCGGCACGTCGGCCGCACCGCCGCCGAACTCGCCGGATCGGCCGTCACCGACGCACTGGGCGACGCGGGTGTCGCCCGCCACGAGATCGGCGCCGTCTTCTACGCCAACGTCAGCCAGAAGGCACTCGAGGGACAACACATGATCCCCGGCCAGGTGGCCCTGCGCCCGCTGGGCCTGGACCGGGCCCCGGTGATCAACGTCGAGAACGCCTGCGCCGGCGGGGCCACCGCCCTGTGGCTGGCCATCGCGCACGTACGCGCCGGCATGTCCGACACGGCCCTGGCCGTCGGCGTCGACAAACTGGTGTGCGCCGACGCGGCACGCGGACTGGCCGTCTTCGACGGCGCCTTGGACGTGCACCGCCGCGAGGAGACGCTCGCCGGACTGCGCGCCCTGGCCCCGGAGGACACGCCGTCGGGCACCGAAGCGGCCCCCGGCGCCGGCGAGCGGTCGGTGTTCATGGACATCTACGCCTGCCTGGCCCGCGCCCACATGCGCCGCTTCGGCACCACCCGCGAACAGTTGGCCGCCGTCGCCGCCAAGAACCACGCGCACTCCGTGCACAACCCCCGCGCGCAGTTCCGCAAGTCCTTCACCGTCGACCAGGTCCTCGCCGCACGCGAGGTGGCCCGGCCGCTCACCGTGCCGATGTGCTCGCCCGTCAGCGACGGGGCAGCCGCCGTCGTGGTGACGCGCGCCGCCGCCGCGCGGGCCCGGACCAGCGGCAACGCGCGAGCCGTCCGCGTCCTGGCCAGTGCCCTCGTCTCCGGGAGCGAGCGCGCCGCCGACCTGGTCGAGCAGCACATCGGCCGCCGCGCCGCCCTCGCCGCATACGAACAGGCGGGCCTGGGACCCCGGGACGTCGACGTCGCCGAAGTCCACGACGCCACCGCGTTCGGCGAGATCCAACAAGTCGAGAACCTCGGCTTCTGCGCCATCGGCGCCGGCGGCCCCTGGTCGTCGTCCGGCGCCGGCGCGCTCGGCGGCCACCTGCCGATCAACCCGTCCGGCGGCCTGGAATCGCGCGGACACCCGGTATCGGCCACCGGCCTCGCGCAGATCTTCGAACTGGTCACCCAACTGCGCGGCGAGGCCGGCCCCCGCCAGGTCCCCCGCGCCCGGATCGCCGTCGCGGAGAACGGCGGCGGACTGTACGGCATCGAGGAAGCCGTCGCCGCCGTCACCATCCTGGGAGGCACCCGATGACCACCACACCCGACGGCTTCGACGCCGTGCACCACGACGCCGGCTATGCCCGACTGGTGTTGTCCGCGCTGCGTCGCCACCCCGACCGCGAGGCGTTCCGGTGGCACGAGGACGGTCGGCGGCACACGCTCACCTACCGTGCCGCCGCCGACCGCATCGAACGCGTCGCCGCCGTCCTGGGGCGGCACGGGCCGGCCCCCGACCGCGCGGTGGCCCTGCTCACCGGACCCCGACCCGAGGCGTTCACCGTCATGGTCGCCGCGTGCCTGGCGGGCGTCCGGTTCACCGCGCTGCACCCGCTCGGCAGCAGCGAGAACGACGCGTACGTGCTCCGCGACAGCGGCGCCGACCTGCTCGTCGTCGACGACACCCGATTCGCCGACCGCGCCGCCGCGGCGAGCGCCGGCACCAGGGTCCTGACCCTGTCCGAACTCGCCGACCTGGCCGAGCACATCGTCCCCACACCCCGAGACCCACGCGGACCCGCCCGCTACCTCTTCTACACCGGCGGCACCACCGGCGAACCCAAAGGCGTCGTCCTCGGCGACCGTTCCCTCACCGCCAACGCCTGGGCCGGTACCACGTGGGCCTGGCCCGAGCGCACCACCTTCCTCGTCACCACGCCCATGTCGCACGCCGCCGGCCTGCTGATCGCCCCCGGACTGCTGCGCGGCGCGACCTTCGTGATCCATCCCGGGTTCGACCCGGACCGCGTCCTGGACGCCATCGAGCACGAGGGCGTCAACACCACGTTCGTGGTGCCCACCATGCTCTACACGCTCCTCGACCACCCGCGTACCCGGACCGCCGACCTGTCCGCCCTGGCCTGGATCCTCTACGGCGCCGCGCCCACCAGCCCGACCCGATTGCTCCAGGCCCGGGACCGGTTCGGGCCGATCCTCAGCCAGCACTACGGCCAGGCCGAGGCGCCCAACGCGCTGACCGTGCTCGACCCCGACGAGCATCGCGACGACGACCTCGCCGTTCTGGCCTCGTGCGGACGCCCGATCCCGGGAACCGAGATCGTGCTGCTCGACCCCGACGGCCACCCGGTCGCGGCCGGCGAACCGGGCGAGATCTGCGTACGCGGCCCGCTGGTCATGGACGGCTACTGGAACAAACCCGACCAGACGCGCGCGGCGCTTCGCGACGGGTGGCTGCACACCGGCGACATCGCCCGAGCCGACCCGTCGGGCCGGCTGACCATCGTCGATCGCCTCAAGGACGTGATCATCACCGGCGGATTCAACGTCTACCCGCGCGAGGTCGAGGACGTCCTCGCCGAGCACCCGGCCGTCGCGTACTGCGCCGTCTACGGAGAACCCGACCCGCACTGGGGCGAGGCGGTCGCCGCCGCCGTCGTGCTGCATCCCGGCCACGACGTCTCCGCCGGCGAACTCGCCGACCACGTACGCCGGGCCAAGGGCGGCGTCTGGACGCCCAAACACATCAGCCTGCGCGAGACACTGCCGCTCACCGCTCTCGGCAAGGTCGACAAGAAGGCACTGCGGGCGCAGTGAACCGCAGGGCGCGACACCCGCCCGACAGGACCACGTCCACGCGGCGCGTTCGAGACACGTACGCCTTTCCGGCCCGGGTCGTCCCGACCGCGCACACCCGAGCGGCCCGGCGACGGACGCGGTGGGACGGTCGAAGTGCGTGCCGCGGCCGGCACGTCGGTGCGGATCGCTTGGATCCGCCACCGGTCGCCGGTCCGGCCCTGCCGGTGTCCGGCCACACCGGCGGCCGGCGCGCCGCGTGGTCGGTGCCCGGTGGCTCTCGCCGAGGTCGATGTCGAGGGTTCGGATGGGGCTGCCCGGGTGTCGATATCATCGCCGGGTGAATACCGGAGCCGTCAGGAGTCTGGGCCGTGGGCTGGACGTGCTGCTTGCCGTGGCCGCCGGCGGGGGTCCGGCGACGTCGACGGAGATCGCCGAGCGGTTGGGACGCAACCGGGTCCAGGTGTCCCGCACGCTGCACAGCCTGGAGGCGGCGAGTGTGCTCACTCGGGATCCCGACACGCTTGCCTATGCGCTGAGTTGGCAGCTCTACAGCCAGGCGACCCGCGCGGTCGGGGCGCGGCTGCGCGCCGAGGGGCCGGCGATCCTGCGTGAGGCGGTGGCGGCGACCGGGGCGAGTGCGTTCCTGGCCGAGGTGCGCGGAGACGGCTCGGTGGCCTTCCTGGAGGAGGTGCCCTCGGGCCTGTCGTGGGTGGGCCGTTCGTATCCGCTGTACTGCGACGACGCGGGTCAGGCGCTGCTGTGGGACTGCAGCCGCGAGGAACTGGAGATCGTGTTCGCCGACACCGAGTTCATCGCCCACGGACCCGCGGCGCCGAGCGGAGTGGCCGAGTTCGAGGCACGGTTGATCGCGGCCCGCGAGCGTGGCTACGCGGTCGTGGACGGGGAGTCGGAGCCGGGCGTGTTCGCCGTCGCCGCCCCGGTGCGGGACTTCTCCGGCGAGGTCGTCTGCGCGCTGCACACCGAGGGACCCTCGGCCCGGCTGGCCCCGCTGGCGGAACGGCACGGCGCGGTGATCCGGGATCTGGCCGATCGGCTCTCTACGCTGCTCGGCCGGCCGCAGCCCTGACCTCCAGCGCGGCGGCCGCCGCGCGCACCGATGCCGCGATCTCGGCGGACCGGCCGGCCAGCCTGAAGCGCGGCACGGCGAGACTCAGCGCGGCCACGATCGTGTCGGACTCGTCCCGTACGGCGGCCGAGAAGTCCACCACGTCGTGCTCGAATTCGCGGTCCGCGATCACCACTCCCGCCGCCCGGGCGGTCGCGTTGTAGCCGGCCAGCGTGGCGATGTCGCGAGCCGCCCGCGGGCCGCCGCCGACGAATTCGACGCCACCGAGCAACGCGGCGAGTTCCTGCTCGGAGTGATCGAGCAACAACGCCCGCCCCGGCCCGGTACACCAGATCGGCGTCAGGGCCCCGGGCGCCGCCGCAACGTACGACGACCAGTGGCTGAGCTGGCTCTCCACCGTGAGCACCATGCCCTGGGACGGCACCGAGAGCCAGGCCGGCTCGTGCCAGCGCGCCACCAGACCCCGCAGCGGCGGTCGGGCGGCGACCAGCAGGGGTCGGTCGGCCGCCGCCTCGGCCAGTGCGAAGAAGGCGGGGCCGATGCGCCAGCCGCGTCCTTGCTCGTCGCGCTCGACGAGGTCCAGCGCGGCCAGGTCCTTGAGCATGCGGGACGCCTGGGCCGCGTCGACGCCGATCAGTTCGGCGAGTCGGACATTGCCCGGGTAGCCGGCCGAGCCCAGTTCCGCGGCGAGGACCGCGTGCAGGAGGGCGAGGCCCTTGTCGAAGGTCGTGGTCACCGCACCACCCTAGCGCGATCAATTTACGCATGAGTCATTGACGATTGTGAACGCGACTCTCCATGATTGCGGCACCCCACCACGAAGGAGGCCGCATGACGACGGCCGACCCACCCCAATCCCGCCGCGTGCTGCGGCGCTTCCACGTGCTGGCCATGCTGTTGTGCGCGATCGTCGGCCTGGACACCCTGGGCTCGGTGGCCGCGAACGGCCCCGAGGGACTGACCTGGCTGGCCGTGCTCGGGCTGCTGTTCTTCGCGCCCTACGGACTCCTGATCGCCGAACTCGGGTCCGCCTTCCCGGACGAGGGCGGACCCTACGTCTGGACCAAACTGGCCTTCGGCCGCTTCACCGCCGGCCTCAACCAGGTCTTCTACTGGATCTCCAACCCGGTCTGGATCGGCGGCTCGCTGTGCGTGACGGCGATCGCCACGTTCGAGAGCTTCTTCCACCCGCTGCCGGGCGCCTGGCAGTACCTGGCCGGCGCGCTCTTCGTCGGGGCGGCCGGTCTCGCCGTGCACGCGTCCGTCGTGGTCGGCCGCTGGGTCCTGGTGGCCGGAGCGGTCGCCCGGATCGTGCTCCTGGGCTTCTTCGTCGTCTCACTGACCGTCTTCGCGCTGCGCAACGGCGTGCAGCCGCTGTCGCCCGGCGACTACACCCCCACCTATCTGGGTCTGGTCGCGCTCGCCCCGGTCATCGCCTTCAACTACATGGGTTTCGAGGTACCCAGCGCGGCCGCCGGCGAGATGGCCGACCCCAAACGGGACGTACCCGCGGCGCTGTTGCGCGGCGGCCTGCTCTCCCTCGTGCTGTACGGCGTCCCGATCCTGGGCACCCTGCTGGTGCTGCCCCGCGACCAACTCGGTTCGCTGACCGGATTCATCGACGCCTGCCGTGCGGTGTTCACCGTGTACGGCGGCCACGTCGCCGACGACGG
This sequence comes from Embleya sp. NPDC005971, assembly GCF_040629175.1. Lineage (NCBI taxonomy): Bacteria > Bacillati > Actinomycetota > Actinomycetes > Kitasatosporales > Streptomycetaceae > Embleya > Embleya sp. NPDC005971. Next base: position 12,666 of record NZ_JBEXUX010000087.1, on the reverse strand, counting down.
CACCGTCGTACTCACCGGCGCCGGCGCCGCACTCGCCAAAGTGGCGGCGGCCGGCCTGATCGTCGGCCTGCTCACCAGTGGCACCGCGTGGGCCATGGGCCTGAGCCGGGCCCAGGCGGTGGCCTGCGCGGACGGCGCCGGACCGCAGTGGCTGGGCACGATCTCCGCCCGACGCGGCACTCCGACGCGGGTCAATCTGCTGTCCACCGCGATCGCCGCCGTGGTGATGCTGGCCGCGATCGGCCTCAGCGACGGCGACGCGCAGAAGTACTTCACCGCCGGCATCGGCCTGGCGATCTCGGCAACCGCGATCTCCTACCTGCTGACGTTCTCCTCCTTCCTGGTGCTGCGCCGCAAGTACCCCGACGTACACCGCCCCTACCGGGTCCCCGGCGGTCGCGCGGGTGCCCGGACGGCGACCGCCCTGACCGTCGGCACGATGTCGTTCACCGTGGTCGCCCTGATCTGGCCGGGACTGGGCGTCGGGTGGTTCGGCACCTCGGGCGACCCGGCCGACTACCTGCCCGCCGGCTTCGAGGGGCACCGAGCGGCCTACACCGCCACGCAACTCGTCCCGATCGTGCTCATCGTCGGCCTCGGTTGCCTCCTCCACGCCCTCGGCGCGCGCCATCGCCGCACCCTCGCCGCCGCCGCGCCCTCGTCCGCTTCCCCCGCCACGTCCACCCTCCCCGGCTGAGGAGCCACCGTTGAAGTTCCCCGACCACGCCGAAATCATCGTCCTGGGCGGCGGTACGGCGGGCTGCGTCGTCGCCGGCCGCCTCGCCCACAGGCATCGGGTGCTCGTCCTGGAGGCGGGCCCCGACTACGGGCCTGACCGCGCCGCCTGGCCCGCCGACCTGCTGGACGCCACCACCCTGCCGACCTCGCACGACTGGGGCTATCGCGGACCTCGGCACGCCTTCGAGCGCTGCCGCGCGATCGGGGGCTGCTCGACCCACAACGGCTGTACACAAAGCAGCGGATGGGCCGGCGACTACGACGCGTGGGCGGCGGCCGGCTCCCCCGGCTGGGACTCGGCCTCCCTGCGACCGTTCTTCGACCGGGCCGCCGCGGCCATGCGGTTGCGGACCTATCGGCAGGACGAGATCCAACCGTTCCAGCAACACTTCATCGCGGCGGGCGCGGCGCTCGGCCTGCCCGTGCGCGACGACTTCGACGACCTCGCCGGCGGGCTCGGCATCGGCTGCGCACCGGTCAACATCACCCCCGACGGCGTGCGCGTCAACACGGCCTTCGGCTACCTCGATCCCGTTCGCGAACAGGGCAACCTCACCGTGATCGGCGGCGTGCAGGCCGATCGCATCGTGCTGGACAACGGCCGGGCGGTGGCGGTGGACGTCATCCACGACGGCCGCCGGCACCGGATCCGCGCCGACCTCGTGGTGCTCGGCGCCGGTGCCTACGGCAGCCCCGAGGTACTGCTGCGTTCCGGCATCGGTCCGGCCGCCCACCTCGCCGAGGTCGGCGTCGAGGTGCGGCACGACCTCCCGGGAGTGGGCGAGAACCTGCACGATCATCCGTCGGTTCAGCTCGAGTTCGCCGGATCGGCGGAACTTGCCGCCGACCTGGCCCGGTTCGCCCGGGCCCGGATGTTGCCGGACGAACAGGCCCTGGCCAAGCTCCGCTCGCCCTACGCCGGCGACGCCCCCTACGACCTGCACGTCTACCCCTGGACCGAGCGCGACGCGACGACGGAGCACGGCTGGCGCTGCGTCGTGCCGGTCGCGCTGCTGCGGCCCCGCTCCCGGGGCTCGGTACGACTGCGCTCGGCCGACCCGTACGCCCTCGCCCGGGTCGACCACGCCTACCTGACCCGGCCGGAGGATGTCCAGGCCCTCGCCCACGGCCTGGACTGGACAAGGGAGTTGCACCTGTCCCCCTACCTGGGCCCGGCGCTGCTCACCCCCGAAGGCGACATCCACGACTGGATCAAGGCGAAGCACCAGCACTACTGGCATCCGGCGGGCAGTTGCCGGATGGGGCCGGCCGACGATCCGTCGGCCGTCGTCGACCACACCGGCAGGGTGCACGGGCTTGAGGGCCTCCATGTCGCCGACGCCTCCATCTTCCCCGACATCCCCCGTAGTACCCCCGCCCTGCCGACCACGGTGGTCGGCGAGCGGGTGGCCGCCTTCATCGAGGAGACCCTGTGATCCACCAGGACGTTGTCGACCCGCGCACCGGCGAGGTCTACCACCGCATGCCCACCGCGTCGTCCACGGAATCGACCGACGCGGTCCGCGCGGCCGCCATCGCGTTCGAGACCTGGCGGTCCGTCACCCCGGGGGAGCGGCAGGACGTGCTCCTGGCCCTGGCCGACGCGATCGTCGAGCAGGCGCCGGAACTGGCCGCCGCCGAGTGCCGCAACACGGGCAAGGACCACGCGGAGGTGCTGGAGGAGGAGATCCCCGCCGCCGTGGACGTGCTGCGCTTCATGGCCGGCGCGGCGCGCGGCGTCCCGGGGCCGACGGCCGGGGAGTACGTGCGCGGATACTCCTCGCAGGTGGCCCGCGAACCGGTGGGAGTCTGCGCGCTGATCACGCCGTGGAACCACCCGCTGGGATCGGCGGTCGACAAGCTCGCACCGGCACTGGCCGCGGGGAACACCGTCGTGCTCAAGCCCGCGGAAACCACCCCCATGAGCACCCTCCTGCTCGGCGAGATCTGCAACCAGGTGCTGCCGCCCGGCGTGGTCAACGTGGTCTGCGGTGATCGCGACACCGGCCGGGCCCTGGTCGTCGACCCGCTGACGGCCCTGGTCTCCCTCACCGGAAGCACCCGTGCGGGCGCCGAGGTCACCACCGCGGCCGGTCTCGCCGGCATCAAACGGCTCCACCTGGAACTGGGCGGCGACGCACCCGCGATCGTGCTCGCCGACGCCGACTTGGCCGAGGCGGCCGAGGGCATCGCGGAAGCCGCCTTCTACAACGCGGGCCAGGACTGCACCGCCGCATGCCGAGTACTGGTCGCCGCCGAGGTGCACGATCGACTGGTCACGCTGCTGGCCGAACGCGCGGCCCGGACCGAGGTCGGCCCGTTGAACAGCCGGGCGCACCTGTCCCGGGTCGCCGCCTACCTGGAGGGTCTGCCCGAGCACGCCACCGTGGTCACCGGAGGCACCCCGACCCCCGGGCCCGGCTTCTTCTTCCCGCCGACCGTGGTGACCGGGGTGCGCCAGGACGACGCGATCGTGCAGCACGAAGTCTTCGGCCCGGTTCTCACCGTCCAGCCGTTCACCGACGAGGACGACGCGATCCGGCTGGCCAACGACGTGCCCTTCGGCCTGGCGGCATCCGTGTGGAGCCGTGACGCGGCGACGGGCGCCCGACTGGCCCGGCACATCGACGCGGGCACGGTGTGGATCAACTGCCACGGCGTGTACGCGACCGAAATGCCGCACGGCGGCTTCAAGCACTCCGGATACGGCAAGGACCTGTCGATCCACGCGCTGGACTCCTACTCCCGGATCAAGCACGTGATGAGCAGGACCACGTAACGCCCGGAACCCGAGCCACCCGAGCCACTCCCGGGCCCCGGCGCCCGGCGGGCCGCCTCCGGCACGGAGGCGGCGCGCCGGGCGGGCGGTCGCGCTGCGGCCGGCCCCCGTCGGCGCCGATTCGGAAAGTCCGAACGAAACCCCTTGCGCAATGGTCAAGAAGTGTTGACCATTGCTCGCATGCCTACGGACGATCTCCCCGAGACGATTCACGTCACCACCGACGAGCAGTTGCGCGCCGTCTCCAATCTCACGCGTCACCGGATCATGGCCGTGCTCCGCTTCGAGCCGGCGACGATCACCCAGATCGCCTCGCGGGTCGGCCTCGCGAAGGGGAGTTCCAGCTATCACGTGCGGCTGCTGGAGCGGGCCGGCCTGGTGAAGGTGGTGCGCACGCGGAAGGTGCGGGGGGTCACCGAGCGGTATTACGCGATGGCCGCGCGGTCGATCGTGCTCCCGGATCCGGGCGAGGGAGGGCCGGATGTGCTGATGCGGCATGCGGTGGCGGACCTGGAGGCGTCGCCGGTGGACGGTGAGCGGCACGTGCGGATGGCGCATCTGCGGCTCACCGAGGAGCAGTTCGCGGAGCTGGGGGCGCGGCTGGATGCGCTGGCGGACGAGTACCGGGAGCTGTCCGATCCGTCGCTGCCGGACGCGTCACTCGTCTTCGCACTGTTCCACCCGGCCGTGCCCGAGCAGACCGAGGGGGACGCCAAGTGACCTCGGACGCAAGGAAGTTGCCGACCGGGTTCGGACGGCTGTGGACCGCGCAGACGGTGTCCTCGCTCGGGGACGGGGTGTCGCATGCCGCGTTGCCGCTGCTCGCGTTGACGTTGACGCGGGACCCGATGGCGCTCGCCGTCGTCACGGCCGCGGGCACGCTGCCGTGGTTGCTCTTCGGGGTGCTCGGCGGTGCGCTGGTGGACCGCTGGGACCGTCGGCGCACGATGTGGGTCGCGGACACGGCACGTGCGGTGCTGCTCGCCATCCCGGCGACGGCGGCCGTGCTCGACGTGCTGAGCATCCCACTGCTCGCGGCCGTCGCCTTCCTGCTCGGCGTCGGCGGCCTCTTCTTCGACACGGCAGCCACGGCCTATCTGCCCGATCTGCTCCGCCGCGATCCCGCACTCCTGGAACGCGCCAACTCCCGCCTGCGCGGCACCCAGATCGCCGCGTCCGGCTTCGCCGGGCCGCCTGCGGGCAGTGCGCTGCTCGCGCTAGGGCGGGCGTTGCCGCTGCTCGCCGACGCGGTGTCGTTCATGCTCTCCGCACTGCTCGTACGTACGCTGCCCGCCATGCCCCGGCCCGAGCCGGAGGCCCGCGAGTCGCTGCTCCGGCAGGCGCGGGCCGGGGCCTCGTACGTCTTCCGGGACCGGTTGTTGCTCGGGCTCGCGCTCCGCCCGGCGATCGGGAACGTCGCCTTCCTCGCCGTGGAGACCGTCCTCGCCCTCTTCGCGCACGATCGCCTCGGCATCGACACCTACGGCTTCGGCCTGCTCCTCACGGCGGAGGCCACCGGCGGCCTGCTCGGCGCGGGCATCGCCTCCCAGCTCGGCCGACGACTCGGCACCGGCACCGCACTGACCTGCACCGCCGCCGTCGAGGGGCTTGCCATCCTGGGCCTGGCCGCCGCCCCGAACCCGTACGTCGCGGGCCTGGCGCTCGCCGTCTGCGGAGCGGGCATGGGCGCCACGATGGTGCTCGGCCCCTCCCTCCGGCAGGCGATCGTCCCGGCCCACCTCATGGGCCGGGTCGCCTCCACCTCCCGGATGCTGGCCATGTGCGCCGCCCCGTTCGGGGCCTTCCTCGGCGGTTGGCTGGCCACCGCCTACGACGTCCGCACCCCGCTCTACGCCGCCGCCGTCCTGCTCCTGACGATGACGGCCGTCACGGCATCCATGACCGGCAACCGCCGGGTCGAAGCGGCGCTGCGTGCCGCCGCCCTCGCCGACGGCCCGGATCGCCCGGAACCCGGGGGTCCCGTTCGGGAGGGCAGCGTGCAGGCCCCCGCGACGTCGTCGAGCCTGGGCTGACCCCAACTCGGCGTTCCTCGTCTCGGCTCGAAGCGACGGGCGCCCGGCCTCCATGGGATGCAACGCGTGGCCCGACGACCGACGTTGGGTCAGGGCAGGTGGGTGATTTCCACCGTCAGGGGGCCGGCGGCTTCGGTGAGGCCCGTCTCGGTTGCGCACGGAGGCTTCGGCAGGGGAGAGAGGGTTCGGGTGGTGACGGTCGTGGCGCCGGCGAAGCGTCCGGAGAGGATCTTTCCCTTGAAGACCGCCGCCCGCCTGCCGCCGACCGGGCTCTCGACGCCACCGGATTCCTCGAGAGTGCTGCTCCCGCCGTCGTCCCAGGTGATGGTCGTCTCCCGGGTGCGAGTACCCCCGACGCAGGTCATCACCCCCGACATCGTGGAGGTCACGCGGCCCGAGGCGGGCAGCGAGTCGCCGAACGGCAGACACGAGGTCAGCTCGCCCTCGCCTCGGCCGGCGACCTGACGCGGCGTCGCGTTCAATCCCGGCGCGAACGTCTCGGTCTGGAACCCGGTGCAGACCTGCACCACGGGCACCGGCAGCGCGGGCGCGGTGAGCCCGACGGGACTTGCGGTGCCCGCCGCGGTGAGCACCAACACGGCCGGAAGGCAGGCGAGTCCCCTGCCGAGGAGTTGCGTGGGGTTCATGGGTCGACCTCGCAGACGGACGCGGCCGTGGTGGGGACGGCGGGGCGCGTGCGCCGTCCGCCATGGCAGCGAGAGTGGGACATGGCAGGCACTGCGATCTTGCAACGACGCAGGTCCGCATGGGGTTACGGGTGTTCACTCGGAAGGACGAAACGTCTTGCCGTCAGCGAGCTCCCCACCCCCACTGCCACTGGCGTCCGTCGCGAAAGACCTCCCGGCGGAAGGGATCCAGCCGCAGACCCGCGATCTCGCTGATCGGGGGTCGGGCGTGCGCGCGTCTGCGGTCCAGCGCCCGCAGCCGCATGACGAGTTCGCGAAGCTCGAACGGTTTGGTCAGGTAGTCGTCGGCGCCGAGCCCGAACCCGGAGGCCTTGTCGTCGATCCGGCCGGCGATAAGGTACGGCGACCACCTGACCTCGGGTCCCTGCGGGCGGCGCCGGCCGGGAGCGCATGTGCACAAGGGAGTCGACGTGATACCGACCGAGGCGGACCTCACCGAAGCCGTGTACCGGGCCGCCGGTGCCGCCGTCTCGGATCTGTTTCGGGAATACCCGGAGCACGACTTCTACTACTGCGCGCTGGTCACGCCGGGCGAGGCGTTCGGCCCGTCGCTTTCGGCCTGGTCGACCCAGGCCCTGGCCGCCGCGGCGGGCGGTTCCCCGGCCGAGGCCGACCTGTTGCGGTGGTCCTACGCGGACTCGCCGTTCTGCACCTACGGGGAGCGGCACCTCGCCCCGATCCGAGGTCTCTTCGACGCCCGACCGCAGGTCTACGAACTCCCCGACGACGAGGCGGAGGCCGAGTTCGAACTGCGGTTGGGCGCGATGGTCGCGGCGATGGCCCGCCTCGACGCGGAAGGGCTGTTCGGCGACGGTGGGCGACGCCTGTCCATCGTCGCCGTCGTCGAGGTCCCCGGGGACGAGGCCGAGAACGCCGCCCGCGCCCTGGCCCTGAACCCCCCGGCAGCCGCCGCCGCGTACCTCGCGGAGAACGCACCCGCGCCCGCGCCCCGAAGCCCCCGGTAACCGCCGCCGCGGCGGGCCCGCTCCGGCGGTGCGACGGCGTTGCCCGACGGCCCCGGCCGAGACGGCGGAGCGGCCCGCGCGCTTCAGGCGAACGAAGTCGCCGCGGCCGTGCAGTTCGACCGACCGGTGTCGTGCTGGGCCCGGGCCGCCGCCATGAGCACGTCGAGCGCGTTGCGGGTGCGCTGCAACTCCTCGATGTGGTCGGAGAGTCGGTCCCGTTCCTGGAGCATGCGCTCCATCGCGGCGGCGGAATGGTCGTCGCTGGGCGAGTCCACGCACGGCAGCAGTTCGACGATGGTGCGGCTGGACAGGCCGGCCGCGTACAGGCGCTGGACGAAGGCGACCCGCTCGATCTCGTGGTCGGTGTAGTGCCGTTGCCCGCCGGCGCTGCGGACGCTGGTGAGCAGCCCCTGCTCCTCGTAGTAGCGCAGCGAGCGGACGCTGGCTCCGGTCCGCGCCGCGAGTTCGCCGATCCGCATCTCGTACTCCTGTCCGTGACCCCGGTCACACGACTTGCCTCTCACATTGATGTGAGGTTTTAGCGTACTACCGGGCCCGTTCGCCAGGGCCCGCCACCAGTACCGGGCAGTACGAGCCGTACGAGGAGTACCGGCATGACCACGTTGTTCGACCGTCACCGTCTCGGTGATCTGGAACTGCCCAACCGCGTCGTGATGGCGCCGATGACCCGGGTCCGGGCCGCGGCGGAGGGGCTTGCGACCCCGTCCATGGCGGCCTACTACGCCCAGCGGGCCACCGCCGGGCTGATCGTCGCCGAGGGCCTTCAGCCGAGCCTCGTCGGCCAGTCCAACCCGGGCACGCCGGGCCTGTACACCGACGCGCAGGTGACCTCCTTGCGGCCCGTCACCGACGCCGTGCACGCCAACGGCGGGCGCATCTTCGCCCAGATCATGCACGGCGGCCGGATCTCGCACCCCGACACCACCGGCCTGCAGCCGGTCGGGCCGTCCGCGGTGGCCGCCGCGGGCAACGTGTTCACCCCGACCGGGCCGCAGCCCGCGCCGGTGCCCCGCGCACTGGCGACCGCCGAGGTGCCCGAGCAGGCGCGCTCCTACGCCGAGGCCGCCCGGCGCGCCGTCGACGCCGGCTTCGACGGTGTCGAACTGCACGGCGCCAACGGCTATCTGATCTCGCAGTTCCTGTCCTCCAACGCCAATCTGCGCACCGACTCCTACGGCGGCCCGGTGCGCAACCGCATCCGGTTCGCCGTCGAGGCCGTCGCCGCCACGGTGGACGCCGTGGGCGCGGCCCGCACCGGAATCCGGCTCTCCCCGGGCGGCACCTTCTGGGACGTGGCGGAGACGGACGTACCGGAGCTGTACGCGGCCCTGCTGGCGGAGTTGGCCCGCTTCGACCTCGCCTACGTGCACGTGGAGGCGACCGCAGCGGAGGAGGTGCTGGTCGGACTGCGCCGCGGGTGGCCCGGCACCCTCGTCGTCAACCCGGTGCTCCCGATGGGCCCGAAGCAGACCGACCGGACCTCCGCCGACCACTGGCTCGGGCTGGGAGCGGACCTGATCAGCTTCGGCCGCGCCTTCATCGCCAACCCCGACCTGGTCGAACGGCTGCGCACCGGCCTGCCGATCGCGCCCGCCGACGAGAACACGTACTACCAGGGCGGCGACGCGGGCTACCTCACCTACCCGGCCTACCAGTACACCGCCTGAACGGAGGCGGCGGACGAGTGGAGGAACAATGAATTCGCCTCGGGACCAGGTCGCCGACACCGCGGCAACGGAACCGTCCGCCCGGACGGACATCATCATCGCCGGCCGGGTCTTCGTCCCCGCCGGGGAGATCGAAACGTTCGCCGCCGAGGCCCGGGCGACGTACCCGATCGCCGCGGCGAACCCCGGAAACGTGTCCATCTCGTTCTGCGTGTAGGACGCGACGACCGGAACCGTCACGGTACTGGAGCAATGGGCGTCCCAGGAGGCGCTCGATCGACACCTGGCCACGCCGGAGGTCAGGGCACTCTTCGCCAAGTGGAGCCCGCACATGCGCAACGAAGTGCGCAAGTTCGACGCGCGCAACGAGAGAGACCCGCGGGCCTGAGCCACCCGCCGTCGAGCCGAATCGCGTCGACGCCTCCCGCCGCGCCGCGGCGTCTGCGATGCCCTCGCCCTCGCCGTCGCCGGGGCCCGGTCGTGCCGGGCCCCGGCCGGGGTGCGTCGGGAGAGGGCGGTGATCGCGGCCGGGCGCCTACGTGGCACCAGGACCGCCGGCGGTGGCGGATCACCAGTCGGTCCGCGGCCGGTCGGGCGCGGGAGGAGTGGGCCGACGCCGTGGTCGGCGCGATCGGGTTCTTCCAGGACCCGATGACCCCGGACATCCCCGGCCTGGACACCTTCGCCGGAACCGTCGTACACACCGCCGCGTGGGCCCCCGACCTCGACCGATCAGATCCGATCCGGACGGTGCCGGGGTGGCCCGGCGTTTCCCGCCCCTACGTGGCGTGATGCCCGTCCCCGGGGCCGATTCGCAGGCCGACGAGTCGGCCGCACCGACCGCCCGCCGCCTCGGCCCGCCGATTGGCGGTCAGCCGCAGATCGCCTTGTCCAGGAGGGCTTCGACGGCGTCGTCGGGGTCGCCGCGGAAGTCGGGCGTGAGCGCGATCGTGACCTGGCGGCGCCGATCCTGGGTGGAGAACGACCAGGCCTGGTACGCCAGGGCATCGCCGTCGTTGCCGTACACGGGAATCCCGCACGTGGTGTCCTGCCAACGCAATCCCAGCCCGTACCGCCCCCCTTCGACGCCCGCCGTCTTCATCTCGTCGAGCAGGTGACTCGGCAGGAGGCGCCCACCGACCAGCGCGGCCATGAATCGGTTCAGATCCGCCGTCGTGGAGATCATCTCGCCGCCCGCGCCCATCAGCGACGGATTCATCTCGGTGAAGTCGACGAGTCGGGTCCCGTTGCCCTGCCGTACCGGGAGGTAACCCTTCGGGTGCGGTCCACGAATACGCGACGACGTCCCCGGCAGCGAGGTGCCCTGCAACCACAGCGGTTCGATGATTCGGCGCTCGATCTCCCTGGCATACGACCGGCCGGTCACCTTGTGGACGATTTCGCCGAGCAGGAGGTAGCCGGTGTTGGAGTACGCGTATTCGCCCCCCGGTTCGGAGGTCGCCGGCTGGGTCACCGCCCGCTGGATCAGCTCCATGGCGGACCAGGTGCGGAACCGGTCGGCCTCGAACTCCGGCGTCGGTGGCATCGGCAGCGTCCGACGGTAGTCGGGCACCCCGCTCGTGTGGTTGAGGAGCTGCCGCACGGTGATCCGATCACCCGCGGGGACCACGCCGGGCAGCCACTTCTCGACCTTGTCGTCCAGGTGCAACCAGCCCTCGTCCACGAGTTGCAGGACGACGGTGGCGACGAACGTCTTGGTGATGCTGCCCGCGCGGAACCGGCCCTGTGCCGGCACCTCCCGCGTCGTGCCCAGTTCGGCGACGCCGCTGACGCCTCGCCACACGTGGCCGTCGCGCTGCACCTCGATCAGCGCACCCAAGGCGCCGTTCGCCGTGATGTCGTCCAGCCCCTTCTGCAGCCCGCCGCGATCCGGGCGATCCGTCTGCTCCGCCGAGGCAAGCGCGGCGGATGGCACCGCGACCACCGCCAACGCCGTCGCCGCGGTCACCAATACCCGATGCATGCGCTTCATGCCGGCCCCCGATTCGTTCGAGTCGTGCACCTCGGGGTCGAACCCCCGTTGGCAACAAGCTTGTCGGGCAGGGCAGCCCTCGGCGATGGGGCTCGTGGCCGTATCCACCGGGGGGATACCCCTACCTCCGCCACGGCGTCGCCACGGGTTGCGCGGGTGCCCGTCCCGGTCGTGGAACGAGGCGGCTGCGGAGTGGGTGGGCGCCCACCGGTTCACCGGATTTCCGAGCGACGGGGTCACCCGTACAGCCGAACCCGGTGACCGCGGAGCGACTTCGCGAAGACGCATCCCGCGACCCGGGGTTTCGGGTCATACTGTGCCCCCGGCACCCGAAGGACCGCCGGGGCGGGCGTGGCCCGAACGCCACAGGGACGGCGGTTCGGGTCGCGCCCGGGCGCCCGGGCGCGACCGCGCCGGGGACCTCGTCGGCGCCGGGATGCGGCCGGGAAGCCGACGGGTCGAGTGGGGCACCTCGGGCACCTCGGGCGCGAACAGCGGGCCGAGGACCGGGCCGGGAACGCGGCCGGGAACCGGACGTGCCGGACGGTGGATTCCTCCCCCCGTCAGTCGCCGCCCGTCACTGCGACCCCGCGGCCACCAGCGTCGCGGTGATGGGTTCGAGCTCGGCGACCAGTTCGTCGAGCTCGGCGGGGGACAGGGCGTCGTACGGCGGGGCGGCGAGTTCGTCGGTGAGGGCCTCGATGCGGTCCCGGGTCTCGCGGCCGGCGTCGGTGAACCGGCCGTCGTTGTCGACCAGTCCGCGCTCGCGCATGCCGTTCATGACCGCGGCCAGCCGTTCCTTCGGCAGGTGATGGATGCGCCCGAACGACTCCGGCGGGTGGATGCCCTGCGCCAGCGCGGAGAGCACATGGGCCTCCGTGCCGCCGATGCGCGCCCCGACGAGAGCGGCGATGTGTCCGTCGCCGCGGTGCTCGCGCAGCATGGTCGCGGAATGCCACAGCCGGGCAACCGGGTCGCTCGGGATCGCAAGGGTGCGCATCCCGGCGTACATCACCCGTCCTTCCATGGGCGCGTTCGTCGCCGCTTTGGTGGTCAGGTCGGCGGCGCGCGCCAGGCCCGGGGAGCCGGCCGTCTCCGCGCCGAGGATCCGCCGCAGGGAGGCCGCGCTGCCCCGCTCCCGCGCGGCGACGGACGCCTCCGGCGGGATCGTCTCCCACGCGCTCGGGATGTGCCGCGCGGCCTCCCCCTCGGCGAAGTTGTAGAAGGCCGCGTGCACGACCTCCGCCGGCACCCGCCCCAACGGCGCCGCGCGGCCGGCGAAGTAGCCGTCCCAGTAGGTGCGGTGGCCGAGTGCGGCCATCTCCTCGTTGCACTCGCCGGCGAGGAAACTGACCAGGCAGATCGGCTCCAGGAGCTCGAACATGCGGCGGGGCGTGTGAGTCATGGCCCACATCATGCCCGCGGTCGACGTCCCGCGGTGCGATCCGGGCCACCGGATCAACTCCCCGGCGTGGCAGCCGAACAGGTGCGAGCCCCCCGGCCGGGCGAACCGCCGACATCGATGTCCCGTCACACGAACGAACCCGTCGGCCCCGACCCGGGACCCCGCCGCATGCCCGACGGGGCGCGTGGGTCCTTCCGATCGGGATCACCACGCGCGCCGGGTCACCAGGAGCGATGTCTCCTCATGGCTTGGGTACCCCGACGTTCAGTCCCTCGGTCACGCCGTCGCCGGTCACCTCGACCCGGCCGTTGGCGAACATCCCGAGTTCGACCTTCAACAGCCGGGTGCCGCCGCCGGG
>NZ_JBEXUX010000086.1:0-37043 GCF_040629175.1 Embleya sp. NPDC005971 | reverse complement strand
AACGCGTCCCACTTGCCCTCACTCGCCGTCGCGAACACCTCGGCACCCAGATGACGCGCGATCTGCACCGCCGCCATCCCCACACCACCCGCACCGGCATGGATCAACACCGAATCGCCCGCGCCCAACCGGCCCAGTCGAGCCAGCCCGTAGTACGCCGTCAGGAAGGCCACCGGCACCGACGCCGCCTGTTCGAAGGACCAACCGTCCGGCACCTTCGCCAGCATCCGGTGATCGGCGACGGCATGCGGGCCGAAGCCGCCGGCGAACATCCCCAGGACGCGGTCCCCGGCCTCGAATCCCGGTACCCCGGACCCGACTTCGGTGACCACGCCGGCGCCTTCGCCGCCCATCGTCGCGGCATCGGGATACATCCCCAGTGCGATCAGCACGTCCCGGAAGTTCAGGCCCGCGGCCCGTACCGCGATCCGCACCTGCCCCTCCCCCGGTGCCCCGTCCGCCGGGGCGACCGAGGACGGGACCAGGGCGAGGTTCTCCAGTGTCCCGGCGCGGATCGTGTCCAGCCGCCACGGGCCCGCCGGTGGCAACAGGGCCGCGGACCCGCCGATCCGACCGAGTCGGGGGGCATACAACGCGCCGTCACGCACCGCGAGTTGTGGCTCGCCCAGTGCGAGCGAGGCGCGAACCGCGGTGGGCGACAACGCCCGGGAGGCGGCACGCGCGTCCGTGTCGATCAGGACACAGCGGTCCGGGTGCTCGCTCTGCACCGAGCGCACCAGCCCGACGATCGCGGCCCGGCCGAGGTCGGCGACGGTTTCCCCGGGCCCGGTGGCCACCGCGCCGCACGTGCGCACCACGAGGCGGGAGTCGGCCAGGCGGGGGTCCGCGATCCAGGATCGGAGGTCGGCCAGGGCCCCGGCGGTGCTCGCGTGCACCCGCTCGGCCAGGCTCGCGGGCTGCGCGGCGGGCTCCCCCGGGATGCCGTCGCTCGGCGTCAGGAAGGCGAAGTCCGGTATCGGCGACCCCGCTTCGACGGCGGCGCCGAGGGCGGCGGGGTCCGAGTACACGGCCGGGACGATGCCCGCGTCGGCGAGATCGGCGAGCAGGTCGTCGACGCCCGGGGTGCCGGGTGTGCCGAGCACCGCCCAGGTGTCCGCGGCGGTGCCGGTGTCGGGTGCGGTCACCGGCTTCCAGTCGACGGTGAACAGCGCGTCGCGGGTGACGTCCCGACCGCCGGCGATCCGATCCACGGCGACGGGGCGCAACACGAGCGAGTCGACGCGCAGGACGGGAGCGCCCGCATGGTCGGCCACCAGCACGGTGACCGTGTCGGTGCCCTCGGGGATGAGCCGAACCCGCAGCCGCCGGGCGCCGGAGGCGTGCAGCGCGACGCCGGTCCAGGTGAACGGCAGCAAAATCCTGGCGTCCCGGCCGCCGGAGCCGGCCAGGCCGTACGCCTGGAGCGCGCCGTCCAACAGGGCCGGATGCAGGCCGTATCGCCCGGCCTCCTCGCGTTCGCGTTCGCCGAGCGCGACCTCCGCGTACACCTCGGTGCCGACCCGCCAGACCTGTTGCAGGCTTTGGAAGGCGGGCCCGAAGGCGTAGCCGGAGGCGCGGGCCTGCGTGTAGAAGTCGGCGGTGTCGAGCGGGACGGCTTCCGCCGGCGGCCAGGTGGTCAGGTCGAAGTCGGCGCTGCCGGCGGTCGGGGCGAGCAGGGCACTGGCGTGCCGTTCCCAACCGGCGTCGTCCTCGGCCCGATCGGCGGCGGGGCGGGAGTGCACGGTGAGACCGCGGCGGCCGGTGTCGTCGGGCGGACCGACCACGATCTGGATCCGTACTCCGCCGGTCGGCGGCAGGATCAGCGGGGCTTCCAGGGTCAGTTCGTCGAGTCGGCCGCAGCCCGCCTCGTCGGCCGCGCGGATCGCCAGGTCCACGAACGCGGTGCCGGGCAGCAGGACGGTGCCGGCCACGGCGTGGTCGTCGAGCCACGGGTGGGTGCGTCGAGAGATCAGGCCGGTCAGGACCAGGTGGCCGAGGTCGGACAGGGTGGTGCCGGCCAGCAGCAGCGGGTGGTCGACGGGGGCGAGTCCCAGTTCGCCGGCGTCGCCCGCACCGGACCGGCCGGTACCGGACTCCAGCCAGTACCGCCGGTGCTGGAACGCGTAGGTCGGCAGCGGGATGCGTCGGCCGAAGCCGGTGCCCAGGACCGTGTGCCAGGCGACCGGCAGTCCGTGCACGTGGGCCTCGGCGAGCGAGCCGAGGAATCGTTCGACGTCCGGCTCGTCGCGGCGCAGCGTGCCGAACGCCACGGCGTTGCGGTCCGTTTCGTCGAGTACCTCTTCGATGCCGGCGACCAGCACGGGGTGGGCGCCGACCTCGACGAACGCGGTGTGTCCGGCTTCGACCAGGGCGCGCACGGTCTCCTCGAAGCGCACGGTCTGCCGGAGATTGCGGTACCAGTAGTCGGCGTCGAGGTCGGTGGTGTCCAGCCGGCCGGCAACGACCGTCGAGTGGAAGGGGATGCGCGCCGGGCGGGGTTCGATCCCGGCGAGCACGTCGGCGAGCCGGTCGCGGATCTCCTCGACGTGCGCGCTGTGCGAGGCGTAGTCGACGGGGATGCGGCCATGCCGGACACCCTCGGCCTCGCACTGGGTGATCAGTTCGTCCAGGGCCGCGGTGTCGCCGGAGACCACGGTGGAGCCGGGGCCGTTGATCGCGGCGACCGACAGCCGTCCGTGCCATCGGTCCAGGCGGGCGGTGACCTGCGCGGCCGGTTCGCCGACGGAGAGCATGCCGCCGCGGCCGGACAGGGCGGTGATGGCCCGGCTGCGCAGGGCGGCGATCCGGGCGGAGTCGGCCAGGCTCAGGGCGCCCGCGATGTAGGCCGCGGCGATCTCGCCCTGCGAGTGTCCGACCACGGCGGCGGGTTCGACGCCGCACGAGCGCCACAGTTCGGCCAGCGCGATCATCACGGCCCACAACACGGGCTGGAGCACGTCGACGCGCGCGAACCACGCCTGGGCGGTTTCGGCGTCGGCACGCAGCACCTCTTCGAGGGACCAGTCCACGTACGGGGCCAGGGCCTGCTCGCAGGCGGCGATCTGTGCGGCGAACACCGGTGCGCCGTCCAGCAGTTCGAGTGCCATGCCGGCCCATTGCGAACCCTGGCCGGGGAAGACGAACACGACCCGTTCGCCGTGCCGGGCCTGGCCCTGGACGACCGAGGCGGCCGGGGTGCCCGCAGCCAGGCTCGCCAGCCCGTGCAGCAGCCCCTCGCGGTCGTCGGCCCGAACGACGGCGCGATGCGGCAGGGCCGAGCGGGTGGTGTGCAGCGAGTGGGCCAGGTCGGGCAGCGCGATGCCGTGCCCGGAGTCGTCGTCCAGGTGGGCGGCCAGCCGGGCGGCCTGGGCGCGCAGTGCCTCGGGGCTTTTCGCGGAGACGAGGAACGGCAGGACGGTGGGGTCGGGCAGTACGGGTGTTTCGGAATCCGACTCCGACTCCGACGCGGACGCGGGTTCGGCCGGGCCGGCGTGCGCGTCGATCGTCTCGGGGGCCTGCTCCAGGATCAGGTGCGCGTTGGTCCCGCTGATCCCGAAGGACGAGACGCCCGCGCGGCGCGGTTCCGCGCCCGCGGGCCAGTTCCTGGCCTCGGTCAGCAACTCGACGGCGCCGGCGGACCAGTCCACGTGCGGGGTCGGCTCGTCCACGTGCAGGGTCTTGGGCAGCACGCCGTGGCGCATCGCCATCACCATCTTGATGATCCCGGCTGCGGCGGCGGCCGACGTGGTGTGCCCGATGTTGGACTTCACCGAGCCGATCCACAGCGGCCGTTCGGGGTCGCGACCACTGCCGTACGTGGCGATCAACGCCTGGGCCTCGATCGGGTCGCCGAGGGTGGTGCCGGTGCCGTGTGCCTCGACCGCGTCGATCTGCTCGGCGGCCAACCCCGCATCGGCGAGGGCGGCCCGGATCACCCGCTGCTGGGAGGGACCGTTGGGCGCGGTCAGCCCGTTGCTGGCGCCGTCCTGGTTGATCGCGCTGCCGCGGATGACGGCGAGCACCGGGTGGCCGTTGCGCCGCGCCTCGTCGAGCCGTTCCACCAGCAGGATGCCGACGCCCTCGGACCAGCCCATGCCGTCGGCCGACGCGGCGAACGGCTTGCAGCGTCCGTCGCCGGCCAGGGCCCGCTGTCGGCTGAACTCCACGAAGCCGCCCGGCGTCGAGGTCACCGACACGCCGCCGGCCAGGGCCAGCGAGCACTCGCCGCGGCGCAGCGCCTGGACCGCCAGGTGCAGCGCCACCAGCGAGGACGAGCAGCCGGTGTCCACGGTCAGCGCCGGGCCTTCGAGGCCGAACAGGTAGGACAGCCGCCCGGAGATCACACTGCCCGCGTTGCCGGTGAGCACGTAGCCCTCGATGCCTTCGGGCATGCGCGCCACGTCGGTGCCGTATCCGGTGGGGGTGCCGCCGACGAAGACGCCGGTGGCGCTGCCGCGCAGCGCGTCCGGATCGATGCCCGCGCGCTCGAACAGTTCCCACGTGGTCTCCAGGAGGAGACGTTGTTGCGGGTCCATGGCGAGTGCCTCGCGGGGGCTGATGCCGAAGAAGTCGGCGTCGAAGTCCCCTGCGGCGTCCAGGAATCCGGCTTCGTTGGTGTAGAAGGTGCCGGGCCGGTCGGGGTCCGGGTGGTAGAGCCCTTCGACGTCCCAGCCGCGGTCGGTGGGGAACCCGCCGACCGCGTCGGTGCCGGCCGCGATCAGGTTCCAGAACTGTTCCGGGTCGGTGACGCCGCCGGGGAAGCGGCAGGCCATCGCGACGATCGCCACCGGCTCGTCGTCGCGGATCGCCGATCGCGCGGCGGGAAGGGCGGCACGATCCTGGCTACCACCGAGCGAGATCAGGATGTGTTTGGCGAGCACCTGCGAGGTGGGGTAGTCGAAGACCAGCGTGGTGGGCAGCGCCAGGCCGGTCTCGGCGTTGAGCCGGTTGCGCAGGTCGACGGCGGTGAGCGAGTCGAAGCCGAGGTCGCGGAAGGCCCGGTCGGCGGGCACGGCCGCGGGGGCGGTGTGGCCCAGGACCTTGGCGACCTGGGTGCGGACGGTGTCCAGGACGATCGCGTCGCGTTCGGCGGGGGTGACCTCGGCGAGCCGGCGGGCCAGGTCGCTGTTCGCGGCTGCGCCGTCGTCGCGGCCCGCGGCCGCGGTCGTCACCCGTTGGGCGTCCGGGAGTTCGCTGAACAGCGGGCTTGGCCGCAGGGCGGTGAAGCCGGTGATGAATCGTTCCCAGTCGATGTCGGCGGCGACCACGACCGTGTCGTCCAGTTCCAGGGCGCGGTCCATCGCGGCGATGGCGGTGCGCGGGTCGATCATGCGTACGCCGCGGCTGGCCAGGATCTCGTGGGCCCGCTCGTCGTCGGCCATGCCGGCGCCCGCCCACGGGCCCCAGACGATCGAGGTCGCGGTCGCGCCGCGCGAACGGCGGTGTTCGGCAAGCGCGTCCAGGTAGGCGTTCGAGGACGCGTAGACGCCCTGCATGCCGCTGCCCCACAGGCCGGAGATCGAGGAGAAGAGTACGAACGCGTCGAGCGGTCGGTCGCCCAGGACGCTGTCCAGCACCGCCGCACCGGCCACCTTGCCCGCGGCGAGCCGGGCGCTCTCGGCCAGGTCGGTGTCGGCGAGCGCGCTGGCCTGACCGAGGCCGGCCGCGTGTACGACCACCCGTAGCGGCGGGCCGTCGGCGTCGATCTCGGCGACCAGTCGGGTCACCGCGTCGTGGTCGGCCATGTCACACGAGGCGACGGTGACCTGTGGGCCCAACGCGGCCAGTCGGTCGGCGAGTTCGCGGGCGCCGGGGGCGGCGGGTCCGGCCCGGCTGGTCAGCACGAGTCGCTCGGCGCCGTTCTCGGCGGCCCATTGCGCGACCTGGGCGCCCAGCCCGCCGGTGCCACCGGTGACCAGGACGGTCCCGGTGGGCCGCGGGTCGCGCACCGGTGTCCGGTCGGCGGCCGAGGCGCGGACCAACCGGCGGACCAGGACGCCGGAGTCGCGCACGGCGACCTGGTCCTCGCCGGAGGCACCGGCCAGGACGCCGACCACACGGGCCCAGGCACGGGCGTCGGGCCGGTCGGGCAGGTCGACCAGCCCGCCCCACAGTCGGGGGAACTCCAGACCCACCACCCGGCCGATGCCCCAGACCCGGCCCTGGGCCGGGTGGGTCAGCGCGTCCCAGGTCGCCACCGAGACCGCGCCGCGGGTCAGGCACCACAGGGGGCCGCCCGGTTCGGTGTCCGCGAGGGCCTGGGCCAGCACGATCGTGGCGGCCACGCCGTGCGAGAGCGCCGGGTGATCCTCGCGGGCCCCTTCCTCCGGACCCAGCAGCGAGATCACCCCGGAGAAGCCCTCGTCCGGCGACTCCGCGCGGACCGCGGCGATCCGCTCGGCCAGCGGTCCGCGGTCGACGTCGGCCGCGATGACCGGCAATTGCACCACCCGCGCGCCGTGTGCGCTCAGCGCCGCCACGCACTGCGCCGCGAGGGTCGGGTCGGTCGCGTCCTCGGCCGACACCACGAGCCAGGTGCCGTCGAGCCGCGCGCCGCGGGTGTCGGTCGCCGGGCGCCAGATCACCCGGTAGCGCCAATCGTCGACGGTCGCGCCGAGGCGGCGGCCGTCGCGCCAGGCGGCCAACGAGTCGATCGCCGGCGCCAACTCGGCCCGGCCGGACGCGCCGGTCACCCCGAGCATGGTCACCAGGGCATCGAGGTCACGGCCTTCGACCGCCGCCCAGAAGCGCGCCTCCCCCGGCGTCGCACTCGCCTCGGCGTCGGCGGGCACCACCACCTCGACGGGTGCGGACTCCAACCAGAATCGTTCGCGCTGGAAGGTATAGGTGGGCAGGTCGGTCCGGGCCGCACCGGGCCGGGCGAGCAGCGCACTCCAGTCCACGTCGACGCCGCTCGCGTACGCCCGGGCGAGGGCGGTGACGAAGCCCGCGGTGCTGTCCTGGTCGCGGTGCAGGGTTCCCAGTGCGAGCGCCCGGGCGTCGGCGGCTTCGATCGTGCCCAGCAGGGCCGTGGTCAGTACGGGGTGGGCGCTGGCCTCGATGAACGCGTCGTGGCCCTGCCGGAGCAGCAGCCGGACCGTCTCCTCGAAGCGCACGGTCTCGCGCAGGTTGGTGTACCAGTACTCCGCGTCCAGGGTGCCGGTCTCCACCCGGTCGGCGGTCACCGCCGAGTAGAACGGCACCGCGGCCGCGGTCGGTCGGATGTCGGCCAGCTCGATCAGCAGCCGTTCGCGGATCGACTCGACCCGGGCGGAGTGCGAGGCGTAGTCCACCGGGACCCGGCGCGCCCACACGTCCGCGCGCTCGCAGTCCGCGAGCAGTTCGTCCAGGGCGGCCGACTCGCCGGACACCGTCACCGATGCCGGACCGTTGACCGCGGCGACCGAGATCCGGCCGGCGTAGTCCGCGAGCAGTTCCGCCACCCGCTCGGCGGGGGCGCCGATCGAGGCCATTCCGCCGTCGCCGGGCAGCGCCAGGATGGCCTTGCTGCGCAGTGCCACGACCTTCGCGCCGTCCTGCAGCGACAACGCGCCCGCGACGCACGCGGCGGCGATCTCGCCCTGCGAGTGGCCCACCACCGCGGCGGGCTCGACGCCGAAGGAGCGCCACAGTTCGGCCAGCGCCACCATCACCGCCCACAACACGGGCTGGACGATGTCGACCCGGTTCAGCCACTCCTCGGATTCCGAGCGCAGGATCGCCGTCGGCGACCAGTCCACGAAGGGCGCCAACGCGCTCTCGCAGGCGGCGAACCGCTCGGCGAACACGGGTGCGGAGTCCAGCAGTTCGGCGGCCATGCCCAGCCACTGCGAACCCTGGCCGGGAAACACCAGCACCGGTCGCGTCACCGAGCGGGCCGTGCCGCACAGCACGTGTGGTCCGGGCTCCCCCGCGGCGAGCGACTCCAGGCCGGTGAGCAACTGCGCGCGGTCGGCGGCCAGGACGACGGCTCGATCGTCGAGGGCGGAGCGGTGCACGGCCAGGGTGAGGGCGATGTCCGGCAGCGTGCTGCCGGGCTCGGTCCGCAGGTGGCGGGCCAGTTCGCCGGCGTGGGCGCGCAATCCGGCTTCGCCGCGGGCGGACACCACGAAGGGCAGCGGCCCGGACCGGGCGTCGTGCGGCGCGCCGGCGACCGGGCCGTCCTCGGCCTGCGGATGGGCGGGCTCGGGGCGGGCCTCCTCCAGGATCACGTGGGCGTTCGTACCGCTGGCCCCGAAGGCGGACACGCCGGCCCGACGCGGTTCACCGGCCGCCGGCGGCCAGGCGACGGTGTCGGTCAGCAGTTCGACCGCGCCGGACGACCAGTCCACGCGCGGCGTCGGCTCGTCCACGTGCAGGGTCCCGGGCAGCGTGCCGTGGCGCATCGCCATGACCATCTTGATCACGCCGGCCACTCCGGCCGCGGCCTGCGTGTGGCCGAGGTTGGACTTCACCGCGCCCAGGCGCAACGGCCGGTCGGGCGCGCGGCCGGGCCCGTAGCTCGCGATCAGCGCCTGGGCCTCGATCGGGTCGCCCAGCCGGGTGCCGGTGCCGTGCGCCTCCACCGCGTCGATGTCCGCGGGAGCCAACCCCGCGTTGGCGAGCGCCTGTTCGATCACCCGCTGTTGCGAGGGGCCGTTGGGCGCGGTCAGGCCGTTGCTCGCGCCGTCCTGGTTGACCGCGCTGCCGCGCACCACCGCCAACACGGGGTGGCCTCGGCGGCGCGCGTCGGAGAGCCGTTCGACCAGGAGCATGCCCACGCCCTCGGCCCAGCCGGTGCCGTCGGCCGCGGCCGCGAACGGCTTGCACCGTCCGTCGGCGGACAGTCCGCGCTGGCGACTGAACTCGATGAACGCGGCCGGGGTGGCCATCACGGTGACCCCGCCGGCCAGCGCCATCGTGCACTCGCCGCCGCGCAGCGCCTGTACCGCCAGGTGCAGTGCCACCAGCGAGGACGAGCACGCGGTGTCCACGGTCACCGCGGGGCCTTCGAGGCCCAGCACGTAGGACACCCGACCGGACATCACGCTGCCGACGCTGCCGGTGAGCGCGTAGCCCTCGACACCCTCGGGCATGCGCTCCACGCCGGCTCCGTAGCCGGTGGGGGTGCCGCCGACGAACACGCCGGTCGAACTGCCCTTGAGGGTGCGCCGGTCGATCCCGGCGCGTTCGAACGCCTCCCAGGAGGTCTCCAGGAGCAGCCGCTGCTGCGGGTCCATCGCCAGTGCCTCGCGCGGCGAGATGCCGAAGAACGTCGGGTCGAACTCGCCCGCGCCGTCCAGGAATCCGCCCTCGTGCGCATAGCTGGTCCCCAGGTGGTCGGGGTCGGGGTGATACAGCTCCTCGACCGGCCAGCCGCGGTCCAGGGGGAACCCGCCGACCGCGTCCACCCCGTCGGCGACCAGTCGCCACAGGTCCTCGGGCGAACGGATGCCGCCGGGATAGCGGCAGGACATGCCGACCACGGCGATCGGCTCGGGTCGTTCCAACTCCGCGATGCGGGCGTGGGCCCGCTGGAGGTCGACCGTCGCGCGCTTGAGGTAGTCCCGCAGCCTGTCTTCGCTGCCGCTCATGAGGGGTCACCTTTCGGGGCCTGCCCGGGGGCTTCGAGATGGTGGTCGAGCAGGGCGAACAGTTCGTCGTCGGAGGCGGTCTCGACGCCCGCCCCGTCCGATGCCGCGAGGTCGTCCCGGTCCAGTGCGGCGAGCCGTTCCACGAAGCGCCGCATACGCAGCGCGACCCGGGCCCGGACCTGCGGATCCTCGTCCGCCACCCGGCCGAACGCGACCTCCAGCCCGTCGAGTTCGGCCAGCACCGGGGCGAGTACCGAGACGTCGTCGCCGGTCAGCGCGGCCCGCAGCCGGGTGGCCAGGTCGGTGGGGGTGGGATGGTCGAACACCAGCGTGCTCGGCAGGTCGACGCCGGTCGCCCGGCTGAGTCGATCCCGCAGTTCGACGGCGGTCAGCGAGTCGAACCCCAGGTCGCGGAACGCCTGGTCGGCCTGCACTCCGCCGGCCGAGGTGTGGCCCAGTACCGCCGCGACCTCGCCGCGCACCAGGTCCAGCAGGATCGTCTCGCGCTCCACGGCCCCGGCCGCCGCCAGCCGGCCGGCCAGGCCGGGGTCGGCCGCACCCGGGCCGCCGGCCGGAGCGGCCCGCGCGGCGAGGGCGGCGCCGACCTCGGGCAGGTCGCCCAGCAGCGGGCTGGGGCGCAGCGAGGTGAAGCGCGGCGCGAAGGTGTGCCAGTCCACGTCGGCGACGACCACGTCGGTGTCCGCCAGACCCACCGCGTGGGCCATCGCGGCCACGGCGTCCGCTGCGGGCATCGCGCGCAGGCCGCGCCGGGCGAGTTGGTCCCCTTCGTCGTGCTCGGCCATGCCGCCGCCGCCCCACGGTCCCCAGGCGATCGAGGTCGCGGTCAGGCCGCGGGCGCGCCGGTCCAGGGCCAGCGCGTCCAGGTGTGCGTTGGCGGCTCCGTACACGCCTTGCGCGCCGCTGCCCCAGACTCCGGCAATCGAGGAGAACAGCACGAACGCGTCCAGCGGTCGATCCGCCAGCACGGCGTCCAGGTTGACCGCGCCTGCGGCCTTGCCCGCGGTGATCCGGGCGGAGTCGACGAACGAGGTGTCCGTGATCGGCGCGGCCTGGGTCACCCCGGCGGCGTGCACCACCGCGCGCAGCGGCGGCCCGTCGGCGTCGATCCGGTCCACCAGGCGCCGCACCGCGCTCCGGTCGGCCACGTCGCAGGTCTCGATCAGCACCTGGGCGCCGAGCGCGGTCAGTTCGGCCGCGAGCTCCTCGGCTCCGGGGGTGTCCGCGCCCCGGCGGCCCGCCAGGACCAGGCGTTGCGCGCCCGCGGTCGCCGCCCAGCGCGCCACGTGCGCGCCCAAGCCGCCGGTGCCGCCGGTGATCAGGACGGTGCCCGCGGGCTGCCAGGCGGGTTCGTCGGTCGCGGCCGGCGACGCGGCGCGGGCCAGCCGGCGTACCTGCACGCCGTCGGGGCGGATCGCCACCTGGTCCTCGGCGCCGTGGGCGATCACGTCCACGAGCCGGGACCAGACGTCGGCGTCCTCGGCGGGCGCGTCCGGGCCGGCGTCGGCCGAGGGCCGGGCCGCGACCGGGAGGTCCACGAGGCCGCCCCAGCCGCCGGGCAGTTCGAGCGCGGCACCACGACCGAGCCCCCAGATCTGGGCCTGGTCCGGGTGCACGACCGGATCGCCGGCCGCGGTGGACACGGCGCCGAAGGTCAGGCACCACACCCTCCCGCCCGGGTCGGCGTCGGCGTGGGCCTGCACGAGGGCCAGGGTGGCCGCCGGCGCGTGGTTGAGACCGGGCAGGTCGGCCCGTTCACCCGGCAGGTCGGCCAGGAGCGAGAGCACTCCCTCGACGGCGCCGCAGCCGCGCAGCCGCTCGGCCAGCTCGGCCCGGTCGTAGCGCGTCGCGTCGACATCGAGCCGGCGCACCACCGCGCCGCGCCGTTCGAGGGCCCGCACGCACGCGTCCGCGTCCGGGCTCGCCGGCCGGCTCACCACCACCCACGTGCCGAACGGTTGCGCGCCCGAATGTCCGGCCCAGGGTGTCCACCGGGTGCGATAGCGCCAGGTCTCCGGGTCCTGCGACGCGCCGCCGGGGCGAGAATCGGGCAGCGGGTCCAGCCAGTAGCGCTGCCGCTGGAACGGATAGGTGGGCAGGTCGACCGCGTCGCCGCGGCCGGTGAGGAGCACGGGCCAGTCCACCGGTGTCCCGTGCACGTGCAGCGCGCCGAGCGCGGCGACCGACGTGGCCCGTTCCGATCGCCCCCGGCGCAGCACCGGAACGGCGGGCGTGTCCGCGGTCGGGCCCACACATTCGCGGGCCATCGCGGTCAACACCGCGTCCGGGCCGACCTCCAGCAGTATCGACCCGCCCCGGGCGGCCACCGCGGCGACACCTTCGGCGAAGCGCACCGGCTCGCGGACCTGGCGCACCCAGTAGTCCGGGTTCGTCAACTCGCCCCGGTCGGCGAGCGTGCCGGTGAGGTTGGCGACCACCGGGATCCGCGGGTCGGCGTACGAAACCCCTTCCAGGACCGTGCGGAACTCGGCGAGCATCGGCTCCATCCGGGCCGAGTGGAAGGCGTGGCCGACCGCGAGTCGCTTGGTGCGGCGACCCTGCTCGGCGAACCGGGCGGCGACGGCCAGGACGGCGTCCTCGTCGCCGGAGAGCACCGCGGACGTCGGCGCGTTGACCGCGGCCACACCCACCGCGGCCGACCCGTCCAGCGCCGCCCGCACCTCGTCCTCGGACGCCTGCACCGCCACCATCGCCCCACCGGCCGGCAACGCCTGCATCAACCGCCCACGCGCCGCCACCACCGCCGCCGCGTCCTCCAGCGACCACACCCCCGCCACATGCGCCGCGGCCAGTTCGCCGATCGAGTGCCCGAGCAGGAACCCCGGCCGCACACCGAACGATTCGATCAACCGGAAAAGCGCCACCTCGACCGCGAACAACCCGGCCTGGGTGAACACCGTCTCGTCCAACAAACCCTCGGTACCCGCCACCCCGAACACCACATCCCGCACCGAGTGGGCGACGTGTCCGGTCAGTTGCCGGTCCAGCTCGAACACGGCGGCGTCGAACGCCTCCGCGAACACCGGGTAGACGTCGTGCAGTTCACGCCCCATGCCGACCCGCTGACTGCCCTGCCCGCTGAACAGGAACACCGGGCGTCGGTCCGTGCGGGCCAGGCCGACGGTCACCCCGCCGGCCCGGCCGTCCGCCGCGAGGTCGGCGAGCCCGGCGAGCAACTCGGCCCGGTCCGCGGCCGTCACCACGGCGCGATGGTCGAGCGCGGTACGGGTGCCGGCGAGCGCGGCGGCCAGGTCGACGGGCGCGAGGTCGGCGCCGGCGCCGTCGAGGTACGCCCGCAGCCGTTCGGCCTGGGCCGCCAGGGCCTGCGGAGTCTTGGCGGAGAGCAGGTACGGCAACACCCCCGCATCGGCGCGGGGTTCGGTGGGCGCGAGGTCGGCCGGGTCGGGCGTGCGGTATTCGAGCACGGTGTGTGCGTTGGTCCCGCTGATCCCGAACGCCGACACCGCGGCGCGGCGCGGGCGGCCGGTGTCCGGCCAGGGGCGTGCCTCGGTGAGCAGTTCCACCGCGCCCTCGGTCCAGTCCACCTGCGGTGTCGGGGTGTCCACGTGCAGGGTTCCGGGCAGCACGCCGTGCCGCATGGCCATCACCATCTTGATCACCCCGGCCACCCCCGCCGCGGCGGTGGTGTGCCCGATGTTGGACTTGAGCGCGCCCAACCACAGCGGCTCGCCCGCGGGCCGTTCCCGGCCGTAGGTGGCGATCAGGGCCTGGGCCTCGATCGGGTCGCCGAGCGCGGTGCCGGTGCCGTGTGCCTCGACCGCGTCCACCTCGCGGGCGGTCAACCGGGCATTCGCCAGGGCCTGCCGGATCACCCGCTGCTGGGACGGACCGTTGGGCGCGGTCAGGCCGTTGCTGGCGCCGTCCTGGTTGACGGCCGAGCCGAGCACGGTGGCCAGCACGCGGTGGCCGTTGCGCCGCGCGTCGGAGAGTCGTTCGACCAGCAGCATGCCAATCCCCTCGGACCAGCCGGTGCCGTCGGCGGCGGCGGCGAACGGCTTGCAGCGGCCGTCGGCGGAGAGCACCCGCTGCCGGCTGAAGTCCACGAACAGTCCGGGGTTGGCCATCACCGTGACGCCGCCGGCCAGCGCCATGGTGCACTCGCCGGCCCGCAGCGCCTGGACGGCCAGGTGCAGCGAGACCAGGGACGAGGAGCACGCGGTGTCGATCGTGACGGCCGGTCCCTCCAGGCCGAAGGTGTAGGCGAGTCGGCCGGAGGCGACGCTGGCGGCGTTGCCGGTGCCCAGGTAGCCGCCGAGTTCGTCGGGGACCTCCATGCCGGCCAGGTAGCCGATGTTGGCGGCGCCGACGAAGACCCCGGTTGCCGAGCCGCGCAGCAGGTCGGGGTCGATCCCGGCCCGCTCGAACACCTCCCAGGAGGTCTCCAGCAGGAGGCGCTGCTGCGGGTCCATCGCCAGTGCCTCACGCGGCGAGATGCCGAAGAAGCCCGCGTCGAAGTCGGCCGCGTGCTCGACGAAGCCGCCCTCGCGCACGTAGCTGGTGCCGGGGTGGTCCGGGTCGGGGTGGTAGAGGCCGTCGACGTGCCAGCCGCGGTCGGTGGGGAATCCGGTCAGTCCGTCGCGGCCGTCGGCCAACATCCGCCAGAGGTCCTCGGGCGACCCGACGCCGCCGGGGAATCGGCAGGCCATCGCCACGATCGCGATCGGTTCGTGTTCGACCCCGCGGGCCGCCGCGGCGCGCGGGGCGACGGTGGCGGTCCCGGTCGTGGTGCCGAGCAGTTCGGTGCGCAGGTATCCGGCGAGCACGGCGCTGGTCGGGTAGTCGAAGACCAGGGTGGCCGGCAACCGTCGTCCGGTCAGCGCGGCCAGCCGGTTGCGCAGGTCGACCGCGATCAGCGAGTCGAAGCCCAGGCTCTTGAACGGGCTGTCGACGTCCACGGCTTCGGGGTCGTCGTGGCCGAGCACCGCGGCGACCTGGGATCGCACCAGGCCGATCAGGGTGCGTTCCTGTTCGGGCGTGTCCAGGGCGAGCAGGTCGTGCACGAAGCGCTCGGCGACCCGGCCGCCGCCGGCGGCGGCCGACGCGGTGCGCCGCACCGGGCCGCGGACCAGGCCGCGCAGCAGGCCCGGCAGCACCCCGGCGTCGGCCTGGGCGCGCAGGGCGGCCCGGTCCAGCCGCAGGGGCACCGCGAGCGGCTCGTCGGCCGCGGTCGCCCGGTCGAACAGGTCCAGCGCGGTCGCCGAGGACAGCGGGACGACGCCGGACCGGGCCATCCGCCGCAGGTCGGCCTCGGCGAGCCGGCCGGTCATGCCGCTGGCCTGCTCCCAGAAGCCCCAGGCCAGCGCGACGGCCGGCAGTCCCCGCGCATACCGGTGCTGGGCAAGCGAGTTGAGGAAGGCGTTGGCGGCCACGTAGTTGCCCTGGCCCGCGCTGCCGAGCACGCTCGCGGCCGAGGAGAACAGCACGAACGCGGACAGGTCGTGCTCGTGGGTCAGTTCGTGCAGATTGATCGCGGCGTCGACCTTGGGCCGCAACACCGCGGCCAGCCGCTCGGGAGTCAGCGATTCGATGACGCCGTCGTCCAGGACTCCGGCGGCGTGCACGATCGCGCCCAGCGGCCGGTCCGCCGGAATCTCGGCGAGCAGTCGGGCCAGGGCCGGCCGGTCGGCGGCGTCGCAGGCGACGATCTCGGCGGTGGCGCCGAACTCGGCCAATTCGGCCCGCAATCGGGCGCAGCCCTCGGCGTCGGGTCCGGTACGGCTGGTGAGCAGCAGGTGCCGTACGCCGTGCGTGGCGGCCAGGTGGACGGCGATCAACCGGCCGAGGGTGCCGGTGCCGCCGGTGATCAGGACGGTGTCGCCGGCCCGGAACGGCCGGGTCGCCGGGTCGGCCGGATCGTGCCGGGCGGCCAGGCGCGCGCCGAGCAGGTCACTCCCGCGCACCGCGACGGCGGGTTCGCCGCAGCCCGGCACCGCGGCCAACCCCCGTGCCCGGAGCCCGGGTTCGACGGCGGTCAGGTCGGCCAGCACGAATCGGTCGGGGTACTCGGTCTGCGCGGAGCGCACCAGGCCCCACGCCGTGGCCGAGCGCAGGTCCGGCACGCCCTCGCCCGGTGCGACGGCCAGCGCGCCGCGCGTGGCCACCACCAGTAGGGACGTCTCGAAGCGGGGGTCGTCGACCCAGGTGCGCAGCACCGGCAGCAGCTCGCCGGCGGCGGCGTGGGCCGCCGCCGTCAGCGGTGCGTCGCCCGGCTCCACCGGATACACGACGGTGTCCGGCAGCGCGGCGCCGGAGTCCACCGCGGCGCCCAGAGCGGCCAGATCGGCGAAGGCGTGTACGTAGGCACCCGCGCCACGCAGCGCGTCCGCCAGGCCGCGGGGGTCGGTGCCGAGCACCGCCCAGGTCGCGTCGTCCGCCCCGGCGTCCTCGACGGCGGAGCCGATGTTCACCCAGTCGACCCGGTAGAGCGCGTCGTGCCCGGGCCCCGGGACCGGTCCCGACGTCGAGGAGCCGGGTCGGCCGGCGACGGTGCCGATCCGGGCCACCGGCTGCCCCGTGGTGTCGGCCAACGACAACGTGTGCCGAACACCGCCGTCCGGGCCCTCGACTCGGCGCAGCCGCACCCGTACGGCCGTGGCGCCGGCCGCGTACAGCGCGATGTCGGCGAACGTGTCGGGCTCGGCGGATGCGTCGTCCCACCGGCGCAGGTGCAGTGCGGCGTCCAGCAGCGCGGGATGCAGGCCGTACCCGCCGGCGTCCTTGGCCTGCTCGTCGGGCAGGGCGATCTCGGCGAAGAGTTCCTCGTCCCGCCGCCACAACGCGCGCAGGCCGGCGACGGCGGGATCCGGGGTGTGCCCGGCGGCGGCCGAACGCTCGGGCCGGGCGCCGGGGTCCAGGGGTTCGGCGCCCGGCGGGGGCCAGCTCTGCTCGTCGGCTTCCGGGGCGGGCCGGCCGGGGCGCAGCAGGCCCTGTGCGTGCCGGGTCCAGGGCTGCGCGGCGTCCGCGTCGACCGGCCGGGAGAACACGGCGAGCGAACGGCGGCCGTCCGGTTCCGGGGCGCCGACCGCGACCTGGAGCCGGAGCGGGCCGGTCCCCGGTGACGGCGGCGTCTGGAGGGACAACGCCTCGATCCGGTCGCAGCCCGCCTCGTCGCCCGCGCGGACGGCCAGTTCGATCAGGGCCGCGGCGGTCGGTTGCCCGGCGTCGGCCGGCCCGGGGTCGGCGGCGAGCCGGCCGGTCAGCAGCAGCCCGCCGCCGTCGGCGAGGGTCGCGGTGGCGCCGAGCAACGGATGCCCCGCCGGCAGCAGTCCGAGGCCGGCGGCGTCGCGAGCGGTGTCGGCGGGGGCCTGGAGCCAGAAGCGGCGGCGCCGGAAGGGGGAGGTGGGCAGGTCGACCCGGCGCGCCGGGGCGGGGCGGCCGGCGAACAGGTACCGCCAGTCGACGGTGAGCCCGTGCACGTGCGCGGCGGCCAGGGCCTCGGCGAAGCGGCCGGGCCCACCGGCGCCGCGCCGGAGCGTGTCGAGCACGACGGCGGGCGCGTCGGCGGCGCCGATGCCGTCCTCCAGCGCGACGGTGAGCACCGGGTGGGCGCTGATCTCGACGAAGGCGGTGTGCCCGGCGGCCAGCAGCGCGCCGACCGCTGCGTCGAAGCGCACCTGTTGCCGCAGGTTGTCGTACCAGTAGTCGCCGTCCAGCGCCGTGCCGTCCAGCAGCGCGCCGGTCGTCGAGGAGTAGTAGGGCACCGTGGCGCCGGTCGGCACGAGGCCGACGAGTTCCTTGCCGAGCCGGTCGCGGATCGCCTCGACCCGGGCCGAGTGCGAGGCGTAGTCCACCGGAACCCGGCGGGCCCACACGCCCTGGCCCTCGCACACGGCGAGGAGTTCGTCGATCGCGGGCTGGTCGCCGGCGACCGTCACCGAGTTGGGGCCGTTGACCGCGGCGACGGTCAGTTCTCCGTCGAGCGGCCCGATCAGCGCGTGGGCGCGGGAGGCGGACACCGACACCGAGACCATGCCGCCGGTGCCGGCCAGGTCCAGGATGGCCCGGCTGCGCAGCGCCACCACCTTGGCGCCGTCGGCCAGGGTCAGCGCGCCCGCGACGCAGGCCGCCGCGATCTCGCCCTGGGAGTGGCCCACCACGGCGGCGGGTCGCACGCCGTGGGTCTGCCAGAGCCGGGCCAGGGCGACCATCACGGCCCACAACACCGGCTGGACGACGTCGACCCGCTCCAGCCACTCCTCGTCCGGGGAGCGCAGCACCTCGGTGGTCGACCAGTCGACCCAGGGCGCCAACGCGTCTTGACACTCGGCGATCGAGGCGGCGAACTCGGGTGTGCTGTCCAGCAGTTCACGGGCCATCCCGGCCCACTGCGAGCCCTGGCCGGGGAAGACGAAAACCGGGCGCCGGTCCGATCCGGCGACGGCGACGGTGCCCTCGCCGCCGGCCAGCGCACGCAGCCGTTCGGCGAAGCCGTCGAGGTCCGCGGCGGTCAGGGCGGCCCGGCATTCCAGCGCCGACCTGGTGGTGGCCAGCGAGTAGGCGACGTCGTCGGGCGCGAGGTCGGGTTCGGCGGCGACGAAGGCGGCCAGGCGCTCGGCCTGGGCGCGCAGCCCTTCGTCGTCGCGTGCCGACAACACCCAGGGCGCGGGGGGCCGGGGCGCGGGTACGGGGTCCGGGGCGGGTTCGGCGGTCGACTCGGCGGCGGCCGGCGCCTGTTCGAGGATCACGTGCGCGTTGGTGCCGCTGATCCCGAACGAGGAGACGCCGGCGCGCCGGGGCCGGTCCTCGGTGTCGGGCCACGGTTGGGCCTCGGTGAGCAGGCGGACGGCCCCGGCCGACCAGTCGACGTGCGGCGACGGCTCGTCCACGTGCAGCGTCCGGGGCAACTGGTTGTGGCGCAGCGCGAGCACCGTCTTGATCACCCCGGCGATGCCGGCCGCCGCCTGGGTGTGGCCGAGGTTGGACTTGATCGCGCCCAGCCACAGCGGTCGATCCGGGTCGCGGTCCTGCCCGTAGGTGGCCAGCAGGGCCTGTGCCTCGATCGGGTCGCCGAGGGTGGTGCCGGTGCCGTGGGCCTCGACCGCGTCGATGTCGTTCGCGGTCAATCGGGCGTTGGCCAGGGCGTGCCGGATCACCCGGCGCTGGGAGGGGCCGTTGGGGGTGGTCAGGCCGCTGCTGGCGCCGTCCTGGTTGACCGCGCTGCCGCGCACCACCGCGAGTACCGGGTTGCCGTCGCGCCGCGCGTCGGAGAGCTTTTGCAGCAGGATCAGCCCGGCGCCCTCGGACCAGCCGGTGCCGTCCGCGGCGGCGGCGAACGCCTTGCACCGGCCGTCGGGGGCCATCCCGCGCTGCCGGCTGAACTCGCTGAACATGCCCGTGTTGGACATCACGGTGACACCGCCGGCCAGCGCCATGGTGCACTCGCCGGCGCGCAGCGCCCGGACCGCGAGGTGCAGGGCGACCAGGGAGGAGGAACACGCGGTGTCGACCGTGACGGCGGGACCTTCGAGCCCGTGGACGAAGGCGAGGCGACCGGACAGGACGCTGATGATGGTCCCGGTGCCCAGGTAGCCGCCGACGCTTTCCGGCACCTCCCGGAACCCGGTGCCGTATCCGGAGGAGCCGGCGCCGACGAACACCCCGGTACGGCTGCCCCGCAGCGCGGCGCGGTCCAGCCCGGCGCGTTCGAACAACTCCCAGCCCACTTCGAGCAGGACGCGCTGTTGCGGGTCCATCGCCAGCGCCTCGCGCGGGCTGATGCCGAAGAACTCGGGGTCGAAGTCGGCCGCATGGTCCAGGAAGCCGCCGTCGCGCACGTAGCTCTTGCCGGGGGCGTCCGGATCGGGGTCGTAGAGCCCCTCCAGGTCCCAGCCGCGGTCCCGGGGCAACGGCCCGATCGCATCGCCGCCGGCGGCCAGCAGGCGCCACAGGTCCTCGGGCGAGGACACCCCGGCCGGGTAGCGACAGGCCATCGCGACGATCGCGATCGGCTCCGTCTCGCGCTGCTCGACGCGGCGCAACTCCGCCCGTGCGTCGTGCAGTTCCGCGGCCACCCGCTTGAGGTAGCCGACCAGCTTGTGGTTCTCCGGCGTGTCGCTGTCCGGCATCGTGGTGGTCCTTCCTGGACTCGGCGAGGTGGGGCGAACGCGGGTTACGCCAGGCCGAGTTCGCGGTCGATGAAGTCGAGCACCTCGTCCGTGCTCGCCTCCTTGAGCTGCTCCGCGGCGGTCTCCGGCGCATCGGCGGCCGGCGTCTTCGCGTTGCGCCAGCCGGTCAGGATCCGGTCGATCCGGGTCGAGATCGCGGCCCGGTCGTACTCGTCCGCCCGTACCCCGGCGAGCCGGGCCTCCAGGCGGTCGAGTTCGTCGAGCACCGCGGGCACCGCCGCGGCGGCCGTGTCGGGGACGAGTTCCTCGAACAGGTGGTCGGCGAGGTCGGCCGGGGTCGGATAGTCGAAGACGAGGGTGGCGGGCAGCCGCAGGTCGGTGGCGGCGTCGAGCCGGTTGCGCAGTTCGACGGCGGTCAGCGAGTCGAAGCCGATCTCGGTGAAGCCGCGTTGCGGATCCACCGCGCCGGCGCCGCCCAGGGCGAGCACGGTGCCCGCGTGGCCGCAGACCAGGTCGACCAGCAGCCGGCGCTGGTCCTCCTCGGCCAGCGCGGCCAGCCGGCGGACCAGGTCGACGGCGGGCTCGGGCCGGGCGGCGGCCTGGGCGGTCCGCCGCCCGGGGCCGCGGACCAGGCCGCGCATCGCCGCGGGCACGGCGGCGGCCCCGGCGTCCCGGCGCAGGGCCGCGCCGTCGACGCGGACCGGCAGGATCAGCGGGTGCGGCAGCGCGGCGGCGGCGTCGAACAGGGCCAGGCCCTGGGTCGCGGTCAGCGGCAACATGCCCGAGCGCGCGACCCGGGCCCGGTCGGTCCGGTCCAGGCCGCCGGTGATCTCGCTCGCCTGGTCCCACAGCCCCCACGCGAGCGAGGTCGCGGGCAGGCCGGCCGCCCGGCGGTGCTGGGCGAGCGCGTCGAGGAAGGTGTTGGCCGCCGCGTAGCCGCTCTGCCCCGCGCCGCCGAGCACCCCGGCCGCCGAGGAGTACAGCGCGAACAGGGCCAGGTCGGCGTCGGCGGTCAACCGGTGCAGGTTCATCGCGCCGTCGATCTTGGGGCGCAGCACCCGGCGGAGCCGATCGCCGGTCAGCGACGTGATGACGCCGTCCTCGACCACGCCCGCGGCGTGCACCACCGCGGTCAGCGGGTGGGCCGCGGGCACCCGGGCCAGCACTTCGGCCAGTTGTGCCCGGTCGGCGACGTCGCAGGCGACGATCTCCACGTGCCGGGCGCCCAGTTCGGTCAGTTCCTCGCGCAGCGACAGCGCGCCGGGGGCCTGGTCGCCGGCCCGGCTGGTGAGCAGCAGGTGCCGGGCGCCGTGCTCGGTGACCAGGTGCCGGGCGAGCAGTCCGCCGAGGGCGCCGGTGCCGCCGGTGATCAGCACGGTGCCGTCGGGGTCGGGTGCGGCGGGCACGGTGAGCACGATCTTGCCGATGTGCTTGGCCTGGCTCATGTACCGGTACGCGTGCGCCGCCTCGCGGATGTCCCAACTGCGCAGCGGGAGCGGTCGCAGCGCTCCGCTCTCGACGAGTTCGACGATCTCGGTCAGGATCTCGCCGACGCGCTCGGGGTCGGCGTCCACGAACGGCTGATAGCTCACCCCCGGGTACAGCACGGCCGTGTGGCCGGGGTCGCGCAGGTCGGTCTTGCCGATCTCGATCAGTCGGCCACCGGGCGCCAGCAGCCGCAGCGAGGCGTCCACGTAGTCGCGGGCCAGCGAGTTGAGCACCACGTCCACGCCGGCACCACCGCCCGCCCCCGCGAACGCGTCCTCGAAGTCGAGCGAGCGGGACGAGGCGATATGCGCGTCGTCCAGGCCCAGTTCGCGCAGGGTGTCCCATTTGCCGGGGGAGGCGGTGCCGTACACCTCGGCGCCGAAGTGCCGGGCCAGTTGCACCGCGGCCATGCCCACGCCGCCGGCCGCCGCGTGGATCAGTACCGACTGGCCCGGCTTGAGCCCGGCGAGGTCGAACAGGGCGCGGTAGGCGGTCAGGAAGGCGATCGGCAGGCCGGCCGCCTCGGCGAAGGTCCGGTGCGGTGGGATGCGGACGACGGATCGATGGTCGGCGACCGCGATCGGACCGAGCGAGGCGGGCACCACCCCCATCACCCGGTCGCCGGGCCGCCATTCGCCCGCGGCCGAGCCGACCTCGGTGACCACGCCGGAGCCCTCGGTGCCCATGCCGACCTGGCCGGGCACCATGCCCAGCCCCACCAGCACATCGCGGAAGTTGAGGCCGGAGGCGCGGACCGCGATCCGGATCTCGTGCGGCGCGAGCGGGCGGGCGGCGGGCGGGTACGGCAGCGGCGCGAGCCGGTCCAGGTCGCCCGCCGCGGTGGTGTCCAGCAGCCAGGGTCCGTCCGGGGCGGCGGGCAGCAGCCGATCGGGGTCGGCGCGGACGATCCTGGGAGTCAGCGCGGCGCCGGCGCGCAGGGCCGTCTGCGGCTCGCCGGCGGCGAACGCCGCGCGGACCGCGTCGGGCAGTGCGATGTGCGAGCGGGGGTCGGCGTCGAGGTCGACCAGGAGGAACCGCCCGGGGTGCTCGGCCTGTACCGACCGCAGCAGGCCCCAGACCGGTGCGTGGGCCAGGTCGGTGACGCTCTCCCCGTCGTGCGCCGCGACCGCGCCGCGGGTGAGCACGACCAGGCGGGTGCTGTCCCATCCGGAGTGCGCGAGCCAGCCCTGGACGGTGTGCAACATGCGGTCGACGGCCCGGCCGGCCGCGGTCGGCAGGCCCGCCGCGGCCACCGGGGCGAGCGGGAGCAGCACCACGTCGGGCGACGGCGACTCCTCGGCGAGCGAGGCGACGTCGGGATACTCGCTCGCGGTGATGCCGGCGTGCGTCAGCCCGGCGATCAGGTCGAAGGGGTCGGGACCGAGGATCGCCCACGGGTCGGTGACCGGCGCCACGGGCTGCTCGGACGGCGTCGGCGCGACCCAGTCGAGCCGGAACAGCGAGCCGTCGCCGGCCGCGTCCGCAGGCCCGGCCGGCCGCATCACCAGTTCGCGGACCGAGAGCACCGGGTTGCCCGAGCCGTCGGCGGCGACCAGTTCGACCGTGTCCGGGCCGGTGACCGACATCCGTACCCGCAGCGCCCGGGCACCGACGGCGTGCACGCGCACCCCGCTCCAGGAGAACACCAGCCGCGCCTGCCCGGTGTCCTGACCGAGCCCGGTCAGGCCGCTGGCGTGCAGGGCGGCGTCGAAGAGTGCGGGGTGGACCAGGAAGTCCGCGGCGTCGGCGCCGTGTTCGTCGGGCAGGGCCACCTCGGCGCAGACCGACCCGGCCAGCCGCCAGGCGGCGCGCAGGCCCCGGAAGGTCGGGCCGTAGCCGAATCCACCGGCCGCGAGGTCCGCGTAGAAGTCGCCCACGTCGACCGGTTCGGCTCCGGGCGGCGGCCAGGCCGCCGAGGGATCGGGTGCGGGATCGGCGTCGTTGTCGGTGTCGGGGGTGAGCACGCCGGCCGCGTGCCGGAACCACTCGGGGTCGTCGTCCCGCGCGCCCGGCTCGGGGTCCGCCGCGTCCTCGGGTCGGGAGTACACCTCCACCCGGCGGCGGCCGTCCTCCTCGGCCGGGCCGACCGTGACCTGGAGTTGCACCGCGGTGTCCGCGGGGATGGCGAGCGGTGCCTCCAGCATGAGTTCGGCCAGGTGCGGGCAACCCGCGCGGTCGCCGGCCTGGACCGCGACCTCCACGAACGCGGTGCCGGGGAAGAGCACGGTGCCGCCCACCGCGTGGTCGGCCAGCCACGGATGGGTGCGCAGGGACAGCCGTCCGGTGAGCACCAGGCCGCCGCCGCCCGCGAGGCGCAGCTCGGCGCCGAGCAGCGGGTGGCCGGTGGCGGCGAGCCCGAGGCCGGCCGCGTCGGGCGCCGGCGCACCGTCGTCGAGCCAGTAGCGCCGGCGCTGGAAGGCGTAGGTGGGCAGGTCGACGCGCCGGGCGCCGGTGCCGGCGAAGAAACGCTCGCCGTCGATCCGGCCGCCGGACAGGTGGATCGCGCCCAGGGCGTGCACCGCGGCGGCCGACTCCGGCCGGCCGCGGCGCAGCGCGGGCACACACACCGCGGTCGCGGCCGGGCGCCGGGCGGCCAGGCAGTCCCGGGCGAGGGCGGTCAGCACACCGTCGGGGCCCAGTTCGATCAGGGCCGTGGCGCCCGCGTCCGCGAGCGCGCCGACCCCGTCGGCGAATCGCACCGTCTCGCGCACGTGTCGGGCCCAGTAGTCGGCGCCGCCGAACTCCGCCGCCTCGATCGGGCGGCCGGTCAGGTTGGAGATCACCGGGATCCGGGCGGGCGAGGCGGCGACGCCGGCGACCACCGCGCGGAACCGGTCGAGCATGCCGTCCATGTCCGCGCTGTGGAAGGCGTGGCTGGTGTGCAGCCGCCGGGTCTTGCGGCCCTGGTCGGCGAAGTGTCGGGCGAGCGCCTGCACCGGCTCGGCCGCGCCGGAGAGCACCGCGGCGGCCGGGCCGTTGACCGCCGCGAGGTCGACGCCGGCCCCGTGTTCGGCGATCGCGGCGCGTACCTCCTCCTCGCTCGCGGCGACCGCGATCATCAGGCCCTCGGTGGGGAGTTCCTGCATCAGGGTGGCCCGGGCCGCGACCACGGTCGCCGCGTCGGGCAGCGACCACACGCCGGCGAGGTGTGCGGCGCTCAGTTCGCCGATCGAGTGGCCGAGCAGCAGGTCGGGGTGCACCCCCCAGGACTCGTACAGGCGGAACAGGGCGACCTGAAGCGCGAACAGGCCGGTCTGCGCGTAGACGGTCCGCCCCAGCGATTCCTCGGTGCCGGGGTCGTCGGCGGTGAGCACGACCTCGGCCAACGGGCGATCGACGTGGCCGGCCAGGCGGGCGTCGAGTTCGGCGGTCACGGCGTCGAAGGCCTCGGCGAAGACCGGCCAGGCCGCGTACAGTTCCCCACCCATGCCGGGGCGCTGGCTGCCCTGTCCGGTGAACAGGAAGGCCGTCCGGGCGCCCTGGAGAGCCCGGCCGCGCACGGCGTGCGCGGTGTCCTCGCCGAGCGCCAGGGCGTCGAGCCCGGCGAGCAGGTCCTGTGGATCGGTGCCGACCACGACCGCGCGCGAGTCCAGCGCGGCGCGCGAAGTGGCCAGCGAGTAGCCGACGTCGGCGGGTCGGAAGTCGGGCCGGTCCCGCAGGTGCGCGGCGAGCCGGGCGGCCTGGTCGCGCAACGCCTCGTCGGTGCGCGCCCCGAGCACCCAGGGCAGGGCGGGCGGGTCGGCGGCGGTCGTCGACGGCGCACTGTCGGCCGCGGTGCTCGCATCGGCCGCCGGCGCGGGCCGGGGTGCCTCCTCGACGATCACGTGGGCGTTGGTGCCGCTCACCCCGAAGGAGGAGATCCCGGCCCGGCGCGGCCGGCCGTTGCGCGGCCACGGGCCGGAGCGGGTGAGCAGTTCCACTCCTCCGCCGGACCAGTCGACGTGCGGTGTCGGCTCGTCCACGTGCAGCGTCCGCGGCAATACCTCGTGCCGCATCGCCTCGATCATCTTGATCACCCCGGCGACGCCGGCCGCCGCACCGGTGTGGCCGATGTTCGACTTGACCGCGCCCAGTCGCAGCGGTTGCCCGGCGGGCCGGTCCCGGCCGTAGGTGGCCAACAGGGCCTGGGCCTCGATCGGATCGCCGAGGGTGGTGCCGGTGCCGTGCGCCTCGACCGCGTCGACGTCCGCGGCGCTCAGCCGCGCGGAGTCCAGGGCCTGGCGGATCACCCGTTCCTGGGCACGATCGTTGGGCGCGGTCAGGCCGTTGCTGGCGCCGTCCTGGTTGACCGCGCTGCCCCGGACGACGGCGAGCACCGGGCGGCCGGCGGCCAGGGCGTCGCCGAGCCGCTCCAACAGCAGCACGCCCGCGCCCTCGGCCCAGCCGGTGCCGTCGGCCGCGGCGGCGAACGCCTTGCAGCGCCCGTCCGGGGCCAGCCCGCGCTGGCGGCTGAACTCGATGAAGATGCCCGGCGTCGACATCACGGTCACCCCGCCGGCCAGCGCCATCGTGCACTCGCCCCGACGCAGCGCCTGGGCGGCCAGGTGGATCGCGACGAGCGAGGAGGAGCAGGCGGTGTCGATCGTGACGGCCGGCCCCTCCAGACCCAGGGTGTAGGCGATCCGCCCGGAGGCGACGCTGGTCATGCTGCCGGTGCCGAGGTAGCCCTCGACCTCCTGGGGCACGCTGGTGAGCCGCTCGGCGTAGCCCGAGGAGATGGCCCCCGCGAACACGCCGATCGGGCTGCCCTTGAGCGAGGTCGGGTCGACGCCGGCGCGTTCGAACGCCTCCCACGAGGTTTCCAGGAGCAGCCGTTGTTGCGGGTCCATGGCCAGGGCCTCGCGCGCGTTGACGCCGAACAGTTCGGCGTCGAAGTCGGCCGCGCCGTCGAGGAAGCCGCCGCGTCGGGCGTACGTCTTGCCGGACCGCTCGGGGTCCGGGTCGTAGATGCCGTCGACGTCCCAGCCGCGGTCGCGCGGAAAGTCTCCGAGCGCGTCGACGCCGTCGGCGACGAGCTGCCAGAACTCCTCCGGCGTGCGCACGCCGCCGGGATAGCGGCAGGCCATGCCGACCACGGCGATCGGTTCGTACGCGGCGTCCTCGACCTCGCGCAACCGCTGCCGGGTCCGGCCGAGGTCCGCCGTGGCCCTCTTGAGGTAGTCGAGGAGCTTTTCTTCGTTGGTCGACACGCGAGCCCACTTTCGCCGGGTGGCACAGGGAAGCCGGAGGCAGTACGAACAGCGCGGGGTCAGGCGGTGCCCAGCTCCCGGTCGAGCAGGTCGAAGATCTCTTCGGCGGAGGAATCGGCGAGTGCCTCCCCGCCCAGGGCGGGCTCCGGCGCGCCGGACTCGGCCGCATCGCGCCACTTCCACAGCAGCGTCTCCAGCCGCCGGGCGACGGCGGCTCTGGTCTCCCGATCGGCCGGCAGTCGGGACAGGGCGTTCTCCAGTCGGCCGAAGGCAACCGGCGCCGGACCGGCCTCGGTTGCCGTGTTCGGCCCGAGTTCGGTGTCGAGGTGGGCGGCCAGGGCCGCCGGGGTGGGGTGGCTGAACACGAGGGTCACCGGCAACCGCAGGCCCAGGGTCGCGCCGAGCCGACTGCGCAGTTCGACCGCGGCCATCGAGTCCAGACCCAGGTCGCGCAGCGGCTTGTCGGCGCTCACCGAGCCGGCGGCATGGCCCAGGACGGCCGCGACGTGCTCGACCACCAGATCGCTCAGCACCCGCCGACGGTCCTGGTCACCCAGGGCGGCCAGTCGGCGCAGCAGCGCGGCGCTCTCGGCGGTGCTCTCGGTCTCCGTCCCCG
Organism: Embleya sp. NPDC005971; assembly: GCF_040629175.1. Classification (NCBI taxonomy): domain Bacteria; kingdom Bacillati; phylum Actinomycetota; class Actinomycetes; order Kitasatosporales; family Streptomycetaceae; genus Embleya; species Embleya sp. NPDC005971. The sequence goes on along the minus strand of NZ_JBEXUX010000086.1, from coordinate 10,054 downwards.
CGCCGTCCTCGGCCGGGCGGGCCGGGCCGAGCCGCAGCAGCGGTACCGATCCGGGCCCGGCGGCCGGGGATTCGACCTCGGTGAGCGCGGCGCGAAGTTGTTCCGCCGAGACGGCGCGCAGCGCGAGCGAACGCACCGTGAACGCGGCGGCGCCGGTCGCGGTCGCGGCGACCAGGGAAAGGGTGTCGGGTGTGTCGTCGTCGGCCGTCAGGCGCACCCGCAGCGAGGTCGCCCCGGGCGTGTGCACCGCGGCCCCGGACCAGGCGAACGGCATTCGGATCTCCCCGGCGACGTCGGCCTCCCCGGTCGCCGCCGCGCCGACCGCCCGCAGGGCCGCCGTCAACAGTGTCGGGTGCAGCCCGTAGCCGCCGGAGCTCTGCCGCCGGTCCGCGGGCAGCGCGACCTCGGCGTACACGGTCGCGCCGGACTTCCATACCCCGCGCAGTACTTCGTGGCCGGGATCGGCGGAGTCGGCCGGGCCCGGGGGCGGCACGGTCACGGGTTCCGCCCCGGTCGGGGGCCAGACGACCAGGTCGTCCTCGAAGTCCGGCCCGTCGTCCGGGTCCTCGACGACCGGCGCGAGCAGGCCGTCGGCGTGCCGGGTCCAGGAGCCGCCGGCCTCGGGGTCGTCCGGGCCGGAGTGCACGGCCACCGGGTGGCGGCCGTCGGGTCGCGCGGCGCCCACCGACACCTGGATCTGCACGCCGCCGCGCTCGGGCAACGACAGCGGTGCCTGCAGGGTCAGTTCCTCGACCGTGCCGAGGCCGGTGAGCCGGCCCGCGTGCAGGGCGAGTTCGAGGAACACCGCGCCGGGCAACAGCGCCGTGTCCGGGGAGGTGTACTCGGCCAGCCCCGGGTGGGTGCGCCGACCGATGCGCCCGGTGAGCACGATCCCGGCCGCGTCGGCCAGGTCGACCGCCGCGCCCAGGAGCGGGTGGCCGGTGGGGATCAGCCCCAGGCCCTGCGCGTCGGCCGCCCCGCCGGGGGTGCCCTGCAGCCAATACCGCTCGCGCTGGAAGGCGTAGCCGGGCAGGTCGGTCAACCGGGGCTCGTGGTCGGCGAACGCGATCCGCCAGTCGACGCCGACACCGTGCGCGTACGCCCGGGCCAGCGCGCCGGTGAAGCGCTCGGGGCCGCCCTCGCCCCGACGCAGCGTGTCCAGCACCGCGGCCCGCGATCCGGCCGACTCGACGATCTCCAGGATGCCGGTGGTCAGCACCGGGTGGGCGCTGGTCTCGATGAAGGCGTCGTGGCCCTGGTCCAGCAGCGCCCGGACGGCCTCGTCGAAGCGCACGGTCTGCCGCAGGTTGTCGTACCAGTAGTCGGCGTCCAGGGCCGTGGTCTCCAACAGGCCGCCGGTGACCGACGAGTAGAAGGGAATGCTCGCGGCGCGCGGCTCCAGGCCGGCCAGGGCGGCGAGCAGCGGCTCGCGGATGGTCTCGACCTGCGCGGAGTGCGAGGCGTAGTCGACCGGGACGCGGCGCGCCCAGATGTCCTGGGCCGTGCAGCGCTCCAGCAGTTCGGCCAACGCGTCGGGGTCGCCGGAGAGGGTCACCGAGTGCGGGGCGTTGACGGCCGCGAGCGATATGCGGTCGCCGAACGGCGCGGTCAACTCGGCCGCCTCCGCCGGGGACAGGGCCACCGAGGCCATGCCGCCCTTGCCGGACAGGTCCAGGATGGCCTTGCTGCGCAGCGCGACGATCCGCGCGCCGTCCTCCAGCGAGAGCGCGCCCGCGACACACGCCGCGGCGATCTCGCCCTGGGAATGCCCCACCACCGCGGCGGGCCGCACCCCGTACGAACGCCACAACTGGGCCAGCGAGACCATCACCGCCCACAACACCGGTTGCACCACCTCGACCCGCTCCAGCCACGCGTCCGACTCAGAGTTCAGGACCGAGGTCAACGACCAGTCGGTGAACGGCGCAAGCGCCTCCTCGCACGCCCGGATCCGCGCGGCGAACGTGGGTGACGTCGTGAGCAGCCCGCCGGCCATCGCGGCCCACTGCGAACCCTGACCGGGAAAGACGAACACCGGACGGGCTCCAGACTGTGCCAGGCCCACGACCGCGTCGACCCCAGAGCCCCCCGCCGCCAACCCCACAAGGGCGGTGAGCAACCCCTCCCGGTCGGCCGCGGTGACCACGGCCCGGTGTTCCAGTCCGGCCCGGGAGACGACCGACGAGTAGGCCAGGTCGAGCAGCGCGGTGTCGGGCGTCGCCGGCCCGGCCGGGTCCGGTTCGGGCAGCGCCCGGACGTGCTCGGCGAGCCGCGCGGCCTGGTTGCGCAAGGCCCGTTCGGAGTGCCCGGACAGCAGGACGGGCAGGGTGCCGGCGGGGCCGCCGGCGGTGCGGAGGTCGTCCGCCGCCACCGGTGCGGCGGGCGGTTGTTCGAGCACCACGTGCGCGTTGGTCCCGCTGATGCCGAAGGCCGAGACGGCCGCGCGGCGCGGCCGACCCAGCTCGGGCCAGGCCCGCCGCGCGGTCAGCAACTCCACGGTGCCGGCCGACCAGTCGACATGCGGGGTCGGCTCGTCCACGTGCAGGGTGGCGGGCAGCACCCCCTCGCGCATCGCCATCACCATCTTGATCACCCCCGCGACACCCGCCGCGGCCGTGGTGTGGCCGATGTTGGACTTGACCGAGCCCAGGTAGAGCGGCACGTCCTCCGGCCGCTCGCGGCCGTAGGTGGCGAGCAGCGCCTGCGCCTCGATCGGGTCGCCCAGCGCGGTCCCGGTCCCGTGTGCCTCGACCGCGTCCACGTCGCGGGCGGTGAGCCGGGCGTCGGCCAGCGCCTGTCGGATGACCCGCTGTTGGGAGGGGCCGTTGGGCGCGGTCAGGCCGTTGCTGGCACCGTCCTGGTTCACCGCGCTGCCGCGCACGACGGCGAGCACCCGATGCCCGTTGCGTTCGGCGTCGGAGAGCCGTTCGACCAGCAACAGGCCGACTCCCTCGGACCATCCGGTGCCGTCCGCGGCGGCGGCGAACGCCTTGCAGCGGCCGTCCGCCGACAGCCCGCGCTGCCGGCTGAACTCCACGAATCCGGTCGGGGTGGCCATCACGGTCACGCCCCCGGCCAGCGCCATCGTGCACTCGCCGCGCTGCAACGCGCGGCCGGCCAGGTGCAGGGCGACCAACGACGAGGAGCACGCCGTGTCGACGGTGAGCGCGGGGCCCTCCAGGCCGAAGGCGTAGGCGACCCGGCCGGAGATCACGCTGCTGACGCTGCCGGTGAGGGCGTATCCCTCCACACCCTCCGGGAGGTCCCCGGCGCCGGCGCCGTAGCCGCAGGCCGCGCCGCCGACGAAGACGCCGACCGGGCTGCCCTTGACCGACGTCGGATCGATGCCGGCGTTCTCGAACGTTTCCCAGGACGTCTCCAGGAGCAGCCGCTGCTGCGGGTCCATCGCCAGCGCCTCGCGCGGCGAGATGCCGAACAGCGCCGCGTCGAACTCGGCGGCGCCGGGCAGGAATCCGCCCTCGCGCGCATAGCTGGTGCCCGGGTGTTCGGGGTCGGGGTGGTACAGGGCGTCGAGGTCCCAGCCGCGGTCGGTCGGGAAGTCCGTGACGGCGTCCACGCCTTCGGCGACCAGTCGCCACAGGTCCTCGGCGCCGCCGACCCCGCCGGGGTAGCGGCACGCCATCGCGATGATCGCGATCGGGTCGTCGTCGAGGGCGGTGCCGAGCACGGGATCGACGCCGGTGGGCCGTGCGCCCGCGAGTTCGTCGAGCAGGAAGCCGGCCAGGGCGGTCGGCGTGGGGTAGTCGAAGATCAGCGTGCTGGGCAGTTCCAGTCCGCTGCGCAGCGCCAGTCGGTCGCGCAGCTCGACGGCGGTCAGCGAGTCGAAGCCGAGGTCGCGGAAGGCCCGGTCACCGGAGGGCAGTTCACCGACGGGCAGGGCGAGCACGGCGGCGGCCTCGACCCGGACCAGGTCGAGCAGGATGTGTTCGCGCTCCCCGGGGCCGGCGTCGGCCAGCCGCCGGGCCAACTCCGATTCACCGGCCGGCCCGGCCGCGGCGTCGCCCCGGTCCCGCTCCCGGTCCTGGTCGGCCGCATACGCACGGGCCTCCGGCAGGTCACCCAGCAGCGCGCTGGGACGCAACGCGGTGAAGCGGCGCAGGAAGTGCGGCCAGTCCACGTCCGCGAGCACGGTGCCGGCCTCGGGCCGGGCGACGGCGTGGGCCATCAGCGCGACCGCCGTGCCGGGGTCCATCGCGCGCAGCCCGCGGCGGGCCAGTTGCTCGCCGCTCTCGCCCGCCGCCATCCCGGCACCCGCCCACGGGCCCCAGGCGACCGCCGTCGCGGCGAGGCCCCGGGAGCGACGCCGGCGGGCGAGCGCGTCCAACTGCGCGTTGCCCGCCGCATACGCCCCCTGGGCTCCGCTGCCCCACACGCCCGCGATCGAGGAGAACAGCACGAACGCGTCGAGTTCGCGGTCGCCGAACAGCGTGTCCAGGTGCGCGGCGCCGAGCACCTTGCCCTCGGTGATCCGGGCGCAGGCGGCGAGGTCGGTCTCGGCGACGGTCGCGGCCTGGCCGATCCCGGCGGTGTGCACCACGGCCCGGATCGCCGGGCCGTCCGCCTCGACGTCGGCCACCAGTCGGGCGAGCGCGTCGCGGTCGGCGACATCGCAGGCGGCGACGGTGACCCGCGCCCCGAGGGCGGTGAGTTCGTCGACGAGTTCGCCGGCGCCCGGGGCCTGCGGGCCGCGGCGCCCGGTCAACACCAGGTGTTCGGCGCCCTGCGCGGCGGCCCAGCGGGCCACCTGGGCGCCCAGCCCGCCGGTGCCGCCGGTGATCAGGACGGTACCGGCGGGCACCCAGGCCGCCGCCGGGCCCGAGCGGTCGAACACCGCGCGGCGCAGCCGGGGCACCCAGGCTCCGGTGGTGCGCAGCGCGACCTGGTCCTGCGTACTGCCGGCGGCGACCAGGTGGGCCAACCGGGACCACACCCGCTCGTCGGCGTCCGCGGGCACGTCCACCAACCCGCCCCAGGACGTGGGCAGTTCCAGCGCCGCCGCCCGGCCGAAACCCCAGACCTGGGCGGCCTCGGCCCCCGGCGCGGGATCACCGTCGACGGCCACGGCCGCCTCGGTCACCCACCACGCCGGCGCGCCGCATCCGGCCTCGGCCAGCGCCTGCACCACGGTCACGGTGTCGGCGAACCAGCGGGTCAACGACGGGAATTCGGGGTGCACTCCGGGCTGCCCGGTGAGCAGCGACAACACTCCGGCGACCGGGCCGACCGCACGGATCCGGTCGGCCAAAGCCGCACGTTCCGCGTCGGCTTCGGCTTCGGCTTCGGTCAGGAGCAACGTCTCGACCCGCGCTCCGGCTTCGACGAGCGCACGGGCGCACCGCCGGCGCGCGGATGCCGGCCCGTCGTCCGACTCGGCTTCGCCGGTCGGAGCGGCCCCGGCGGTCGGGGCATTCTCGGTGGTCGGGTCGTCCTCGGTGCTCGGGGCGACCCCGTTGCGACCGATCAACAGCCAGGTACCGGTGAGGCGTTGCTCGCCCTCCGGGGTCCACGGGCACCACGTGCTCTCGTAGCTCCAGGCGTGCAACGCGCTGCGTTCGCGCCGAGTGCGCCGCCAGGAGGCGAACGCGGGCAACAACGCGGTGAGCGATCCGCGCCGCGCCTCGTCGCCCAGTTCGAGCACATCGGCCACCCGATCACCGTCGCCCTGCTCGACGGCGGCCCAGAACGCCGGGTCGGCATCGGACTCGGCGGTCCGGGCGGCGACCGGGGCAGCGGTCGGTTCGAGCCAGAAGCGGCGGCGTTGGAAGGCGTAGCCGGGCAGGTCCACGGTCCGCGCCCCGGTACCGGCGAAGAAGGCCGACCAGTTCACCGGGACCCCGGCCTGATGCACGGCGGCCAGCGCGCCGATGAGCGCGGCCGGCCCCGCCCGTTCGGCGCGCTGCATCGGCACCACGGCGGTGTCGGGCGCCGCGGGGAGCGTCTCCCGAGCCATCGCGGTGAGCACGCCGTCGGGTCCCGCTTCCAGGAACGCGGTGACCCCGAGGGCGGCGAGCGTGGCGACTCCGTCGGCGAAGCGCACCGGCTCGCGCACCTGGCGCACCCAGTAGTCCGGGTCGGCGAGTTCGTCGGCCTCGGCGAGCCGCCCGGTCCGGTTGCTCACGATCGCGATGGTGGGCTCGGCGAAGGAGACGCCGGCCAGAACGTCGCGGAACTCGGCGAGCATGCCGTCCATCCGCAACGAATGGAACGCATGACTGACGGTGAGACGCCGCGTCTTGCGCCCCCGCGCCGCGAAGACGGCCGCCACCGCCAACACCGGTTCCTCGTCGCCGGAAAGCACCACGGACGTGGGCCCGTTGACCGCGGCCACACCCACCGCGCCGGCCGACCCCTCCAGCGCCGCGGATACCTCGTCCTCGGACGCCTGCACCGCCACCATCGCCCCACCGGCCGGCAACGCCTGCATCAACCGCCCACGCGCCGCCACCACCGCCGCCGCATCCTCCAGCGACCACACCCCCGCCACATGCGCCGCGGCCAACTCACCGATCGAATGCCCCAGCAGGAACCCCGGCCGCACACCCAACGACTCCACCAACCGGAACAGCGCCACCTCCACCGCGAACAACCCGGCCTGCGTGAACACCGTCTCGTCCAACAAACCCTCGGCACCGACCCCGACGAACACCACATCCCGCACCGAATGCGCGACATGACCCGTCAGTTGCCGGTCCAACTCGAACACGGCGGCGTCGAACGCCTCCGCGAACACCGGGTAGGCGTCGTGCAGTTCACGCCCCATGCCGACCCGCTGGCACCCCTGCCCACTGAACAACAAGGCCGTGCGCCCCTCCGCACGGGCCGGGCCCGTCACCACTCCGGGGGCGCTTTCCCCCCGCCCGAGGGCCTGGAGGCCGTACAGGAGTTCGGCCGGTTCGGCGGCGGCCAACACGGCCCGTTCGGGCAGCGTGGCGCGGGCGGTCGCCAGCGTGTGGGCGACGTCCGGCAACGCGAGGTCGGATCGTGTCCGCAGGAAGGACGCAAGATTGCGCGCTTGTGCGTACAGCGCCTCTGCGGTGTGACCGGAGAGCACCCACGGCAGTACCGCGCCGGGCACCTCGGCCGCCGGCGCCGCGCCGTCCGAGAGCGAGCGCGGGTCCCCGGCCCCGGAGTGCTCGGGGGCGGGGGCCTGTTCCAGGACGACGTGCGCATTGGTGCCACTGATGCCGAACGAGGAGACCGCCGCCCGGCGCGGATGCCCGGTCACGGGCCACGGCGTGGCGTCGGTGAGCAGTCGTACCGAGCCCGCCGCCCAGTCCACGTGCGGGGTCGGATCCGCCGCGTGCAGGGTCGGCGGCAACACGCCCTCGCGCATCGCCTGGACCATCTTGATCACACCCGCCACACCCGCGGCGGCCTGGGTGTGCCCGATGTTCGACTTCACCGAGCCCAGGTGGACCGGGTGTTCCGCGTCGCGGTCCCGACCGTAGGTCGCGATCAGCGCCTGCGCCTCGATCGGATCGCCGAGCGCGGTGCCCGTCCCGTGTGCCTCGACCGCGTCGACCTCGGCGGCCGACAGGCCGGCAACCGCCAGCGCCTGCCGGATGACCCGCTGCTGCGAGGGGCCGTTCGGCGCGGTCAGCCCGTTGCTCGCACCGTCCTGATTCACCGCGGAGCCGCGGACCACGGCGAGGACCCGTCGGCCGTTGCGTACGGCGTCGGACAGGCGTTCCACCACCAGGACCCCGACGCCCTCGGCCGGACCGAAGCCGTCGGCCTCCGCCGAGAACGCCTTGCAACGGCCGTCCGCGGCCAGGCCGCGCTGCCGACTGAACTCGACGAACAGTCCCGGTTCCGACATCACGGTCACCCCGCCGGCCAGGGCCATCGTGCATTCCCCGGCACGCAACGCCTGCACCGCCAGGTGCAGGGCGACGAGCGACGAGGAGCACGCGGTGTCGACGGTGACCGCCGGCCCCTCGAACCCGAAGCTGTAGGCGACCCGGCCGGAGCCGACACTCGGCGTGTTGCCCGTGCCCAGATAGCCCTCCAGTTCCTCCGGGGCGCGGTCCAGCCTGCCCGCGTAGCCCTGCGCGACCAGTCCCGTGTACACCCCGGTCCGGCTGCCGCCGAGGGCGTCGGGCGCGAGGCCGGCGTGTTCGAGGGCTTCCCAGGACGTCTCCAACAGCAGTCGTTGTTGCGGGTCCATCGCGAGCGCCTCGCGGTGGTTGATGCCGAACAGTTCGGCGTCGAACCGGTCCGCGTCGTGCAGGAAGCCGCCGGCCCGGGCGTAACTGGTCCCCGGATGCTCGGGGTTCGAGTGGAACAGGCCGGCCAGGTCCCAGCCGCGGTTGGCGGGGAATTCGGAGATCGCGTCCCCGCCCCGCGCGACCAGGCGCCACAGGTCGTCGGCGGAGCGCACGTCCCCGGGGAAGCGGCAGGCCATGCCGACGATCGCGATCGGGTCGTCGGCGCCGGCCGCCGGCGTCGGGTTCGCCGCAGCGACCACGACCGGCTGCGCGCCCGGCAGTTCGGTACCGAGATGCCGAGCCAGCACGGCCGGCGTGGGGTGGTCGAAGACCAGGGTGGCGGGCAATCGCAGCCCGGTGTCGGCAGTGAGCCGATTGCGCAGCTCGACCGCGGTCAACGAGTCGAAGCCGAGGTCCTTGAACCCACGATCGGCGGCGACGGCCGTCGGGTCGCCGTGGCCGAGCACCGCGGCGACGTGCGTACGGACCAGTTCCAGCAACACCCGTGTGCGCTCGACCGGGTCCAGGGCCGCGATACGCCGCTGCCAGGCCGACCCGTCCGGGTCCCCTTCGCCCACCGCGACCCGTCGGGCCGGGCCGCGCACCAGGCCGCCGAACACGCCCGGCAGGGCACCCGTCCCGGCGAGGGTGCGCAGCGCGGCCGAATCCAGCCGCAGCGGCACCAGCAGCGCGTGCGGCAGCGACCGGCCGGCGTCGAAGAGCCGCAGGCCGAGATCGGCGGAGAAGGGCAGGATCCCGCCGCGCGCCATCCGGTTCAGGTCCTCCCGACCGAGATGGCCGGTCATCCCGGTGGCCTGTCCCCACAACCCCCAGGCCAGCGAGGTACCCGACCGGCCGACGGCCTGCCGGTGGGTCGCGAGTGCATCCAGGAAGGCGTTCGCCGCCGCGTAGTTGGCCTGGGCCGGTCCACCGAGCACGCCGGCGATGGAGGAGAAGAGTACGAAGGCGGAGAGGTCGTGGTCGGCGGTCAGTTCGTGCAGGTTGATCGCACCGTCGACCTTGGACCGCAGTACACGTTCCAGTTGCTCGGGGGTCATCGACTCGATCAGGCCGTCGTCCAGGACCCCGGTCGCATGCACGACACCGGTCAACGGCGCACCGGCGGGAATCCGCGCCAACACACCGGCCAGAGCCTCGCGATCCGCCGCATCACACGCCTCGACCGCGATCCGCGCCCCGAGGGCGGTGAGTTCGGCCGACAACTCGGCCGCGCCGGCGGCTCCCGTGCCGCTGCGACTGATCAACACCAGGCTGCGTACGCCGTGTTCGGCGACCAGATGGCGGGCCATCAAAGCGCCGAGCGTGCCGGTCCCGCCCGTGATCAGGACCGTACCGTCCCGGTCGAGCGGCTTCGGCATCCGCAACACCAACTTGCCCACGTGCCTGGCCTGCGCCATGAACCGGAACGCCTCCGGCGCCCGCCGCACATCGAACGATCGCACCACGATCGGCGCGAGCGCACCCGATTCGAACAACGGCAACAACACCGCGAGCAGCCCCGCGATCCCGTCCGCACCGACCGCCTCGACGAGATCGAACGCCTGGTACCGGGCAACTCCCGGATACGCGGCCCGGACCACGTCCACGTCCCGCACGTCCGTCTTGCCCATCTCCACGAACCGGCCGCCGTCGGCCACCAGTCGCAACGACGCGTCCACGAACTCGCCCGCAAGCGAGTTCAACACCACATCCACACCACGACCACCGGTCGCCGCACGGAACCGCTCCTCGAAATCGAGCGAACGCGAATCCGCGATATGCGCATCGTCCAGACCCAACGACCGCAACGTGCCCCACTTGCCGAC
>NZ_JBEXUX010000085.1:0-37259 GCF_040629175.1 Embleya sp. NPDC005971 | reverse complement strand
CCACCTCCGGGCGCATCCGCTTCGACGACGTCGACGTGCTCGCCGACCCGGACGCGTTGCGCCGTTCGCTGGGCTACCTCCCGCAGGACTTCGGCCAGCGGGATGGTCACCGACGACGGGTTCGCCGGGCCCGACTTCACCTGCCAGATGCCCGCCAGCAGGCCCGGGGTCTGGGTCAGCGTCGCGGCCAGGTGCGGAGTGTCGGCCGTGGTGATGTTGACCCGGATCCGGTGGCCCGGAGCGATGGACGCGAAGGTCGGGAAGACCTCGATGTCGTAGCGGGTGATCTGGTTCGGCTGCACCGACGTCGTGGTGCTCTGGGTGGACGGGTGGTACGGCATCATCGTGGTGCCGTCGGGGGCGTACCAGGTGCGCGCCGGGTCCAGGGCGCGGTGCGAGCCCGCCAGGGAGCCGGAGCTGAGCGGGACCGAGGAGCCGTCGGGGGCCACGTCGGTGACGGTGACCACCCAGTGCGTCTCGGGGGTGTTGGACTGCGCGTACAAGGTCGCGCCGATCGGGCCGGCGAGCACCTTGGTCTCGGTCAGCGGGGCGGTGGTGTAGACGAGCGAGCCCGGGCCGGTCTCGCGCGCCGTGTTGCTGTCGGTGCAGGCGGGATCCTTGATGAAGCCGCCGAGCCACTGTGCGGTCGAGCGGGTGCACGGGCTGTTGTTGGCGGTCCAGCTGATCCACTCGCTGTTGTTGCCGGTGGGCGCGGTCGGGGTGAGCAGGCCGTCGTTCGTGGAGGCCGAGGCGCTGCCGGTGCGGCCCTTGTCCAGGTAGAGGCGGGTGGGGTCGGCGCCGGTGAAGGGGTAGTTGCGGGTGTCCAGCCAGCGGTTGCTGCCCAGTTCCTTGACGTGCAGCGGGTTGGCGCCACCGGTGATGCCGGTGTCGATGCCCTTCAACCACTTGTCGTACCAGCGCAGTTGTAGGGCCGGCAGGTCCAGGGTCGGGTCCTGACGCGGGTCGTGGTACCACGGGCCCATCAGGAGCTGGTAGCGGTCGGTGACCGGCTGACCGGCGATCATCGGCGCGCCCACCGGGCGACCCGCCCAGGCGTTCTGCAGACCGGCGTAGTTCATCAACGCGCCGCGCTGGAACAGGTCGTACCAACCGCCGACCAGGAACGCGGGCACGCCGTTGGCGACCACGTTCGCGAGCATGTCCGCCGGTCGGCGCTGCTGCCAGAACGAGCCGTCGTAGGCCTGTTCGCCGCCGCCGAGCAGACCGGTCAGGATCGGCAGGTTGGCCGAGGCGACGCCGCCCAGGTGCTGGAGCTCCAGGGTCAGGGTGTCCAGGATGTTTTGCGTCGAGCCCTCGCGCAGTGCCTCGGCCAGCGGCGCGGTCATGTGCGAGATGCCGGTGTAGGTCAGCCAGAAGGACATGAACTCGGCATCGGGGATGCCGCCCATCGTGGCCAGTTCACGGTAGAGGTCGTTGCCGGCCACCAGCGGGAAGATCGCCTTGATCGGCGAGTTCGGGCCGATGGACGAGGCGGTCATGATCTGGTTGATGCCGGCGTAGGAGCCGCCGGTGAGGCCGACCTTGCCGTCGGAGTGCGGCACCTGGGCCGCCCAGGCGACGAGTTCGGCGCCGTCCTGGCCCTCCTTGGGCGCCCACGGCGACCACGAGCCGTTGGAGGTGCCGGTGCCGCGCACGTCCGCGGCGATCGCGATGTAGCCGCGCTGCACGAACCAGGACAGCTCGGCCTCGGTGGAGCCCTTGCCGTACGGGGTCTGGGTCAGCAGCACCGGGAACGAGCCGGTGGCGGGCGTGGTGGTGCCGGCGGTGGCCGGGGTGTAGACGTCGACCCGCAGGACCGTGCCGTCGGACATGGTGACCGGCAGGTTCTGCTGCTTGGCGATGCCGTACTGCGCGACGCTGCCCTGCACGAGCGGTGTCGCGGCGGCGGTGGTCGAACTCGCCGGGACCGCGCCGAACAGCGCGGCGAGCAGGGCGAGGGTCGAGGCGAGGGCCACGCCGATGCGTCGGCGGGCCGCTCTGCGTGCTGTTCTCTGTCGGGGGATATGGACGGGTATGTGGACGGACACCCTGACCTCCAAGGATCACGCAAGACAAGGGGACGGTGGCGCAACGTGCGTCGGGAGGAACGGAAAGGGATGGAAGGGACGGGATGGAAGGGACGGATGGGATGGCAGGGAAAGGGAGGGATGGGACCTGTGCGTGGGTCGCTTCGGGTCCGGAGGGGACGTGAATGTCCCGGTCAGGGCGCGAGCGTCCCGCTGAGGGCGCGCCGCACGGAGGCGGCGCGGAGGTCGCCGACGAGGGCGTGGGTGACGGTGCCGGGAATGACCCAGCCGCCGTGCAGGTGGGCCAGTACCCGGAAGGCCGCGCCCGGGACGCCGGCTTCGTGCAGCCGGGTCAGGTAGCGTTCGCCCTGGTCACGGACCGGGTCGTATTCGGCGACGGTGATCACGGCCGGCGGCAGTCCGCTCAGGTCGGGCTCGAACATCGGCGAGACCCTGGGATCGCGCGGGTCGGTGACCCCGGCCAGGTAGAGGCCGAAGAACTCGTTGCACGCCTCGGGCGTCAGGCCGCCGAAGTCGAGGATCGACTCGGGGTCGCCGTCGGTGTCCATTTCGGTCAGGTCCAGGCACGGGACGTCGAGCAACTGGGCGCGCGGCATCGGCAGTTCCCGGTCGCGGGCGATCAGGCACAGCGCGGCGGCCAGGTTGCCGCCCGCGCTGCACCCGCCGACGACGACGCGTTCGGGGTCCAGGCCGAGTTCGGCGTGGTTGGCGTGCAACCACGCGTATCCCGCGACACAGTCCTCCAGCGGTACCGGATAGGGGTGTTCGGGGGCGAGGCGGTAGTCGACCAGGGCCACCGCGCACGGCACCGTCGAGGTGATCGGCCCGAGTTCGACCTCGGCGGTGTCCAGGTCGCCCTGGAACCAGCCGCCGCCGTGGATGAAGTAGAACACCGGTGCGGCGGCGGGCAGTCCGGCCGGTCGCAGGATGCGTACGGTGATCTCGCCGTCCGCGACCGGCACCAGGTGATCGGTGGCGGTGACGTCGTCGGGCCGGCCGGTGAACGCCAGTCGCATGGTCGCGTTCGCGAGCTTGCGCCGCTCCTCCAGGGTGCCGGGCGGCTCGTTGGTGTCGCGGTGGGCGGCCAACAGGTCGATGATGCGCTGAATCGGCGGGTCCAGGGGCATGGGTCAGCTCTCCATCACGGGGTCGGGCATGGGGTGCGAGCGGGCGGGGGCGGACTCGGGGTCGCCCCCGGAGCCGGAGCCGGAGCCGGACTCGGCCCCGGATGACGTTTGGGTGTCGCGGACGGCCGCCGTGGCCGCACCCGACCGGTCGATCGCGCGGGTGTCGGTGCCGAGGTAGCCGGCGATCACGGCCGGGTCGGTGCGCACCTGTTCCGGTGTGCCCTCGCTGATCACCCGCCCGGCGCCCAGGCAGTACAGCCGGTCGCTGATCGACATCATGAATGGCATGTCGTGCTCGATCACGATCATCGCGGCGTCCAGTTCCCGGCGCAGCCGCAACAACAGCGGGCCCAGGGCCTCGGTCTCGCGTTGTGCGACACCGGCGGTCGGCTCGTCCAGGCACAACACCCGCGCGTCCAGTGCGATCAGGTTGGCCAGTTCGACGATCCGCCGGGTGCCGGTGGACAGTTGCGCGACGGGGGTGTCCGCGTAGCGGCCCAGGCCGACCAGGTCGATCAGGTCGGCGGCCTCGGTCCGGCGGTGGCGTTCGGCGCGCGTGGCGGCGGGCAGGAGCAGCGCGGTGGACAGCAGGCCGGACCGGCGGCGCGCCTCCAGTGCGACCAACACCGTCTCCCGCACCGTGAGTTCGGGGAACAGGCGGGCCGCCTGGAAGGTGCGCCCCAGGCCGAGGGCGGCTCGCTTGGCCGGGGCCAGGCGCGAGACGTCCTGTCCGAGCAGTTCGACGGTGCCGGTGGCCGGTGCGAATCCGCCGATCGCGTTGAGCAGGGTGGACTTGCCCGCGCCGTTGGTGCCGATCAGGCCGAGGATCTCGCCGGGGCGCACCTGGATCGACACGGAGTCCACCGCCGTGTTGCCGCCGTAGCGCACCGACACCTCGCGGGTGCGCAGCACCGGAGCGTCGGCCGAGGCCGTCGGTGTCTCGGTGCGCTCGCGAACTCGTAGAGGACGTTCCGGTTTCGGCGCGGACGTCGACGGCTCGGGCTCCGCCGGCAACCGCCCTTCGGCCCAGCGCAGCAGCGCCGCGCGTGCCGCGTTCGCGATCTGGGTCAGTCCGCCCGGGAAGTACAGCAGCAGGACCAGCAGTCCGATGCTGGAGGCGAAGATCGGCACGAGCGAGTTGCCGGGGAAGAAGGCGGGCAGTCCGACCACCCACACCGACCCGATCACCGGGCCGACGGTGGAACCCAGGCCGCCGATCACCACGATCGCCACCAGGGTCAGCGAATCCGAGACCTGGAAGAACCGTTCGGTCAGCGGCACGCTCTGCACGCTGCCCGCGAGCAGCGCGCCGCCGAGGCCGGCGATCGCCCCGGACAGCGCGAACGCGGTGACCTTGGTGCGCAGCGGCGCGACGGTACAGGCGGCGGCCGCCTCCGGATTGTCGCGGACCGCGATGGTGCGCCGCCCGGTGCCGTGTGCGCGCAGCCGGGCGATCAGCGCCAGCACCACGATCAGCACGACCAACAGCACGTAGTAGTAGGTGCGTTCGTCGGACAGGTCGAGGCCGAACAGGTCCCCTCGGGGCAGCGGCACCGAGGACGCGTTGCCGTCGGTGAGGAACGGCCGCCGGTAGAGGTAGCCGGCCGCCGCGACGCCGAGTGCGAAGGTGCTGACCGCGAGCAGCATGCCGTCCACCCGCAGCGCGCCGGCGCCGACGATCGCCGCCAGCGCGGCCGTGACCAGTGCGGCGATCAGCGCGGAGAGCGCGAACGGCAGGGCCTGGAAGGCGATCGTGCGGTCTGCGCCGATGTCGATCGAGAGGCCCCGGGTGAGCGCGGCCGTGGTCAGCGCGCCCAGACCGGCGAACGCCATCTGGCCGAGCGAGAGTTGGCCGGCCCAGCCGGTGAGCACGGTGAGCGAGCAGGCGCAGATCGCGAACGCCAGGATGGTGCCGTAGAGCAGGTGCCGCGATGCCTGGGTGACCACCAGCGGCAGCAGCACCGCGACCAGGAGCGGTAGCACCAGGGCGAGTCGGTTCAGGTGCCGGATCCACCACACGCCGCGCAGTCGTTCCGGGATCGGGGCCGGGCGCGGGCCGGTGGCGAAGGCGCGCACGTCGCCGCGACCGTCCGTACGGGCGTCGCGCCGGGCGCGCACCCACACCGCGGTGACCACCGCACACAGCAGCAGGAAGTCGACCAGACCGGTCTGTTCGACGAAGTTGAATCGAACGGCCGCCTGGAGCACCCCGATCACCACCCCGGCCAGCATCGACCAGCGGAACGAGGTCAGACCCGCGATGACTGCGGCGGCCATCGCCCGGACCATCGTGTTCGGGCCCAGGTCGGCGGTGGCGGAGACCCGGCCGGACTGGCCGGCGATCAGGATCATCGCGAGGGTGGAGAGCAGGCCGGCCAGGGTCCAGACCACGGTGGACACGATCTTGGGGCTGATCCCGACCGTACGGGCCAGGTTGGGGTTCTCGGCGGACGCGGTGACCGCGCGGCCCTGGGTGGTGCGGCCGAGGAACCAGGTCAGCGCGCCGGCCACGAGCGGGACCACGACCAGGACACAGACCTGGGCGCCGGTCACCCGGACTCCGGCGATCTCCCACTGTTCGGTGATCGCCACCGGGTAGCTCGCCCGGACCGCGCCGTCCACGTCGGGCAGCGCGCGCACCGCCGCCACGCAGGCCTGCGCGACGCCGATGGTGGCGATCAGTACGGTCACCCGGGCCGAGTGGAACAACCGGCGGATCACCGCGAGTTCGACGATGGTGCCGGCGAGCGTGCCGACCAGGAGGGCGCCGATCAGCGCCGCCCAGAACGGCACACCGTAGTTGATCACCGCGAGCGGCAGCAGCGCCGCGCCGATCACCCCGAGGTTGCCGACCGCGAAGTTGATCACCCGGCTGGACCGGTACACCAGCACGATGCCCAGCGCGATCAGGCCGATCGCGAGGCCGTTGACCAGGCCGTCGAAGGCGATCTGGCGAGTCATCAGGTCAGCCATGGTCGGCAACCTTTCCGGCCGAATCCGTGGGGTCTGCCGAATCGGCGGGGTCGGTCGGATCGATGGGGCCCGTCGGATCGATGGGATCGGCCGGATCGGCCGGTTCCACGACCGCACCGCCGCCGGCGGCGCCGTCCGGATCACCGGCCTCCGCGTCGCCGCCCAGGAACACCGCCCGGACGAAGTCGCGTTCGGCCAGGTCGGCCGCCGCCCCCTCGAACCGGATCCGGCCCTTCTCCAGGAAGATCGCCCGATCCGCGATCGACATCGCCACGTTCAGCGACTGCTCGACCACGATCATCGCGAGGCCCTCGGCCTTCAACCGCTCGATCACCGCGAGCAGTTCGGCCACCATCGCCGGCGCCAGGCCGAGCGAGAGTTCGTCGATCAGCAGCACCTCGGGGTCGTGCAACATCGCCATGGCCAGCGCCAACATCTGCTGCTGCCCACCGGACAGGGCCGAGGCCGGCTCGTCGGCCCGTTCGACCAACTGCGGGAACAGCCCCAGCGAACGCTCGATCCGGGTCCGCACCTGCTCGGGATCGGCGCGGTGGATGTACGCGCCCATCTCCAGGTTCTCCCGCACGCTCATCCCGGGGAACACGCCCGCACCGCCCGCCAACGACACGATGCCCAGCCGGACCCGCTGCTCGGGGGCGACGAAGGTGACCGTACGGCCACCCAGCCGGATCACCCCGCGTTCGGGCGTGGCCAGGCCCGCGATCGTGCGCAGGATGGTCGATTTGCCCGCGCCGTTGGTGCCGAGCAGGGCCAACACCTCGCCGCGGCGTACCTCGAAACCGACGTCGAACAGCACCTGGACCTGACCGTAGGAGAAGTCCACGTGGTTGAGCTGGAGCACCGGGACCTGATCCGGTCGGGCCTGCCGGCGCTCGTGCTCCTGGTATTCCTCGTGCAGTTCCGCCTCGATCAGCGCGAGGTCGTCGCGCACGTAGCCGGCACCGCGCATGATCAGCAGGCCGCCGATCACGGTGGTCGGCACCAGCGTGATCAGCACCGCGGTGCGCGGGCCGAAGCTGTCGATCAGCGGCGCGGAGACCAGGCCGCCGCCGGTGGCGCCGATGAAGAACACGTAGATGGACGCCATCGCGGTGCCCAGGCCGCGCAGTCGATACGGCACGATCGTCTGCATCAGCGGTCCCATCAGCGCGAACGCACAGGACAGCAGCACGATCTGCGGCACCCCGAAGACGGTGTAGAGCACCGCGTTGGGCGAGAAGTACTGAAGCGGCGCGAACAACGCCGAGGGCACGATCAACAACCCGATCAGCCGCAACGCCTGCGCCGGGTCCTCGCGGAAGCGCCGGTCGTAGTAGCGGCCGATGAACGGCAGCACCACGAGTCCGCCGATACCGCCGGCGGTGCCCACCAGGCCCCGGTCGAACGCGTCCAGGCCGTATTCCTGTTCCAGGAACAGGTTGCCCAACACCGGTGTGGTGAACAGGCCGAAGCCCATCGCGGCGAACGCGAGGATCACCGTCTTGAGCGTGCGGATCCGGCCCAGCCGGGCGAACGCCGCCTCGATCGAGATCGGCGGCGGGTTCTCGTCCTCGATCACCTCGCCGAGCGTGTCCTTCTTCTCCCATTGCCCGCGCGGGGGTTCGGGCAGGAAGAAGGCGAACGCGGCGAAGATCACCACCGGCAGGCCGAGCAGGTAGTACGCCCAGCGCCAGCCGTCCGGTCCGCCGACCGCCGCCGCGATGCCGCCGACCACCAGCGGGCTGAGCACCGCGCAGAGCCGGCCGGACACGCCGATCGAGGCGCCGAGTCGGCCGCGGATCCCGATCGGATAGGTGTCGGCCAACAACGACCCCTGCACGGGACCGCTGTTGGACTTGGCCACACCCGCGCCGAACCGGGTCCAGAAGAACATGAACGCGTTCGTCGCGAAGCCGGACAGGAACACCATCACGGCGAAGAACGCGGTGGAGATGCCGATCACCGGACCACGCCGGCAGCGGTCCGCGATCCAGCCCATCGGCACCGCGCCGAGCACGGTGAACGCGCCCGCGGCGACGCCGAGGAAGACGATGGTGCCGTTGCCCACGCCCAGGCTGTCCCGGATGTCGGGGGCCAGCACCGCGAGCGCGGCGCCTTCGAGTTCGTCGAGCGCGGTCAGGATCAGCAGCACCGTGAACACGGACGTGCCGCCCCGGCGCAGCCCCTGACGCAGGGTCGATTGCTCGGCGGCCGGTTTCCCGGCCGCCGGGCGGGCTCCGTCGCCGACACCGGGGACGGCGGTGTCGGCGACGGTGGTCGGGCCGGGTGTGGCCGGCGGCGACGTCCGGCCGCGGCGCGAGGTGCGCCCGGCCGGCCGCGGTGATTCGTCCAGGATCGCGCCGGCGAGGTCCGCCAGGTTGCCCGGCTCGCCCGCGGTGTCGTCCCGCTGAGGTGCGGCGGTGCCGCCGTCCATAGGTGATCGGCCTTTCTTGTGGTTCGCGTGCCGTCACTTCGTGTCGTGTGAGTCGGCTGCCGTCACGTGGTGTCGGGTGGGTCGGCTGCCCTCACGTGGTGTCGGGTGAGCCGGCTGCCGTCACTTCGCGGCGGAGATCGGCGGTCCCGCCGGGAGCATCTGGTTCTGCGTCGTGTCCCAGCGGTACACACCCACCGCGTCGCCGGCGCTGTGCTTGCCGGGGGCGAGCGAGGCGAGCGGCATGCCGGGCAGCGAGAGCTTGGTCAGCGACTCGGCGCCGCGCTGCCAGGACGCGGCCGTGAGGTCGCGACCGGCGGCGTCGGCGGCCTGGACGAACAACCGGAACGAGGCGCACGAGTTGGCCACCGCGCTCAGCGCCTCCCGGCTCGCCGCCGGGGCGTCGAAGCGCTCGCCGCCGCCGGCGTTGTACTCGTCCACGCACGCCGTGACCGCGGGATCGGCGAGCAGTTCCGCCTTGGTCGGGATGTACGGCGCGGCCACCGTCACCTTCTGCATCGTCGCGGGCTTGATCCCGGTGGTCTTGACCACCGCCGGGCTCAGCGCCTGCGCCGAGGTCGCGTAGACCTGCTCGGGCAGCCAGTTCGCGCGTTGCAGCGCGATCATCAGGTTGGAGAAGTTGGACGTGTTGAGGATCGTGTCGGCACCGGCCGAGCGCATCTTCTGCACCAGCGTGTCCAACGCCTGGTCACCGGCGGCCTGGTCGGTGCCGTAGTCGTCGAGCGGGGTCTGCACGACGATGTCGACGCCGGCCGCGTCCAGCAGCGGTTTGACGGTGTTCTTGGTCACCGCCGCGTCCTGCGCCTCCCAGTACAGCGCGACCTTCTTGCCCTGGAGCAACTTCTGGTCGAGCAATGCCTGAACGGCGGCGGCCCGTTGCCGGTCGTCGGCCATCTCCAGCGCGACGAACGGCGCCTTGGAGCGGCGGTCCCGCTCGGCGGACTGGCCCCACTGGCCCAGGTACGGCGTGCCGTGCGTCTCGGTGAAGCACAGCGGGGTGTCCCCGGTGAGGATGCCGATGGCCAGGAACACCTTCTTGTCCTCGCTCAGCTCCACGCACGCGGCCTGCGCCTCGGCCGGGCCGGTGGGCAGGAACGGGCGGAAGGCGAGTTCGATGGTGCGCCCCTGGACGCCGCCGCGCTTGTTCTGCGCGGCGATCCAGGCGGCGTACAGGTCCTTGCTCGCCGGGCCCTCGCTGGGCACGCCGAAGGCCTTGAGCTGGGCCGGGTCGGTGGCAGCGACGCCGAGCTTGACGGTGGTGTCGGTGACGCCGCGGGCGGGGCCGCTCGGGGCCGCGGCCGGGCCGGCGGGCTTCTTGTCGTCCGATTTCTTCTCGACCGAACAGCCGACCGAAGCGGTCAGGCCGAAGGTGGCGAGCAGGACGCCTATTGCGATACGTCGCGCCGGAGCGGGTCCGTCTCCTCGGAGCAACACAGGGGCTCACCTGTCCTTCGAAGGAAGCAGTGGATCACGGGTGGTTCGGTCGCCGAGAGCGTCGGGTGTGCCGACGTCCGGTAGCGGATCCGGGGTGGGAATGGCGGCCGGGGGGCCTTGGCCCCGAGGAATCCGGGGGGATTTGTGTGTCACATCACGACGGCGGGACGCTAACATCGAATACATGCCAGATGGAAGGCTTTCGTGGACGACATCATCCCGACTCCTCGCCGGCGGTACCCGCGGCGAGGCCGAATCGCATCACTCCGACACCCCTCGACCACCCTTTTCCGGGGCGGATCTGCGCTACTGCGACCTGCCCTCCGCCGCGCCCGAGCCGGGCCCGGCACCGCTGCTCCTGCTGCACGGATTCGCCGGCAGCCTGGCCGACTGGGACGGTGTCGCGCCACTGCTGGCGCGGGATCGCCGGGTCCTGGCCTACGACCATCGCGGACACGGTGACAGCACCAAGTTCGCCGACCGAGCCGCCTACACCTTCGATCACCTCTCCGCCGACCTGGGGGGGTTCGTCGAGCGGGTGTTGCCCGAGCCGATCGATCTGCTCGGGCACTCGATGGGCGGCGTGCTGGCGCTGCGGTACACGCTGGCCCATCCGGACCGGGTGCGCTCGCTCGTGCTGATGGACACCGCCGCCGAGCCCACCTCCACGCCGCTGCTTCGGGTGCTCTCCGGGGGCATGAACGCGGTGGTCGGCAGGTTCGGCCTGGCGCCGCTGCTGACCTTGCTCAAGCCGTTCTCCCGCCCTCCGGCGGGGGCCACGGCAGAGGACCTGGCCCGCCGCGAGCGGCAGACGCGCGCGATCACCGGGATGGACCCGGCCGCGTTCGTCGGGTGCGCGCAGGCGCTGGGCACGTATCCGTCGCTGGTCGGCCGGCTGGCCGAGATCTCCTGCCCGGTCACCGTCGTCGTCGGCGAACACGATCGGCGACTGCGGGGCGCGGCGGAGCAGTTCGCCGCGGGCATCCGGGGCGCGGAGCTTCGGGTCGTCGCGGGGGCCAAGCACAGTCCGCAGACCGAACGGCCGCAAGCGTGGTTGGCGGCGGTCCGCGAGCACCTGGCCCGGTAGCCGGGCGGGTTGCCGGCAATCGCCGGGCGGTTGTGTGCTCAAGCGCCGAACCGGCCGAGCGGACCCGGCCTTCGGCCGAGGTGACCCGAACGCCGGCCGGGCCACGGATTGCCCGATTTGGATGCGTCTACTCCATATTGCTGCCGGATGGTCCGGGTCTTGCGCCCGGCTTCGGTACGTGGTTCGGCGTCGGCATCGGCCCGGCCGGATTTCGTCCGGTTTCGGCGCCTGGTTCGGCGGCCGGAATTTTCAGTTCGACACGAAGGAATGATCGCGTGATCGTCAGTACCGACTTTCCGCCCGGCCGATGGCGGGCCCGGTGGATCTGGGCCGACGCGGCGGGTGGCCCGCAGGGGCGGCATACCGTCGCGTTGCGGGCCGTGCTCGATCTCGACCGGGTGCCCGAGCGGGTGCCCACGCGCGTGGTCGCGTTGTCCGGGTACACGCTGGCCGTGAACGGGGTCGAGGTGGCCCGCGGGCCGGTGCGCGCGAATCCGCGCCTGCGGCCGTACGACGATCTCGATCTGGCCGCCCACCTGCGCCCGGGCACCAACGTGGTGACCGCGCTGGCCTGGGTCTACGACGGGCCCAATCCGTGGTGGTTGCCGCCGTCGCCGTTCGCCAACGACCTGGTGCACGGCGCGTTCGTGCTCGAGGCCCGGCTCGGCCCGGACGCGTGGTTCGTCACCGGCGAGCACTGGCAGGCCCGGGTCCTGGCCGGGTGGACCGCGACCCCCGGCGGCGGCACCATCTCCGGGCGCGGTCGCGAGCTGCTGGACGCCCGTGCGCTGCCCGCCGATTGGCAACACCCCGACCACGATCCCGGTTGGCCGGCGGCGGTGCTGCGGCGCGCGATGACCACCGGCGAGCCGGGTCGGCCCGAGCCGCCCAGCTACCCCGGCGGCCCGTTCGGCGGCCGGCCGATCACCTGGCCGCAACCACGCGAGACGGTGCTGACCCCGGGCCCGGCCGGCGCCTACACGGCGGAGCAGGTGCTCTCCGGCACCGTGGTCGTCGACGCGCACGGCCCGGCCGGCGCCGAGGTCCTGGTTCGCACCGCCGAGTTCGTCGACCCGAACGGGCGGCCCGCGCCCGGCGAGCACGACGCGAGCCTGGCGGTGACCGTCGACGGCACCCGTCGCGCCCTGGAGTCGTTCGACTCCTACGGCCTGCGCGGCGTCCTGGTCGAGGCCCCCGACGGCGTCACCGTGCACCGCGTGGCGGTCCGCGAACGCACCTACCCGGTCACCGGCGACGCGTGGTTCGCCTGCTCGGATCCGCGCCTGGAGCAGATCTGGCGGGTCGGACGCCGCACCGTGACGCTGTGTTCGGCGGACGCCTACGTCGACTGCCCCACCCGCGAGCAGCGGGCCTGGACCGGCGACGCGGTGGTGCACCAGATGGTCGACCTGACCACCAACTCCGACTGGCGGCTGGCCCGCTGGCATCCCCGGCTGGCCGCGTCGCCGCGCTCGGACGGGATGTTGCCGATGGCGGTGGCCGGCGACGCCGAGTGGGCCGACTTCACGGTGATCCCGGACTGGGCGCTGCACTGGGTGCACTCGGTGTGGAACCTGTACCGCTACGTCGGCGATCGCGAGGAGATCGCCGAGTTGCTCCCGGTGGCCGAGCGGGTGCTGCGCTGGTTCGTGCCGTTCCTGGACGACACCGGCCTGCCCACCGACGTCTTCGGCTGGGTGATCATCGACTGGTCGGCCGTGCACACCGAGGGCGTCTCGGCGGCGCTGTGCGGGCTGTGGGGTCGGGCCCTGCTGGAGTTCGCCGAACTGGCCGACTGGCTCGGCGATCGAAACCGGGCGGACTGGGCACGGGCCGCGCATGCCCGGCTCGTGCTCGGCTTCGAGCGGCTGTGGGATCCCGAGCGGGAGCGCTACGCGGACTCGATCGCGGACGGCGAGCGCCGCCCGATGGCCTCCCAGCACGGCCAGGCGGCGGCGATCGTGGGCGGCCTGGTGCCGGCCGAGCGGATCGAGCGCCTGGTGACCGTGCTCACCGCCGAAGAGAACCTGGTACACGCCGCGTTCAGCGCTCCGGACGGCCCCGCCGAGCCTGGCTCGAACACCGAGGTCGGCGGGGCGCACCTGCGGGCCGGGCCGCCGAAGCCGTGGTGGGACACCGGTCGCGCGGTGGTGCGCGCCCAGCCGTTCTTCCGCTACGTGGTGCACGACGCGCTGGCCCGAGCGGGCCGGGCCGACCTGATCGCCGGCCTGTGTCTGGACTGGGCGGCGCTGCTCGCCCGCAGCGAGACCTCGTGGAGCGAGACCTGGTACGGCGGCACGATCAGCCATGGTTGGTCCTCGACGCCCACCCGCGACCTGATGACGCGCGTGCTCGGGGTCGAGCCGGCCGAACCGGGCTTCGCGGTGGCCCGGATCGAGCCCGCACTCGGAGAGTTGAGCCGGGCCTCGGGCGCGGTGCCCTGCCCGGCGGGTCTCATCGAGGTGACGGTGACGCCGACGCTGCTGAACGTGCACAGCCCGGTGCCGTTCGTGCACGCCGGCCGGTCCTACCCCGCCGGCCGGCACGAGATCGGCCGGGCGGGCTGACGCAGGCTCAGCTTCCGTTCGCCGCTTCGCCGTTCCGCTGTCCCGAGGGCAGCGGAACGGCGAGCACGGCGAGGAAACGATCCAGGAACTGTCCGTACGCGGCCACCATGTCCACTCGGTCGGGTTCGAGCAGCCACTGCACCTGGAGGCCGTCCATCGCGGCCAGCATCAGCTCGGCGCAGTGCTCGGCGTCCACGTCGGCGGCGATGTCGCCGTCGTCCCGGGCCCGCGCGAGGTGCCCGGCGGCGATCTCGCGCGCGATCCGGTAGCGCTCGACGAAGTACGTGTGGGCCGGATGCGCGGGGTCGGTGGCCTGCACGGACAACGTCGCGAACAGCCGGATCAGCAGTGGTTGCCGGGCGTTGAGCGCGACCACGTCCCGGCTGGCCCGCACCCAGGCGATGCCGGAGACGTCCACCTGCTCGTCCGGGGTCAGCGTCAGCTCGTCCTTGTAGCGCAGTACCGCGGTGAGCAGCTCTTCCTTGGACGCGAAGTGGTGCCGCAGGCCGGTATGGGACAGGCCCACCTGGGCGGCGATCTCGCGCAGCGAGACCGCGTCGTAGCCGCGCGTGGCGAACACCTCCAGCGCCGCGTGCACGATTTCCTGCCGCCGTGCGACACCGCGCGCGTACGGGCCGCGTGCCCCCGTGCGATCCGACATCCGTTCGGCTCCCCTCGTGAAAGCATTCCACCTGGAATGTATTGAATGTAGTGTGCCCCGCGTGTCGCAGGCCAACGGTCATGATGACCGCACCCTTCCCCCGTCCTCGGCCGAAGAGGCGTCCGGCGCCTTCGAGCCGCTCGAAACCACCCGCATACCCCCACCCCCGCACCAACCCGGGGCGCCGGACGCCCACACCCTCGAACTCGTCGAGGCGGCCCTGGCCCGCCTCGATCTCGAAGCCAGGGTCCGCCTGCTCACCGGGTCCGGATTCTGGCGAACCGCCGCCGAACCCGCCATCGAACTGCGCGAGATGGTGCTGTGCGACGGACCGGCGGGCGTGCGGGGTGAGCGCTTCGACGAGCGCGAGCCGTCCGCGTCGTTGCCCTGTCCGACCGCGCTCGCCGCCTCGTGGGACGAAAGTCTGGTCGAGCGGCTCGGCGCGCTGCTCGCGATCGAGGCCCGCCGCAAGCAGGTCGACGTCGTACTCGGCCCGACCGTCAACCTTCAGCGCAGCCCGTACGCCGGCCGGCACTTCGAGTGCTACTCGGAGGAACCGCTCCTGTCCGGTCGGGTCGGCGCGGCGCTGGTCCGCGGCATCCAGGCCGGCGGTGTCGCGGCCACCGTCAAGCACTACACCGCGAACGACTCGGAGACCGAACGGTATTCGGTCGACGTGCGGATGTCCGAGCGCGCGCTGCACGAGGTTCACCTCGCCCCGTTCGAGGAGATCGTGCGGGCGGGCGGGGTCTGGGCGCTGATGGCCGCGTACAACAGCGTGGACGGCGTCACGATGACGGAAAGTCCGTTGCTGGAGACGCCGTTGCGCACCGAGTGGGGCTTCGACGGACTGGTCGTCTCGGACTGGTTCGCGACCCGCTCCACCGAGGGTGCCGGGCGGGCCGAACTGGACCTGGCGATGCCGGGACCGGGACCGGACCAGCCGTGGGGCGCGGCGCTGGTGGCCGCGGTGCGCGCGGGCCTGGTGCCGGCGGAGGCGATCGAGCGCAAGGTGCGCCGACTGCTGCTGCTCGCGGCCCGCGTCGGCGCGCTGGGCGCCCTCGTGCCGCCCGCGCCCCCGCGACCGGCGCCGGATGCCGCCGCGCTGCTGCGCGAGGCCGCCGCGGCGGGCATGGTGTTGTTGCACGACACCGGGACGGCGCTGCCCCTGACCCCCGATACGCTGCGCCGGGTCGCGGTGCTCGGTCCCAATGCCGAGGTCGCCCGGATCCAGGGCGGGGGCAGCGCGACGGTGATCCCGCCGTACGCGATCAGCCCGCTCGCCGGGCTGCGGGCGGCGCTGGGGCCCGACGTGGAGGTCACCCACGCCGTCGGCGCGCGCATCCGGCACCGGCTGCCCGCGGTCACCGGCGCCGACGTGCACGACCCCAAGACCGGCGAGCCCGGCCTGCGGGTGCGCTTCATCGGCCCCGACGGCGAGCTGCTGCACGAGGAACTGCGCGGCGGCGGGCGACTGTTGTGGCTGGACGACCCGATCGTCGCGCGGGCCGTCGCGATCGAGGCGGTCGGCGTGCTCCGAGCTCGCATCGACGGGCCGCACCGGATCGGGGTGGCCGGCGTGGGCCGGTTCCGGCTGCTCGCGGACGGTGTCCCGCTCGTGGACGACGACCTGGTGACCGAGGACCCGCTCGGCGGCATCCTCACCCCGCCCGAGCGATGGGCCGTGCTGGACCTGGCCGCCGATCGGGAGGTCGAGCTGCACCTGCGCCACGACTTCGCGGCGGAGCGTCCCGGCACCGGGTTCGTCCTGGGTGTGGACCGGCCGGTGGCGCACGAGGACGCCGAACTCGACCACGCGGTCGCCCTGGCGGCGCAGGCCGAGGTCGCGGTCGTCGTGGTGGGCAGCACCGAGGAGAGCGACAGCGAGGGCCGTGACCGCTCGCACCTGTCCCTGCCGGGCCGGCAGGACGAGTTGATCCGCCGGGTCGCGGCGGTCAACTCGAACACGGTGGTGGTGGTCAACAGCGGCTCGCCGGTGTTGTTGCCGTGGCGGGCGGACGTCGCGGCGATCCTGGTCTCCTGGTTCCCCGGCCAGGAGTTCGGCGCGGCGCTGGCGGACGTACTGCTCGGGCACCGCGAG
This sequence comes from Embleya sp. NPDC005971, assembly GCF_040629175.1. NCBI lineage: Bacteria > Bacillati > Actinomycetota > Actinomycetes > Kitasatosporales > Streptomycetaceae > Embleya > Embleya sp. NPDC005971. The sequence goes on along the minus strand of NZ_JBEXUX010000085.1, from coordinate 20,809 downwards.
CCCGGCGGGCGGCTGCCGATGACCTGGCCCGCGCACGAGGACGATCCGGCGGTGTTGTCCACCACTCCGGTCGCGGGCCGGCTCGACTACGCCGAGGGCATCCACATCGGCTATCGCGGCTGGCTGCGGGCGGGCGTGACGCCGGCCTACCCGTTCGGCCACGGCCTGGGCTGGACGACGTGGGAACACCTCTGGGTGGAAACGGTCGCCTCCGGCGCCGACTTCGTGGCCCGGGTACGGATCCGCAACACCGGCCCACGTCCGGGCCGGCACCTGGTCCAGGCATACCTGAGCCGCGCCGACGGCATGGTGGAGCGCCCTGTGTTGTGGCTGGCCGGCCACACCTGGGCGAGCGCACCGGCCGGCGCCGAGGTGACCGTCGAACTCACCATCCCGGCACGTGCCTTCGGGCACTGGTCGGCGGAATCCGGCCGCCGCGAGACCGAGCCCGGCGGCTACACCCTGCGGATCGGCGGCTCCAGTGCCGAGCTGCCGCTGACGGCGAAGCTGGAGGTGGGCCCGGGGTTGCGACCCTGACCCCGGTGTGGGGCGGCGGTGCTCGTCCGCCGCCCCACAATGCACCCGCCCAACCGGTCAGGACACCGGCGAGGCCGCCTCCCCCTTGCGGGCCAACTGCCGGTCGGCTTCGGCCTGGATGGTGTCCTTGTCGCCGATCTCCACGTCCGGGATCGCGTCCGGCAACAGGTCCTCCATCCGACTCAGCGGCCGGTACGACAACCCGATCAGACCCCAGACGCCCAGCGCCAGACCGACCAGGACCAGCAACAAGCCGGTGCCCCGGCCCGGCCCGGTGCCCAGCACCACGCCCACCGAATCGGCGAGCGCACCGTCCGACCGCAGCAGCGGCTCGAACACCTTGTCCGCCAGCGGGCCGGCGGTCACGAAGCCCAGCGGCATCATCGACATCGCCAACATCTGATTGGTGGCCAACACCCGACCCTGCAACTCCATCCCGACCTTGGTCTGGATCAGGGCCATCCAGTGCGAGTTCAGGATCATCAGCGCCGCCCACAACACGAACAACCCGACCGCGACGAACACCGGTTCCGGCCGACTGCCCGCGAACACCGCGGCCAGGCCGACCACCGAGGTGAAGCCGATCATGCCGGTGGCCCGCCGCGACGTCCCGCCCCACAACGCCATCACCAGCGCGCCCGATACCGCGCCCACCCCGCCGAACGCGGTCACCACGCCCAGCGTCACCGCCGAACCGTCGGCCAGCACCATCGGGGTGACCAGCACGGTGGCCACCGCGAACAGGTAGTTGAACACCACGAAGAACACCACCATCGCGACCAGTCCGCGCCGGCGCACGATGTACCGCCAGCCGGTGACCACTTCGCGCAGCAGCGGCTCCTCGCGCTTCTCGAACAGGGCGTCCGGGAAGCGCACCCGCAGCAGCACGGTCACCCCGATCAGGAAGGTGGCCATGTCGAACAACACCACGCCGTGCAGCCCGACCGCAGCCACCAGCACGCCACCGGCCAGCGCGGCGAGCATGTCGCCGGACCCGGTGCCCAGTTGGGCCAGCCCGTTGGCCTGACCCAGATAGCGCTTGGGCACCAGTTGGGCGATCGCCGCGATGTAGGCGGGTCGTTGGAACGCGTTGCAGACCGAGCCGACGCACGCCACCACGTACACATGCCACAGGTGCAGGTGGTCGGTCCACAACAACACACCGAGCGACAACATCGCGGCGGCGGCCACGGTATCGGTGACGATCATGATCCGCCGCCGGTCCACCCGGTCCGCCACCGCGCCCGCGATCGGCAACAACAACACCGCGGGCAACACCGCCGCGACCGAGATCATCGCGAAGTCGAAGGCCGAACCCGTCTGTAGGTAGACCCACACGCCGAGCGCGAACGTGGACAGCGCGGTGCCGATCATCGACACGAACTGGCCGCCCGCCACCTTCGCGAAGGTGGCCAGATCCGGCCGGGCCGAGGCCGGCCGCGGACTCGGCCGCTCGGCCGCCGGCGTCGGCCCCGCCGACCAGCGACCCAGCACCCGGGCCAGTTCGACGGCCTGATGTTTGAGGAAGTAGTGGCCGGCGCGCGGGATCACCGCCAGCTCGACCCGTGGACCGAAGTGCTCCCACTCGGCGTAGCGTTCCTCGTACAGCAGGGTCGCCCGGTCCTTGTCGCCCACCACGCACAGGATCGGCGCGGCCACCGGCACCGGCCGCTCGGCCCCGTAGGCGCGCGTGTAGAAGTCCTCGGCCTGCCGCACATCGTGCCGCAACGCGCGGATCAGGAAACGCTGTTCGGCCTCGTCGTAGACGTCGGTGAAACCGCCCATCGCGCGCAGGTAGTCGAGGTAGGCCCGATCGGAGAGCAACCGGTCCCCGGGCAGCCGCCGGGCCAGCCACTCGGCGAACCTTCCCGGCAGTCGCGCCGCCGGGAAGGTGCCGCCCAGCGCGACGCCGCGCAGCTCGGCGCCCGCCGCCTCCAGTCGCCCGGCCAGCGCGGTCGCGAGCGCGCCGCCCAGGCAGTGCCCGTAGAGCAGGATCGGCCCGCTGATCCGCTCGGTGATCTGCGCGGTCAGCCGGTCCGCGAGCGAGTCCAGCGCCTCGGGTTCGTCCTCCGGGCGACTGGGATCGTGGCCGGGCAACTCCACGGCGTACAGCCGGTGTTCGGCGGGCAGCGCGTCGGCCAGCGGTTGGAAGGTGATCGGGCTGCCGCCGCCGTAGGGCACGCAGACCAGGGTCAGCGTGGTCGGCCCGGCGTCCTTGGTGAGCCGGTGCAGCAGCGGGCGCGGGCGCTCGCCCGTGTCCGGTTCGTCGGCGCGTGCGTCGAGCAGAGCGGCGAGTTCGCGCACGGTGGGCTGTTGGAACAGGTCGATGATGGACAGGCCGCGGCCGATCGTGCGAACCGCGCGTACGGCGGTGAAGCTGTCACCGCCCAACGCGAAGAAGTCGTCCACCGCACCGACCCCGGTCCGGCCCAACACCTCGGCGAACGCCTCGGCCACCGCCGCCTCGGTGGCCGTGTCCGGCTCGACGTGGCCGGTCTCGGCCGGGGCGAGTTCGGGTTCCGGCAGCGCCGCCCGGTCCACCTTGCCCGCGCCGGTCAGCGGCAGCGCGGGCAGCACCAGCACGGCCGAGGGCACCATGTAGTCGGGCAGCCGGGCCCGGGTGGCGGCCCGGATCGCCGCGCCGTCCGCGGCGACCTTCGCCTCCGCGACCACATAGCCGACCAACTTGCGCGCGGCGCCCTCGCCGCGGGCCACCACGATCGCCTCGCGAACACCGGGCTGCGCGGCCAGTTCGGCCTCCACCTCGCCGATCTCCACCCGGAAGCCGCGAATCTTGACCTGGTGATCGGCCCGGCCGAGGAACTCGATCAGGCCGTCCGCACGGCGCCGGACCAGGTCCCCGGTGCGATACGCGCGGCGCCCGGCCCACTCGACGAAGCGCTCCTCGGTCGCCTCCCGCCGACCCAGATAGCCGCGGGCCAACCCGGCCCCGGTCACGTACAACTCGCCCGGCACGCCCACCGGCGACAACCGCCGGTGCCTGTCCAGCACGTACGCGCCGACGTTGCCGAACGGCAGCCCCAGCGGCGCGCTCGCCGCCCCGGCCGGCACCGCGGCCACCGGGGCACCGAGCATCGACACCGTGGTCTCGGTCGGCCCGTAGTGGTTGTGCAGGGTCAACTCCGGCCGAGCCGCCCGGATCCGGTCCACCAGATCCGCGCGCAGCGGTTCGCCCGCGCAGATCAGCAGTTCGCGCGGGAGCACGTCGGCGAGCCGATCGCCGAGCGCGGCCAGGCCCTCCAGGTGACTGGGCACCAGTTTCATCGCATCGATGCGATGCTCGCCCAGATACCGGGCGAACGCGTCCGGATCGGTGGCCTGGTCCCGGGTCAACAGATGCAGACATCCACCGCCGGTGAGCGCGCCGAACACGTTGGTGGTGCCCAGGTCCGCGGCGAACGTGGACACCAGCGCCCAGTTCCACGGCCGCCCGTCGGCCGTACGCCCCGGACCCACCCGCTCGCGCAGACCGGCCAGGTAGTTGCGGTAGTTGCGGTGCTCGACGGCGACCGCCTTGGGGGTGCCGGTGGACCCGGAGGTGAACAGCACGTAGCAGAGGTTGTCGGGCCCGGCCGCAACGACCGGGTCGGCCCGGCCACCCGCCGCTCCGGGGACGGCGCGCTCCGGCCCCGCCGGGGCCGCCTCGGGCACCACGACCGGCACCGAACCGGTCGCCCGCGCCCGCAGGTCCTCGGTGGTGACCACCGCGACCGCGTCGGCCGCGTCCAGCAACGCCCGCACCCGCTCGTCCGGATACAGCGGGTCCAGCGGCAGATAGGCGCCACCGGCCTTGAGAATGCCGAGCATGCCGACGATCAGCGCGCCCGAACGCTCCGCGAACAGCCCGACGACCCGATCCGGGCCCACCCCGAGGCCGCGCAGGCGACCCGCCAACAGCTCGGCCCGCGCGTCGAGTTCGACGTAGCTCAGCGTCCCGTCCGCGCCGCGTACGGCCGGTGCGTCCGGGGTGCGCCGGGCCTGCTCCTCGACCAGCGCGTGCAGCGTGCCCTCGGTGTCCCAGTCCCGGGCGGTGTCGTTCCAGCCCGCGAGCCGACGCTCCTCGACGGCCGTCAACAACGGCAGTTCGTCCACCGGTCGATCCGGGTCGGCGGTCATCGCGTCCAGCACGGTGGTCAGGTGCCCGAACACCCGCCGGATGGTCGCCTCTTCGTAGAGCACACTGCGCCAGATCAGGTCGGCGACCAGCTCGTCGCCGGGACCGGTGTCGAGCACCGCGACCGACAGGTCGAACTTGGCGGCCCCGGTGTGCGTATCACACCACTCGACCTCCACCCCAGGCAGCAGCGGCCGCGCAGGCGCCTGATTATGCACGTTCAACAACACCTGAAACAGCGGCGTATAGGCAAGCTCACGCTCCACCCCGAGCACATCGATCAACCGATCGAACGGCAACTCCTGCCGAGCAAAAGCCGCCAACGTATGCTCCCGCACCCGCCCCAGCAACTCCCGCACACTGACCCCACCGGACACATCCGTCCGCATAACAAGAGTGTTGACGAAACAGCCTATTAGGGAGTCGGTGCTGCTGTGCGTACGCCCGGCGACCGGACTCCCCACCGTCACATCCGAAGTCCCGTTATATCGACCCAACACCACCTGCAAGGCCGTCAACAGCACCATGTACGTGGTGCCCCCGGTACGTTCGGCCAACGCACGAATGCGCCGCGACCGCTCCGCCCCGAAGGCCACCTCGATCCGCTCGCCCCGGGTGTCCGCGACGGCCGGACGCGGGTGATCCACCGGCACCGTCACCGTGGTCTGTGCGCCCTGCAGACGGGCCAGCCACCAGGCCGACTGCCGATCGAGTTCGGCCGCGAGCGTGGTCTGCTGCCGGTACGCGACATCCGCGTACTGCACCGGCAGCGGCGGGAGTTCGGGTGGATGACCGGCACACCGCGCGGTGTACGCGGCGGCCAGGTCCCGGAACAACACGCCGATCGACCACGCGTCGGCCGCGATGTGGTGCAACACCACGCTCAGCACGTACCGCTCGCCGGAACACAACAGCGACGCTCTGATCGGCAGTTCGCCGACCAGGTCGAACGGGCGGCGGGCCTCGGCGGCGAGCAGCCCGGCCACCTCCGGCTCCGGCAGGTCGAGCACCGACACCCGGAACTGGTCGACGTCGTGCACCGTCGGCAACACATGGCCGTCCACGCTCGGATACACCGTGCGCAACACCTCGTGCCGGGCCACCACGTCGGTCAACGCGGCCACCAGCGCGGCCATGTCCGGTCGGCCGGACAGGCGCAACACCAGCGGCATGTTGTAGGCGGCGCCCTCGGGTTCGTACTGGGCGAGGAACCACATCCGGCGCTGCGCCGCGGACAGCGGTGTGGGCACGTCGGCGGGCCTGCGGGTCGGTTCGGCGCGGGGCGTCGCCACCCGGGCCCGGGCCAGTCGACGGCGGAGCAGTTCGCGGCGGACCTGCTCGGGGTCGGGCTCGGAGCGGGTGGTCAGGATCTCCTCGGAGTCGGTCATTCCTTGTCCCGGTCGATGGAAGGGTTCGCCAGGCCGTGACCGGCGTGGTTGCTCCACGGCCCCGGCTCGGCGAAGGCGCCGGGGTCGCCGAACTCGCCCGACGCGTCCGGCTCGCCGAGTTCGCCGAGTTCGCCGAGTTCGCCGAGTTCGCCGAGCAGGATGTCCTCGATGCGCCGGGCCATCGCGGCCAGCGTCGGCGCCTCGAAAACCACACGCAGCGGGAAGTCGATCTCGAAGCGTTCGCTCACCAGCGCCATCAGGCGCAGCGCGAGCAGTGAGTTGCCGCCCAGCGCGAGGAACCCGTCGTCCCGGCCGATCCGGTCCGGACCGAGCAACTCGTGCCAGATCTCGGCCAGGATCTCCTCGCAGTCGCCCTGGGGCGGGGCACCGCTGCCGCCGGGCCGAGGTTCCGGCAGGGCGGCCCGGTCGATCTTGCCGGCCGGGGTCAGCGGCAGCGCGTCGAGCGGGACGAGCACACCGGGCACCAGATGCCGGGGCAGCCGTTCACCGAGGGCCGCGCTCAGGTCCACGGCGTCGAACGCGCCGTCCGTGACGACGTAGCCGACCAGGGTCGGCCCGGCCGGCCCCTGCCACAACGTCGCGACCGCGCCGGTGACGCCCGAGAGCGCGGTCAATCCGGCCTCCACTTCGCCGAGTTCGATCCGGAAGCCGCGCAGCTTGACCTGATGGTCGGCCCGGCCGTGGTACTCCAGCGTGCCGTCGCGTCGGCGGCAGGCGAGGTCGCCGGTCCGGTACATCAGCGCGCCGGGAGGCCCCCACGGGTCGCCGACGAAGCGCTCGGCGGTCTGTTCGGCGCGGCCCAGATAGCCCAGTGCGACCCCGGCGCCGGCGATGCACAACTCGCCGGGGGCATTGATCGGCGCGGGCCGCCCGGCCGCGTCGAGCACGTAAACGCGGGTGTTGGCGATCGGCGTGCCGAGCGGCACCACCCGCCGCACCGCGTGCGTGCGGTCCACCCGCAGGACGGTCGACCACACGGTGGTCTCGGTGGGGCCGTACATGTTCCAGACCCGGCCACAGCGGTCCAGCAGGGCCCGGGCCAGGTCCCCGGTGAGCGCCTCCCCGCCGCACAGCGCCACCAGGTCGGGTCGGCCGGTCCAGCCCGCGTCGAGCAACATGCGCCAGGTGGCCGGGGTGGCCTGACAGACCGTCACCTCGCGGCGGTCGAGCCACTCCGCGAGCCTGCGCCCGTCGGTGGCGGTGTCCCGGCCGGCGATCTCGACCCGGGCGCCGACCACGAGCGGCAACCACAGTTCCAGCGCGGCGATGTCGAAGGTGAGCGTGGTGACGGCGGCCATCGTGTCGGCGGCGCCGAGCCCGGGACGATCGGCCATCGAGAGCAGGAAGTTGACGATGGCCCGGTGCGGTACCACCACCGCCTTCGGCCGGCCGGTGGAGCCGGAGGTGTGGATCAGGTAGGCCGGGTCCTCGCCCTCGGCCTGTTCGGGCAGCGCCGTCGCGGCGGCGCCGGTGACCTCGGGGCCGTCCACGAGGACCACGTCGTAGCCGGGATCGGTCAGGAGCGGGGTGCCGGCCGCGTGGGCTCGCTCCGCGACGATCAGGGTGACCTTGGCGTCGTCGAGCAACGTCCGATTGCGGGCCACCGGTTGTTCGGTGTCGATCGGCAGGTAGGCGGCGCCGGTACGCAGCACCCCCAACAGGGCCGCGGGCAGCAGGTGGGAGCGGGGCATGGCGATCGCCACCAGGGTGCCGCGTTCGGCGCCGTGCGCCCGCAGGGCGTTGGCCAATCGGTGTGCGGTGGCGTCGAGTTCGGCGTAGGTGAGGGTTCCGGTGTCGGCCGAGACGGCGGTTCGGTGCGGGGTCCGGGCGATCTGCGCCGCGACGAGATCGGGCAGGCACAGGTCGGGACGTGCGGTGGCGGCCGGATTGTCCGCCTCGATCAGCCGGGCGGACTCGGCCGGGTCGAGCATGATCGTCTCCGCGATCGCTCGGTCCGGCGCGGCCAGTGCCTCGGCCAGCACGGCCATCAGGTGGTCGATCAGCGTCTCGATCGAGGCCGGGTCGTAGCGTCCGGTGCGGTACTCCACGGACAACAACGGCCCGTCGGACGGGAATTCGAGGAACATCGAGACATCGGTCTTGGCCCCGCCGTTGCACACCTCGTGCAGGAATTCCAGTTTCAGGTCCGGCAGTTCGACCGACGCACCCGGGTGGTTCTGGACCGCGAGCAGAATCTGCGACACCGGGGTCGAGGTCTCCGCCCCGCCCACACCGGCGAAGCGGAGCTGCTCCAGATAGGGCAGCGCGCAGTGATCGAGCGCGTCCAGCACCACCGGACGCAGCCGGTGCACCAACTCGCGGAACGTATCGCTGCCCTCGATCCGAAAGCGCAACGGCACGGTGTTGAGCAATGGGCCTACCACGTCCTCCAGTTCGGGATGCGGGCGGACGGCGAACGGGGTCAGCACGGCCTGATCGGTGCGACCGGTGGAGCGGTGCACGAGCGTGCCGAGCGCGGCGAGCAGGGTCATGTACAGGCTGGCGCCCTCGCCCGCCGCCCATTCCTCGGCGGCGCGCAGGAGTTCCGGATCCAGCCTGCGGGCCAGCCGGGCTCCGCTCGGGTCGAACGGGTCGGGACGGTCGCGGTCGCCGGGGATGTGCTGTTCGACGCCCAGGCCCCGCAGTCGGCCGGCCCAGCGCCGCGCCTCCTCGTCCTCGGCGTCCGCGTACCGCCGCTCCCATTCGGCCACGTCGCGGTATTGCAGCGTCGGTTCGGGAAGCGGCAGTCCCTGGTAGGCGCGGGCCAAGTCGCGCAACAGCAGACCGATCGACCAGCCGTCCACGGCGATGTGGTGCACGGTGAGCAGCAGTTCGTATCGGTGCGGGCGGACCCGCACGACCAGCGCACGCAGCAGTTTGCCCTCGGTCCGGTCCATCGGGCGGAGCGCGTCGGCACGCAGCAGGGCGTTCAGGCGTGCCTCGTGCCGATCCGCGTCGCCGTCCGCGTCGGGCAGGTCGAGCACCGGCACCTCGACCGGGTAGGGCGGGCGAATCTCGGCCACCGGCTCACCGGCCCGGTACGACAACGCGGTGCGCAACACCTCGTGTCTGCGCACCACTTCGCCCAAGGCCCGGCCCAACGCGGCCACATCCAGTGCGCCGGTGGCCCGAATCCGCAGCGGCACGTTGTAGAGCGCGCTGCCCGACGCGACCAACTCGTGCATCGCGAACTCGCGTTGCACGGTGCTCACCAGCGCGGGCCCGTGCGCGTCGCGGTACGGCGGGTCGACCGTCGAGGTCGAGTGCCCCTCGGCCCGGTCCACCCGCTCGGCCACGGCGGCCGGAGTGGGAGCGGCGAAGAACGCGTCCAACGGGATCCGGACCCCGCAGGTCCGCTCGATCCGGGCCAACAGGCCGACCGCCAGCAGCGAGTTGCCGCCCGAGTCCAGGAACGGGTCGTGGATGCCGATCCGGGTCGCGTCGAGCACGGCGCGGAAGATCTCGGTGATCCGGGTCTCGGTCTGCGTACGCGGTGCGACGAACTCGGTGTCCCGGAACCGGGATCGGGTCGCGGCGGGCAACGCCTTGCGGTCGATCTTGCCGTTGAGGGTGAGCGGCAGCTCCGCCAGGAGGGCGACCGCGTCGGGCACCATGTAGCTCGGGACCCGGGTCCGGCAGTGCGCGCGCAATTCGGCCGGGGTGGGCTCCGGAATCGGGTCGGCACCCTGCACGAATGCCGCCAGATAGGGTCCCGCCGCGTCCTCGCGCAGCACCACGGCGGCGGCCTGCACGCCCGGGTGGCCGGTCAACACCGCCTCGATTTCGCCCAGTTCGATGCGGAAGCCGCGCAGCTTGACCTGGTGGTCCACCCGCCCGTGATACTCCAGCACGCCGTCCGGCCTGCGGCGGACCAGGTCGCCGGTACGGTATCGGCGCTCCCCCGCCACCGTGACGAACCGCTCGGCGGTCAGGTCGGGGCGGCCGTGATAGCCCTGGGCCAGGCCGTCGCCCGCGAGGTAGAGCTCGCCGAGTTCGCCGGGCCCGGCCGGGGCGCCGTGTTCGTCGTGGACGTGCGCCGTGGTGCCCGGCAGCGGTATGCCGATCAGCGGCTCGGCCCGGTCGGTGCGGTCCACCAGCGCCCAGGTGGAGTACACGGTGTCCTCGGTCGGCCCGTACAGGTTGTACAACTCCTCGATCTGCGGGCACGCGTACACCTGGTCCGCGACCCGACGCGAGAGCGCCTCGCCGACCAGGTTGATCGTGCGCACGCCGCGCGGCAGTCCGGGTCCGCGTAACAGCGCGGCCATCGCGCTGGGCACGGTGTTGATCAGGGTGACCTCGTCCCGGGCCGGCGCGTCGGCGAGCGCGAGCACGTTCTCCACCAGGACCACCGTGCCGCCGACGACGAGCGGGAAGAACATCTCGTAGACCGAGATGTCGAAGCACACGGAGGTGGCGAACAGCACCGCTTCGGCCTGGTCCGGCCGGTAGGTGTCGGCCGCCCAGCGCAACATCGCGGTGACCCCGCGGTGGGTCACCCGCACACCCTTGGGGCGGCCGGTGGAGCCGGACGTGTAGAGCACGTAGGCGAGATCGTCCGGGCCGGTGTGCGCCCGGGCCGGCCGCACCCCGGTGGGCGGTTCGGCGTCGACGTACACGAGGTCGGCCGTCGCGCCGGCGAGCAGGTGCTCGTGCGCGCGATCGGTGACCACGACGGGAGCCTGCGCGTCACCGATCACCCACTCCAGGCGCTCGCGCGGATACTCGGGGTCCAACGGGACGTACGCGGCCCCCGCACGCAACACCGCGATCAGCGTCGCGAGCAGGTGCGGGGTGCGCGGCAGGCAGACGCCGACCAGATCCCCCTTGGTTACCCCGGCCATCGCCAGGCGCGCCCCGATCACGTCGGCCCGATTTCCCAACTCGCGATAGGAGAGCCGTTGTTCGCCGGCGATCACGGCGGTCGGCGTGGGCGAGTGATCGATCCGGGCAGCGAGCAGAGCGGCCAGGGATGCGGCCGGATCCGATTCGGGGAAGGCGGTTGGACTCATCGACTCTCCTGAGGTGTCCTGGTGCCGATTCGTGGTCGGCGGCGCAGACGATGTGCTCCCGGGGAGATCGTGGAGGAAAGCGTTGACTGTGCCTAGCATCTTCCCCTCACTACTTCGGGTTGGCTCAAAGTCGCCGTCACGGGCGGCCCGGCCGGTGTTCGTCGTCGGATGGCTCAAGAAGTACCGGGTCGGGCTTGTACCGCGCTTGGCGCGGGATTGCGGAGCCCGAACAGGCACGCCCGACCGCAAGGACGACATGGACCGATACACCCGAACTGCCAGCACATGGGGCGATACATCCGAATGCGCTGGTGCGTACCCGATCGTTGAGCAGAGCTTCGCCGTCGCGTATTCGGGGGTTCGTTCGCGCTACCTACCGTTTCGATCATGTCCTCGCAAACGTCTTCGTCCCCGTTCCGGCTGCCTCGGCGGCATCGCTCCCGACTCCGGGCCGGTGCCCTGGTCGCGGCCCTCGGCCTCGGCGTCGGTGCCGGCCTGATCGACGTCCTGCCCGCGAGCGCGGAGCCCGCCGGCGCACCGGCCGCCGACGAGGTGGTGGTCTCGGAGGACTTCGCCGGCTCCGCGCTGCCCGACGGGTGGCGGGCGGTGGAAGGCGACTGGAAGGTGGAGAACGGCCGCCTGGTCGGCAGTTCGGTGAACTCCGGCCAACAGAGCCGGATCACCTTCGGCCGGCACCTGGAGGACTTCCGCTTCGAGGCGGTGGTCCGCTTCGAGAGCGCCGTCGACACCGCCCGCTGGACCGCGTTCGGCCTGGACGTGCCCGCCGGCGGAGCGCCCCCGTGGTCGATCGCCACCATGCGGACCGGCAGCACGGCGGCCAACGGCCTGGAGTTCGCCCAGCGCACCACCGCCAACACCTGGAACGTGACCGACACCGGCTCGGCGCCGACCGCCGCCGGAACCGGCCGGGACGTCCGGGTCGCGGTCGAGGTGCACGGCAGCCGGGCCCGCCTGGTGGTGGACGGCCGCGAGGCGCTGCGCAGCACCCGGGTCCAGCGCTCCGCCGACGGCGCGCAGGCCCTGCTGGTCAACGGTGCCCGGGTCTCCTTCGACGAGGTCCGGATCACCCGGATCGCCCCGGAGGCGAACGCCTACCTGCGCGCGCCCGGCGCCCCGCCGACCGTGATCGCCCACCGGGGCGCCTCCTCGGCCGCGCCGGAGAACACGCTGATCTCGGACGAGACCGCCCGCCGGGCCGGCACCGACTGGATCGAGAACGACGTCCAGCCCAGCAAGGACGGCATCCCGCACATCCTGCACGACGACACGGTCGACCGGACCACCGACGGAAAGGGCCGGATCCGCGACCTGACGGCCGCTCAACTCGCGGGCCTGGATGCCGGTTCGTGGTTCTCCCCGCTGCACTCCGGGGCCCGGGTGCCGACCCTGCGCGCCCAACTCGACGACCTGCGCGCGCGGGGCGGCAACCTGCTCCTGGAGATCAAGGGCAGGCACAGCAGGGACGAAGTGGCCCGGATCGTCAAGGACATCCGCGACACCGGGATGAGCGGGCGGGTCTTCGTGCAGAGCTTCGAGGTCGACGCCCTCGTGTTCACCCGTGAGGTGGCGCCGGACCTGCCGCTCGGTCTGCTCCGCAGCGCCCTGGACGCGGACCCGGTCGCCCTGGCCCGGCAGCTCGATCTCAAGGCGTACAACCCCTCGGCCGCCGCGCTGGCCACCCGCCCCGGACTGGTCGCCGACCTGCACCGCGCCGGCGTCGCCGTGATGGCCTGGACGGTGGACGACGCCGCCGGCTGGAAGACCCTGGACACCGGAGGCGTGGACGCGGTCATCACCAACCGCCCCGCCGAGCTGGCCGGTTGGATCGCCGCGTGGCGACAGATCGGACCGCCGGTGTCGCCCGTCGCCCCGACGGTCAAGGTGCTCGCACCGGCGACCGGCGCCCGGGTGGAGCGCGCGAGCAACCCGGTCCCCGCGCTCGCCACCACCGGCGCGGACGTGGTCCGACTCACTCTGGACGGGCGGGAGTTGGCACCCGGGACACCGATCGACTCAGGCAGCCTGCCGCTCGGCGCACACACCCTGCGGGCCGAGGCCAAGGGCCCGGGCGGCAGTACGGCGGTGGAGTCCACCTTCACCGTCACCGCGTCCGGAACCGGCCTGGCCCACCTGATCCTGACCTCCGCCGCCGACCGCAACGCGATCGCGACGCTCACCACGATGCTCGCCCACGAGCAGTACGACGCGCTGGCCCGGTGGGCCGACAACCAGGCCGGGCGCACCATCCCGACAGCTCGTGCGCTTCTCATCGCGGGCGACGCGCGCGCCCTGCGCTGACCTACCTCGACACACCGGTGGGGGCACGGGCTTCGCCGGCCCGGCCCCTACCAGCCGTTGCCCTTCAGGTCGGGATACGCCCGCCAGTAGTCCACGAGTTCGACGAAGGACGGGTCGGTGACCAACCGCAGCCATTGCTCGCCGGTGATCGCCGGGACCATCCGGGACCGCGGATGCGGGACGATCCCGAGGTCGACCCGGCCGCCCCGGTACCGGAAGGAGGAGGACACTCCCCAGTCGGCAGGACCGACCGGGACATCGGTGCGCTCGGGAAAGTAGACGGTGGCGAACTCGCCGTTGGGCAGCGCCCCGTCGACGCAACCCCGACCGGCGGCCCGAGCAGGTGCCGGCCTGCACCGGGGCTCGTATCGATCCACGCCGAGTTGCGGGCGGGATCCGGAAGCCATCGCCACCGCGCCCTTGGGCGATCGCTCGCCCATCCGGCCCGGATCGATGTACAACACGACCCGATACTCCGTGCCGTCGACGGTGAGCCGGTAGTCCCCGAACGAGCTCTCGCTGATCGCCATCGCCGCTCCCGGCGGCAGGTGTTGTTGCAGAACCTCGGCCACCTTCTGGCGAAATGCCTGCCGCTGTCGAATCAGCCGGCCGGACAACTCGGCGTCGTAGCGGCCGTCTTCGGGACCGGGCAACACCGGATAGGCCCGGCTCGCCGGGGCAAGTGTCGGCCCGGCGCCGACCCGGTCCGAGTCGCCCCCGGCCCACGGCGGCCACGCGAGCAGCACCGCCGCGGCGACCGCGGCCGACGTCGCGAGGGCGAGCGCGACTCGGATCGTGGTCCGAGGGCGGTCCGGGTGCCCTGTGCGGACCGGGCCCGGCCCGGCCGGCTCGATGGTGTGTTGCGTCGCGGGGGCGTCGTTGTCGTCCGTCGATGTCACGCCGCTTCGATGGTCACCTACGTGAATCGGTTCCCGGCCACACGTGGCGCGCACGCTGCCTCACTTGCCCCACTTGCCCCACTTGCCTCACCTGCCGCACCCGCTGTACCCGCACGCGGGTGTCAGCGGCCGGGCACCAGGTCGGCGAGCCGGTGGGCCGCGTCGGTCGAGGTCGCGCTCACCTTGGCGCTGCGGCGGGCGAGGTTCGCGTCGTGGCGCAGCGCGTGTGCCCGTTGGCGGGTGCGCCAGGCGAGCGAGGGTTTGCCGCCGGTGTCCGCGGCGGCGATCAGCAGGCCGCCGAACATCGACACGTTCTTGAGGAAGTGGATGCGCTGCCCGGCGCGTTCCCGACCGCTCTCGGCGGCCCAGAATCGATGGCCGGCGATCGTGGTCGGCAGCAGGGTGACCGCGAGCGCGAGCGCGGCCAGGCGCGGCACCCGGCCGAGCGCGAGCAGCGTGCCCGCAACCAACTGCACGCCGCCGTTCACCCGTACCGCCGTACGCGGGTCGGCGGGCACCACCGGCAGCCACCCGGCGATCCGGCGCACCACCGGTTCGGCGGCCGGCACCACCCGGTCCGGATGCACCACGCAGTCGTAGCCCTGGAACAGGTGGATCGAGGCGATCATGGGACGCGCGAAGACTCTCAACACAGCCATGGCGGGACGAGTGCCCCCGGAACCGCCGCGTCGAACCCACCCACACGCGACGCCGACCCCGATGGGCGAAACACCCCGGCCGCGATCCGACGATGGCCCGGTAGGACCGGACGCGGACCGTACACTGCGGGAATGCCCGAACGGAACGCGGCGAGTGCCCTGGTGTTGCTGGTCCCCGACGTCGAACAGGTCGTCGAGCCCTGGCGCGAGCGCTACGACCCGCGCGCCGCGGAGGGGATCCCGGCGCACGTCACGGTGCTCTATCCGTGGCTCACGCCCGCGGAGATCGGCCCGACGGAGCTGGCCTCGCTCGCCGAGATCGCCGCCGCGCGGCCCGTGCTGGACCTGGTCTTCGACCGGGTCGGCCAATTCCACCGGGGGTTGTGGCTGGCGCCCGATCCGGCCGAGCCGGTACTGCGCCTGATCGACGCGGTGACCACCCGATGGCCCGACCACCTCCCCTACGGCGGCGCGTACCTGGACGACGCCGACGACGTCGGCCCGCACCTGACCGTCGCGCTGGGTCAGGGTCCGGACGAACTGCGGGCCCTGGCACAGGAGGTGACGGGCCGTCTGCCGCTGACCACGCGCGTCGACCGGCTCGACCTGGTGGTCTGCGACGACGACGGCAACTGGTCCCTCCGGGACTCGTTCGCCTTCGCGGCACGCGCCACGACCGGCGCCGCCGGGACGCCCTAACCGGCCGCGCGGGCCCGCCGTTGGCGCTTGGACAGCGCCGCCAGGGAAAGATCCTCGGCCTGGGCCTTGAGATTCTTGTAGCCGTAACCGCGCTCGTTCAGCCACGCCTCGGCACCGGCCAACGCCCGATCGGTCGCCGCGACGATGTCCTCCTCGGCGTCCCCGGAATCCAGGAACCGAAAGGTGAAAAACGGCCGCGCCGCAACGTCGTAGGTCACCTGCCCCTCCGCCGTGAACGCAGCCCGCAACACATCATGCTCCGCCGCCACCGCCAACAATCCGGCCCGCTGCACATCACTGAGGCCATCGAAGGCCCCTCGAACGGTAACCCGAAAAACACGCTCACCCATGCCCGAACCCTAACCACCACCACAACCGGATATCGAAACGCGCACGTGTGTGCGGGCGCCTGCTCACGCCGCCGGCCCGCCCGCGTGCCGTCCGTCCGCGTTCGCGCCGTCGCTCACCCGCGCTGCCTCCCGCCCGTTCGTGCGGCTGCCCGCTCGCGTCCGCACCCCGGCCGCGTGCACCGCCTCCCCTGCGTCCGCCCGCCCTCATCCCGCCCCACCCCACGTTCCGGTTCGACGCGCGACCGGCCGGTAATCCGAACGTGACGGGCGTCAACGCGCACGCACGCGCACGCGCACGGGCCGGCAGCGCAGACGAGCAGGGACTACGGACACGGGCGGACAGGCGGACAGGCGGGCGGGCGAGCGGGCGGGCGAGCGAGCGGGCGGGCGGGCGAACGAGCGGGCGGGCGAACGAGCGGGCGGGCGGGCGAACGAGCGGGCGAGCGAGCGGGCGGGCGAGCGAGCGGGCGGCCACCCGGGCACAGACGGGCAGGTGGCGCGCGGACGCGGGCGGGAGGTGGGTCAGCTTTCCTTGGTCCAGGAGCCCAGGACCATCAGGGTCTTGGTGCCGGTTACGTTGCCGCTGCGGCGGAGGTGGTCGATCACCTGTTGGAGGTGGGTGATGTCGCGGACTCGGACGTGGATGAGGGCGTCGGGGTCGCCCGCGATCGTGTAAACGGCCTGTACCTCGGGGGTGTCCGTGGCGGTGCGGACGATCTCGCCGACCGGCATGCTGCCCGGATAGCGCAGTTCGGTGAACGCCTCGACGCCCCAGCCGAGTTTGGCGTGGTCGATCTGGACGGTGAAGCCGGTGATCACGCCCTCCTCGCGCATCCGGTCCACCCGGCGCTTGACCGCCGCGACGGACAGGCCGATCTGGCCGGCCATCTCGGAGAAGGTCCGCCGCCCGTCCTCGCGCAACATGCGCAGGATGGTGTGGTCGATGCTGTCGATCTCGGCCATGCTCGACGCTCCCCTCCTCGACGCTGCCACGCAAAACGCCAGGCCCTGAACCCGACCAGCAGGCAAGAATCTTGCGGCCTCGGGGCGATCCCCCGCAAGTTGCTTGCGCCGGTGGCCCACGACGGCTCAGGCTGCGGAACCAGCCTTGCGGCCCGATACGCTTCCGCCGAGATCCCGCCTCGATGACGCGTCGGCCGGATCGGGAGGGGCTGGGCCATGGACAGGACACGGGCGGATCACGCGGACCACGCGGACCACGCGGATCACGACGGTACGAACGAGGTCCCCGGCGCGCCCGTTCACCCACCGGGCCACGGGCACAGCCACGCGCACGGGCCGCCGTCACCCGCGTCGGCCCGGCTGCGCCGCCTGGTGGCCGCCGTACTGATCCCGTTCGCGACGGCCGTACTGGTGGGCCTGGTCGTGCTGTGGCCGGGCGGCACCCCGCCGCACCCCCGTACCGGAGCCGGCTTCGACCAGGAGACCCGGGACGGCCGCGTCACCAAGGTCGAGGAACTGCCCTGCGCCCAGGCGGACGCCGAGGTCTTCGCCGGCCCCACCGACGCAGGCGGCACCCCGGGTACGGACGAGCACCCCGGCGGTATCCCCTGGCCCCCACCCCCACTCGGCGCGTCGGGCGCACCACACGCCCCGAATACCCCGGCCGCCCCCGCCGACTGCCGCCGCGCCACGATCGAGGTCACCTCCGGCGCCGACCGGGGCCGACGGTTCACCGAGTTGCTCCGGCCCGATCAGCCGCGCCGGTTCTCGGTCGGGCAAGGCGTGGTGCTCGCGTACTCCCCCGGCGCGCCCGAGGACCTGCGCTATTCGGTGATCGACGTCCGGCGCGGCCCACCGATGTTGCTGCTCGCGGGCCTGTTCGCGGTCGCGGTGATCGTGGTGGGTCGGCTGCGCGGCCTGACCGCGCTGATCGCACTCGCGATCAGCTTCGCGGTGTTGTCGTTCTTCATCCTGCCCGCCATCCTGCACGGTTCCGATCCGCTCCTGGTCGCGGTCGTCGGCGGCAGCGCGATCATGTTCGTCGCGCTGTACCTGTGCCACGGCCTGTCCACCCGCACCTCGGTCGCGGTGGTCGGCACGCTCGTGTCGTTGTCCCTGATCGGGGTGTTGGGATCGCTGTTCATCGGGTGGGCGCACCTGACCGGCAACACCTCCGACGAGACCGGCCTGGTCCACGCGATGTATCCGGACATCGAGTTGCACGGCCTGCTGTTGGCCGGATTCATCATCGGCTCGCTCGGCGTACTCGACGACGTGACCGTCACCCAGACCTCGGCGGTCTGGGAACTCAAGCAGGCCGACCCGACCATGACGGCCCGTCGGCTGTACCGAGCCGGCATCCGAATCGGCCGCGACCACATCGCGTCCACGGTCAACACCCTCGTACTGGCCTACGCGGGCGCCGCGTTGCCCCTGATGTTGCTGTTCTCCATCGCCCGTCGGGACGTCCTGGACGTAGCCACCAGCGAGATCGTCGCCGAGGAGATCGCCCGCACCCTGGTCGGCAGCATCGGCCTGATCGCCTCGGTCCCGGTCACCACCGCCCTGGCAGCAATCCTGGCCGCAGCCGACCACGGCAAACCCCCACGAGGCAAGCCGAAGACAGACGACCCCACACAAGCCAAGCCCACTCCCGTACCCACGCCCCGGGGACGACACCGGGGGCGCTGACCGGGGTGTCGGCGTCGGGCGGCGGTTGCGTCTTGGTGGGGTTGGGCGCGGGTGGCTTTGTGCGGAACGGTCGGCGTGGGCTGGGGGGTGGGGGCCTGGTCTCGGAGGCGCGGGTGGCCGGGAGCCTTGGGCTTTCCGGCGAGCGTGCGGTATTGCTCGGCGAAGGGGCACCGGCGGCAGCGAAGCGGAGGCGGTCGGTCCGGTCGGGTCCGCTGGGGAGCCTTCCCGAGTGGGCCGGGCGTCTGCGGCATGCGGCTGCGTCTTGGTCGGCGGCGGGTGGCTTTGTGCTAAACGGTCGGCGTGGGCTGGCGGAGATCAGCCCGGTCCCACGGTCACCGGCGGTCAGGAGCCTTGGGCTCCCCGGCGAGACGTGAGCGTTGCTTGCCTGGAAAGGCGCTGGCAACGGCGGAGCGGGAGGGCGCTTTCGTCGGGTCCGCCGGGGAGCCTTTCCGAGTGGGTCGGGTGTTCGCGGCCGGCGGTCGTGTGTCGGTGGGCAGCGGGTGGCTTTGTGCTAAACGGTCGGCGTGGACCGGCGGAGATCGACCCGGTCCCACCGTCACCGGCGGCCGGGAGCCCTGGACTCCCCGGCGAGACGTGGGTGTTGCTCGGCGGGAAAGGCGCTGGCAACGGCGCGGAAGGGTGGGCGGTCTGGTCGGGTCCGCCGGGGAGCCTTCTCGAGTGGGTCGGGTGTTCACGGCCGGCGGTCGCGTCTTGGTCGGCAGCGGGAGGCTCAGTGCTAAACGGTCGACGTGGACCGGCGGAGATCGACCCGGTCCCGGGGTCACCGGCGGCCGGGAGCCTTGGGCTCTCCGGCGAGACGCGGGTGTTGCTTGCCGGGAAAGGCGCCGGCAACGGGGGTGCGGGAGGGCGGTGCCGTGAGGTTCGCCGGGGAGCGTTCCCGAGTGGGTCGGGCGGTTGCGGCGTGCGGTCGCGACTTGGTCGGCAGCGGATGGCTCAGTGCTAAACGGTCGGCGTGGACCGGCGGAGATCAGCCCGGTCCCACCGTCACCGGCGGCCGGGAACCCTGGGTTCCCCGGCGAGACGCGGGTGTTGCTTGCCGGAAAGGCGCCGGCAACGGCGGAGCGGGAGGGCAGCCCGGTCGGGTCCGCCGGGGAGCCTTCCCGAGTGGGTCGGGCGTTCACGGCCGGCGGTCGCGTCTTGGTGGGCAGCGGGAGGCTCAGTGCTAAACGGTTGGCGTGGATCGGCGGAGATGGACCCGGTCCCACGGTCACCGGCGGCCGGGAGCCTTGGATTCCCCGGCGAGAGGCGCGTGTTGCTCGCCGGAAAGGCGCCGGCAACGGCGGAGCGGGTGGGCGCTTTCGTCGGGTCCGCCGGGGAGCCTTTCCGAGTGGGTCGGGCGGTTGCGGCATGCGGTCGCGTCTTGGTCGGCAGCGGGAGGCTCAGTGCTAAACGGTCGGCGTGGACCGGCGGAGATCGACCCGGTCCCACCGTCACCGGCGGCCGGGAACCCTGGACTCCCCGGCGAGACGCGGGCGTTGCTTGGCGGGAAAGGCGCTGGCAACGGCGGAGCGGGTGGGGCGGCCCGGTGAGGTCCGCCGGGGGGCCTTCCCGAGTGGGTCGGGGGCGGTTCGGTGGGCGTTTCGGGTCAGGTGGTTGGGTGCAGGGGCTGTCGGAGGGCTTTGAGGGTCGCGATCGGGATGCCGAGGCTGCTTTGGGCGTGCGGGTTTGTGCTGACCTGCGGCTTTGCGAGGTTGCGCGGTGCGAGTGCGTGTCGAAGGCCGGTTTGTGAATGCCGGTGATGGATTGCGTGTGGACCGGGCTCGCGGTGGGCGTTTCGGGTCGGGTGACGGGGGCCGCCCGCAAGGATCGCCGACGGGGTGCCTTTCCGGGTGGGGCGGGCCTGTCTCGAGGGGCGTTTGGGGTTGGGACGGTCGGATGAGAGGTGGTCTGAGGGGTTCGAGGGTCACCATCGGGATCCCGAGACGGTTTCCGGCACCCGAGTTTCCGCTGACCTGCGGCTTTACGGAACTGAGGTGCCCCGCGTTTTCCGGACGCCTTGTTCGCTGTCCGTTTATGCGACGAGTCCGAGCTCGTGGTGGTTTTGCAGGGCTTCGAGTGGTGTGCGATAGCCCAGGGCGGAGTGGAGTCGTCGGCGATTGTAGAAGCCCTCGATG
>NZ_JBEXUX010000084.1:0-38666 GCF_040629175.1 Embleya sp. NPDC005971 | reverse complement strand
GAGACGACGCTGACGGGTGTCACCCACGACTCGCGGGCCGTGCGCCCGGGGGATCTGTGCGCCCCGGCCGGACCGAAACCGGGCCCGGCCGGCGTTTGAGGCCACCCCGACTCGAACAACGCTCAACGCCGGACGAAAACCCCCCCGTCCGGCGCTTGAGGCCAACCAACCCCGGCAAGGAGCCATCGCACACATGACCACCGACACCGACCAGGAACTGCTGCACCGCGTGAGCGGGGGTGTGCTCTGGATCACCCTCAACCGCCCCGCCGCCAGCAACTCCCTCACCTGGGCCCAACGCGAGTTGCTGATCGACCTTCTCGGCGAGGCGTCCGCGACCGAGTCGGTCCGCGCCGTCGTCCTCACCGCCGCGGGCCGGAAGCATTTCTGTACCGGCATGGACCTGCGCAGTTCCCCCGGCACCAAGTCGCTCCTGGCCGCAGCCGCCGAGACCCCGGACGACGACGCCGCGCCCAAGCCCCCGGCCCGCCCGACCGGCTACGCGACCCGGATGATGAAGACCGGCGTACAGCGCCTGACCAACGCCGTCCTGGACTGCGAGAAGCCGGTGATCGCGGCGATCAACGGCACCACCGCCGGCTACGGGATGAGCCTCGCGCTCGCGTGCGACCTGGTGATCGCCGCCGACACCGCCCGCTTCATCCAGATCTTCACCCGACGCGGCCTGGTGCCGGACGGCGGCAGCGCGTACCTGCTGCCGCGCCTGGTCGGCCCGCAGAAGGCCAAGGAGCTGATGTTCTTCGGCGACGACCTGCCCGCCGCCGAGGCCCTGCGGATCGGCGTGGTGAACAAGGTGGTCGCCGCGGACGAACTGGAGGCGGTGACCAGGGAGTGGGCCGAGCGGCTGGCCGACGGGCCGACCCGGGCCTACGCGTTCACCAAGCGCCTGGTCAACCGTTCGCTGGAGAGCGACCGGGTGACCGCCTTCGACGAGGAGGCGCAGACCGTCGAGCTGAACATGACCTCGCGGGACGCGAACGAGGGGGTCGCCTCGCTGATGGAGCGCCGCAAGCCGGAGTACTACGGCTGGTAGCCGCAGGTGGCCGGACGGCGGGTCCCCGCGGCTCGCCGTTCGGCCCCCGTTCGAGCGTTGTGCCTTGCGCCACAAGACAACTGACGAGTAGTCAGATGTGACGAAGGACCCCCTCTCGTTTGATTGACGCAAGGAAAACGGGTGACGTAGCGTCACAGACCCGACGCCCCAAGACACCTGCGAGGAAGTCCACCATGGGCCAGATCGACGCAGCGAGCACGAAGCCTGCGGACCCCGCGGCCATCGCCCTGCCCGAGGGTGAAGGCATCGTCGAGGCAGCCACGTTCCGGCACGTCCTCGGTCACTTCGCCAGCGGCGTCACGGTGATCACCGCGCTCGACGGCGACACTCCGGTGGGCTTCGCCTGCCAGTCGTTCGCGTCGCTGTCGCTGGACCCGCCGCTGGTGACCTTCTTCGTGGCGAAGACGTCCACCACGTGGCCGCGGATCCGGCCGGGCGGCCGGTTCTGCGTGAACGTGCTCGCCGAGGACCAGGAGACGCTGTGCCGCGGCTTCGCGGTCAGCGGCGCGGACAAGTTCGCCGGCGTCTCGCACAGCGCGACGCCGACCGGTTCGCCGAAGCTGGACAACGTACTCGCCTGGATCGACTGCACGTTGGAGAGCGTGATCGACGGCGGCGACCACGAGATCGTGATCGGCCGCGTCCAGGCCCTGGACGCGCCGCGGGTGGAGTGCGCCCCGCTGCTGTTCTACAAGGGCCGGTTCGGCCACCCCAGCGCCAACGCGTGACACCGACCCGGACCCGGGCCGAGGCCGCGGGTCCGGATCGGTGCCTGCCGCGCCCGCTCGCCGCGGGCCGGCTCGGTAGCCGCTCGCTCAGTGCGCGCCGGCTCCGGTCAGCGCCCTGACCTCCAGCTCGGCGAACTTGCGGTCGTCGTCGTCGGTGCGGCGCCGCCGCGCGGACACCGCGCCGATCGCGGCGCACGCGAAGCCGACCGGGATCGAGATGATCCCCGGGTTCTCCAGCGGGATGGGCGCCGCGGTCGTACAACTGAACAGCGCCGTCGCGTTGCCCACGTCCTTGCGGTCCTTGGAGACCCCGCAGTCGTCCGCCTGCTTGGCGGTGAGCTGCTTGATCGCCGGCTTGGTCTCGCTGGCCCCGCCCCAGCAGATCGGCGACAGCGCGACCACCAGGACCGAGGTGACCAGGCCGCCGTAGATGCCGAACACCGCGCCGCGCGTGTTGAAGTTCTTCCAGAACAGCGAGAACACGATGGCCGGCAGGTTGGCCGAGGCGGCGATGGCGAACGCCAGCGCGACCAGGAACGCCACGTTCAACTCGCGGGCGAACACCGACAGGACGATCGCCGCCGTGCCGATCACCAGCGCCGCGATCCGCGCGACCTTGACCTCCTCGGCGTCGGTGGTGCGGCCCTTGCGGAAGACGTTCGCGTACAGGTCGTGCGCGAACGACGAGGACGAGGCCAGGGTGAGGCCGGCCACCACCGCCAGGATCGTGGCGAAGGCCACGGCGGCGATGAAGGCGAGCATCAGCGCGCCGCCGGTGGTGCCCGCGCCGCCGCCCAGATGCTCGGCGAGCCGGGTCGCGGCGGTATTGCCGGTCGGGTCGGCCTTCTTGATCTCCTTGCTGCCGATCAGCGCCGCCGCGCCGAAGCCCAGGACCAGCGTCATCAGGTAGAACACACCGATGATGCCGATCGCCCAGGTCACCGACCTGCGCGCGACGCGGGCGTTGGGCACGGTGTAGAAGCGCACCAGGATGTGCGGGAGGCCCGCCGTACCCAGCACCAGCGCGAGCCCGAGCGAGATCAGGTCGATCTTCGACCAGCCGTCCGTGGCCCCGTACTTGAGCCCCGGCTGGAGGAACGACTCGCCCGAACCGGACTTGCTCGCCGCGGTGCCGAGCAGGTCGGCGATGTTGAAGTGGAACTTGGCCAACACCCACACGCACATCACGAACGCGCCGACCATCAACAGCCCGGCCTTGACGATCTGCACCCAGGAGGTGCCCTTCATCCCGCCCACGGTGACGTAGACGATCATCAGCGCGCCGACCGCGGCGATGACCGAGATCTGCGCGGTGTCGCTCTTGACGTCGAGCAGCAGCGAGACGACCGAGGCCGCGCCGACCATCTGGGCCAGCAGGTAGAAGATCGACACCACGATCGTGGACACGCTCGCGGCCATCCGGACCGGGCGCTCGCGCATCCGGTTCGCCAGTACGTCGGCCATCGTGTAGCGGCCGGAGTTGCGCATCGGTTCGGCGACCAGCAGCAGGGCCACCAGCCAGGCGACCAGGAAGCCGATGGAGTACAGGAATCCGTCGTAGCCGGACAGCGCCAGGATGCCCGCGATGCCGAGGAAGGACGCGGCCGACATGTAGTCGCCGCCGATCGCCATGCCGTTCTGGAGGGCGGAGAACGATCGGCCACCGGCGTAGAAGTCGGACGCCGTGCGGTTCTTGCGACCGGCCCAGAAGGTGATGCCGAGGGTCACCACGACCAGCACGGCGAACATCGCGAAGGTCCAGCCTCGGTTGCTGGACTCCGCGGCGAGTTCGAGAGAAGGATTCACGCTTCGAGTTCCTCTCGCAGTTCGGTGGCCACGGGGTCGAGTCGGGTACGCGCGAATCGTGAATACGCCCAGGCGATCACGAACGTCGAGACGAACTGGAGAAGCCCGAACACGAGTGCGACGTTGATGTGGTTCATCAGTTCCTTGGCCATGAAGTCGCGCGCGTAGGCGGACATCACCACGTAGAGCAGGAACCACGTGAGGAATGCGGCGGTGACCGGGAAGATGAAGGACCGCTGGCGCTTCTTGAGCGCCCCGAATCTCGGGTCCTGCTCCATTTCCAGATATCCGGTGCGGTCGTCGACGTACGGGGCGCGCGGGGCCGGGACGGAAGCCTCCGCGCCCTCCGGCTCGGGACCCGACTCGGGCTCGGGCTTGGGCTCGGGGGGACGAGCAGCGGGCGGTTCGTCGTGCGGAGTCGGCATGGGGCGGTAGGGCTCCTCTCCAGCGGACACCCCGCGCGTGGCCCGAGGCGCCGATCGGGTACCTGACCGCGGTCCGTGGGACCTGGGGCCGCAGCGGAGCGAGTTTAGAGGTGCCGCCAGGACGCGCGGAACCTATCCGATCAACCGAATGGGAGAGGCACTGGTTACGCGGATAAACCACGAATTCCTGCCGCTGGCAAGATTGATCGAAATTGTTATCGTAATTTCCACGGCCGACCGAACCACCGTCGAATTCGCCCACCGAAGCCCACGTCGATCGATTCGAGTCACACCCGAACCACATCGATCATCCCCATCCCGAAGCTCCCGCCCGGCCCCAGACATCGGCAACCCCAGTCTCTCCGAGGGGACTTGGCGAATCGGGCAACCCTGCTCGACCTCGCACCCGACCGCCGGCGAAACGTCCGAATGAAACCGCTATGTGACCACCTCTCCGACCCGGCGCAAAAACCATGCCCTAGCGGCGGATCTTCCCCGTACCGCCGCAATCCCGGCATTTATGCCAGGTCGACGGACGCCCCATGATCTGGGACCCCGGCTCGTTGAACCCACCCCGCCCCCGACACGTTCGGCACTCGTTGGGTCCGAGTTTCCGAAAGCGCTCGATCAGTCCCAGCACAACGGCGATGACGATGATTGTCGGCCACCAGTCCGGCGGCCCGGTGCCTGCCATACCACCATGCTCACCCACACAGCGGACCTGTGATATGAAAACCCCCGAAACCCCCGAACAAGACCGCCCATCCCCAACGCCGAAGCTCCGGGCTCTGCTTGCCGGATGGCCGCCGGGCGCGACGGAGTGGGTGCGGCCTCGAACAGGGCTCAGAGGTGTTCCGGGGGTCGGCCGCCCGGGGTCGGGGCCGCCGTCGATCACCGGGGGCGGAGCGCTCGTGACGGCCGATGCGGCGAAGCGTGCCTCGGCCGCTCGTACTTCGCTCGTACTTCGCTCGCGTACTCGGCGCCGTGCAACAGGGCGCGCACCTCGGCCCGTTGCAGTCCGGCGCCGGCACCCACCGGCTCCGGGGCCGTGGGTCCCGGCGATGTTCCGCCCCTTCGCGTGAGGCGCCCGGAGCAGGTCCTCCGGGACGACATCCGCCAGTTCGCGCCTCGCCGCCGAGGGCACCGGTTCGGCGTGCGTCGAACGTGCTCACCGGCCGCGCCGGGTGCAGGTTCAACTCCGGCCCCTCGCAGGCCCCTTCGGCCCGGAGCCGTTCGGGCGCCCGGGCGACGGCCTCGGGCGCCCGGGCGACGGCTCAGATGAGGATGACCCGGCGTCCGCGCGTGTGACCGGCCTGGCTGTCGATGTGTGCCACCGCGGCATCGGCGAGCGGGTACGACTTCTCGACCGGGATGTGCAGCCTTCCCCGCGCGATGAGCTCGACCGCCTCGGCAAGCGCGTCCGGCACGCTCCCGGCCACGCCGGAGAAGCGCACGCCGACCTCGGGCGCGTCGAGGTCGGCGATGGAGATCACCTTCTGCGGATCCCCGGTCAGCTCGACCAGTTCGCGGATCACGCCCGTGCCGGCCAGATCGAGCGCCGCGTCGACCCGGCCGAGCCGACGGACCCGCTCGACCCAGCCCTCGCCGTACGTCGTGGCGAGGGCGCCCAGGCCACGCAGATAATCCTGGTTCGCCGCCCCGCCCGTGCCGATCACCGTGATGCCTCGGTCGCGGGCGATCTGCAACACCGCCGAGCCGACTCCCCCGGACGCACCGCTGACCAACAGCGTCTCCCCCGGTTCCACACCGACCTCGCGGATGATGCGCAACGCGGTCTCCACCACCGACGGGTACCCGGCCGCCTCTTCGAACGTCAGCCCCTCCGGCATCCGGGCCCAGGCCGACAACACGGCGAACTCGGCGTAGGTGCTCGCCCCTTCGCCGAACACGCGGTCCCCGACCTCGACCCCTTCGACGCCCGCGCCGACCTCGTCCACCACCCCGGCGGCGTCCAGCCCGACCCCGGAGGGCAACTCGGTCGGATGGGCGCCCAGCACCTGACCTTCCCGGACCCGCCAGTCGACGGGATTCACTCCCGCCGCCCGCACGGCGATGCGCACCCGGCCGGGGCCCGCGTGCGGCTCCTCGGCGTCTATCAGTTGCAGAACATCCGGACCGCCGAACTCGGCGAAGCTCACTTTCTTCATGCGGCCGACCGTAACACTAACGGTTAGCTTTTCGAAACTGCTACGGCTTCATATCTGCTAGTGTCAACCCATGACCGTGCCCGCGCCGCCCGGCCGCCGTGAGCGAAAGAAGGCCGCGACCCGCCAGAAGATCGCCGACACCGCCCTGCGGCTTTTCCTGGAACGCGGGTACGACGCGGTGGGCATCCGCGAGGTGGCCGCCGAGGCCGACGTGGCCGTCACCACGCTCTTCGCCCACTTCGCCTCGAAAGAGGCCCTGGTGTTCGAGCAGGACGAGGACTTCGAACAACGCCTCGTAAAGGCGGTCACCGACCGGAAGCCGCACGAGCCGCTCATTCCGGCCTTGCGCCGCGAGATCCTGGCCCTGGTGCGACATTGCACGGCGGAGGGCACCGCCCCGATCTGGCACATGATCGTCACCTCCCCCGCGCTGCGGGAGTACGAGGAGTCGATGCGGCTGCGCCACGCGGAGTCGCTGGCAACCGCCATCGCCACCGATCCGGACCTGTCCCGGTCCGCAACGGCCTGCCGCACGATCGCCAGATTCGTGATCGACGCCTATTCACTGTCCCGCGAGGCGGCCACCCCGGAGGCAGCGGTGGACGAGACCTTCCGAATGGTCGAAGCAGCCTGGGAGGTCACCGGCCCGTCCCCGCGCACACCGGATGCGGATGCCCGCGGAGGCCGGGTCCAGACAGGCTGACAGCGGCGACAAGCGGAAATCGAGCCGCGCGACCGCTCAACGCACGAGCCCGAGCCCCACGACCACCGCCTTGCCGCACCCGGGACGCGGGGTCACCGCCCACACTGCGGCCACTTCGTTCACCAACAACAATCCGCGACCACCACAGGTCCACGGATCGGGATCCGCGATCGTGGGCCACCCCGCTCCGGGGTCGGAGACGGCAAGCCAGTGGTGCCCGTCGCCGGTCCAGAAGGCGACTTCGATCGAGGGATCGCCGCCGGCCTGCCCATCCACCGCATGTCGCACGGCGTTGGTGACGAGCTCCGACGTCAACAACACCAGTTCGTCCCGAAGTTGCGGCCGGCAATCGAACGGCAGCGCCTCGGCCACGGCATACCGCGCCCGCCGGACGGATCGGGGATGCGCGGGGAAGATCCAGTGGCACGGAAGGGCGGGAACGGCAGGCACGGGTTTCTCGGCCGGACAGGAAGGTCCGAACATGCGTCAACTCCTCGGCAACGCGGGCAATTGGGCACAACCCCACGGCGTCGGTGGCCTACCTCCCCGAGCGCGAACACCCCGTCCCGAAACAGGCGGGCATGCTTGCGCGGTGCACTTCCGGCATCGCTTTGCGTGGCTGGTGCAACACTCACAGTAGAGCTTTGGGAGCACATGTGCCACCAAATCCTCGGAGGCCGTTGGACCGTGATCCCAGCGCGCGGCAGACTGAGCCACATGTACGCAGGGGGTGCATGTGGCGCCGAGGAGTAACCCGACTGCCCGTCAGCAACGGTTGGGGGCCGAACTTCGCAAGCTGCGCGAGGGCGCCGGCCTGTCGACAGAGCAAGCCGCAGCGGTCCTGGCGACCAATCGAACGGTGATCACGAGCACCGAGGCAGGACGGCACGGCGTCAGTCCGGAACGGGTGCGCCGGATGGCCTACCACTACGACTGTACGGACCGGGAGTTGGTCGACGTCCTAGCCGGCATGGCCGCAGAACGCACAAAGGGCTGGTGGGAAGAGTTCCGCAACTTCCTGCCACCGACGTTCCTCGACATTGCCGAACTGGAGTGGTTCGCCCAAAGGCTGCGCATGACCACCCTGGCGCACATCCCCGGGCCGTTTCAGACTGAGCCGTTTGCCCGCGCCCTCTTCGAGGCGGCCATTCCGCCGCTGCCCGAAGAGGAGTTCGAGGCCCGGGTCTCGCACCGCATCCAGCGCCACCGCGCGCTCGACCGACCGGGCGCTCCCACCTACACGGCCATAGTCCATGAAGCGGCGCTCCGCATCGAGGTCGGAGGCCGCGCCGTTCTGCGCCGACAGTTGGCACACATCCTGGAGATGGCGGCCCGGGAAAACGTCGTCGTCCGAGCGATCCCGTTCTCGGCCGGAGCATTCCCCGGCTCCGGACAGTCCTTCCTCTATGCCCACGGCCACGTGCCGAGCCTGGACACGATCCAACTGGATCGCACCGGCGTCGCCGAGTTCCTGCACACGAACACGCAACTACGCAAGTTCAGCCTTCAACTCGACCAGTTGGAACGAATCGCACTGACGGAGCCTCGGACCCGCGATCTGATCCGCTCGCTCATGCAGCACCTCTAGGGAGAGCACATGTCCGACATCACCTGGGACGAACCCTTCTGCCAAGACTCCGGCAACTGCTTCCGCCTCGGCACCGACGCGGACGGCAACGGCTACATCGCGGTCGCCGGCCACGAGGACGAATACGTCACCGACACCCTGGACGCCCTCCGCACCCTCATCCGCGACATCAAAGCCGGCAAGGCCGACCACCTGCTGTAGCCACCACGCGATCGATGCCTCGTGGCCGGCCGGAGAAGAGCCCTTCTGCGCCGAAGGCAACTCCCGGCGGGTGAATTCCTTCGCTCTCTGCACGACCTCGGCACGGTTCATGACGGGCGACGCGGCAGCGTGGAATATCGCGTCTGCGAAGGGCGTCGAAGCCGGACACTCACGCGGTCTTCCCTGGCCCACAGGTGGCAGGTGAGCCTCAGTTGAATGCGTCGACATACACGGAAGGTTCCGGAAGCGAGGGTCTGCACCATGGCCGTCGTGTTCCATACCTGCGTATCGGTAGCGGCGGTCGTAGGTCCCGACTCCGGGCGCCAGCCGTGACGTTCCGCAAATCGACGAACCTTGTTGTCGGTCCCGTCCACGGCCACCGGGACCGTGAGGAAGGCGACCGGGGCGGCGTCCCGTGGTTGTCCGGCAGGGTGGCTACACCGACGCCGGCGCGGCGGGCAACGGCGCTCGTGGGGGCGTCGACGCACAGGACCGCGAACGTCTCGAGCGCGGCGCCGACGATGCGTCCTCGATTGCGCCGAGCATCGCACGCAGGTCCGCCGGATCCGTGCCGCCGAGGGCGTCGGCGACGTCCCCGGAAGGATTGCCAGACGGGTGATCAGGCTGAAACAACCACCGCAATCCGACCTCTCCGCCGGCCACACGCGCGACGCGGCAAAGGCCGCGTCGCACGTGTCGACACGGCGCGCCTCTGGAAGCGCGAGGCGGGCCGTGGCCGGACTCGGGCTCAGAAGACGAAGACGCCTCGGGCGATCTTGCCCGCCTCGGCGTCCTCGACCGCGTGCTGGAAGTCGTCCAAGGCGTAGGTCTGGGTGACCAGTTCGTCGAGCTTGAGAGCGCCCGTTTGGTACAGGTCGGCGTAGCGCGCGATGTCGTACTGCGGGCGCGACGAGCCGTATCGGCAGCCCATGATCGACTTGTCCAGGAACAGCGAGGACACGTGGAAGGCCGCCTCGGCGTCCGACGGCGCGACACCCAGGATGATCGCCTGGCCGGCCCGCCCGAGCATGTCGATCGCGTTGCGGATCACCTTGACGTGCCCGACGCACTCGAACGCGTGGTCCACGCCGCCCGGCACCAGGGCCTGGACCGCCTTGACCGAGTCCTCGACCGCGCGCGCGTCGACGAAGTCGGTCGCGCCGAACTCGCGCGCCACCGCCTCCTTGGCCGGGTTCGCGTCCACGGCCACGATCCGCACCGCGCCCGCGAGCTTCGCGCCCTGGATCACGTTGAGGCCGATGCCGCCGGTGCCGATCACCGCGACGGTGTCGCCGGGCTGTACCTTCGCCCGGTTCAGCACCGCACCCACGCCGGTCAGCACACCGCAGCCGATCAGCGCGGCGGACGCGAGCGGGATGTCCTTGGGGATCTTGACCGCCTGGACACCCTTGACCACGATCTTCTCCGCGAAGACCGACAGGCCCGCGAAGTTGTAGACAGGCTTGCCGCCGCGGGTGAACGGCTGGTTGAGCTGGCCGAAGCTCTTGGCGCACATGGTCGGCCGGCCGCGGTCACACTCGCGGCACGCGCCACACGAGGCCAGCGTGGACAGCGCCACGTGGTCGCC
Organism: Embleya sp. NPDC005971; assembly: GCF_040629175.1. Taxonomy (NCBI): domain Bacteria; kingdom Bacillati; phylum Actinomycetota; class Actinomycetes; order Kitasatosporales; family Streptomycetaceae; genus Embleya; species Embleya sp. NPDC005971. The sequence continues at coordinate 28,384 of NZ_JBEXUX010000084.1, read as the reverse complement.
GGGCTTGACGTGCGTCACCAGCTCGCCGACGGCCTCCACGACGCCCGCGCCCTCGTGCCCGAGCACGACCGGAGGCGGGAAGGGGATGGTGCCGTTGATCACCGAGATGTCGCTGTGGCACAGGCCGGCCGCGCCGATCTTCACCAGGACCTCGTTGGCCCCGGGTGCACGCACCTCGAGGTCGTCTACGACCGAGGCTTCCTTGCCATCGAAAAGAACGCCCTTCACCGGTTCCTCCTCCATCGGAAATGGGCTGACGAGCCGGGGCGCTCGACGGCTTACCGGCCGGACCGGCTCCGGAGCTCAAGCGCGCACGCGTACCCGCGCGGCACTCTAGCCCGGAACTGATGAGCAGTCAGCCGGTTGTGACAGTCCTCTCGTCACACCACGAAACGACCTCTGAGCAGCCCGTCGATCACACACGTGTCGCATCCACGTACGGTTCACCGGCCGTGCCACAGCGCCCACTTCACCCCCCGCGCGGCACCCCGGCGACGTCCAGAATCCGGTGCATCACCTCGACCGGCAGCGCCGGATTGCGCGCCGCGTACGGCCCGAGTTCGGCGTCGTCCAAGAGCGCGACCAGCCGATCCACCGGCACCGCCGGATGCCGCGCGAGCGTGGTCCGCACACACCGCTCCGGATCGGCGAGCAGCCCGACCACCACCGCGGCCGGCGCCTGCGGGTCGAGCACGACCAACTCGCGCATGGCCGGATCCGGGTCATCCGCGAACCGGGCGAGCCCATGCGTGGGAAACCCGGGCCGATAGGTCAGCCGCCACCGATTGCGACCCCGGAACTCCCGGTACGCGCGCAACAGATCCCCGCTCGGCACACCGGCCTGATGACGGCACGTCAGAACCCGTACGCCCAGGTCCGAATCGCCCAGCAGCACATCCCGCAGCCCATCCGCCACCCCGGGAGCACACGCCGCGTACCGCCGCAGAACCGGGTGCGCGGACCGCGCGTGGCCGGCGACCGGGAGGGACTCGGCCCGGTACGGATGCCAGGCGACCTCATCGAGATCGGTCAACTCCGGCACCCGATAGTCGATCGCGGCCCGCTCCTCCTCCGTCAGCTCCGGCCGGAGCGAGACCGCGTCCCGGACGTCCGGGTCCTCGTCCCGAGCCAGCACGGCCACCAGGTCCGGCGGCAGGTGCGGGTTCCCGGCCAGTGCGCTGCGGTAGTGATCGGGGCAATTCTCCCCACGAACCACCCGCTCCATCGTCCCCCGTTCCACGAGCCGACCGGAGAAGACCCAACTGTGGCCCCAGTTCTCGGGATTCCAATCGATCTCGGTGTGGACATACACGTCGTCCTCGGCAGCCTTCCGCGCCTCCGCACGCACGTCCGGATCCGGGTCGGCCAGGAGCGCGGCCCGATCCTCGGCCGACAGCCCACCCACGAACCGTGCCGCGAACCGGCGCAGCCCCGGCTGGGGATGCCGGGCGAGGCCCAGCCGCAACCGATGCGGCATGCTCCGGCAACGACCCATCTCGTCCAACAGCGTCATTTCGTCGTACGGTTGATCCTGGCGCGCCGCATTCGCCCATTGCCGCGCGGCGAAGAACGCCTCATAGGCGGCGTCCGGCAGCGGCTTCGGCTCGCCGTCGGGATGTGCCCGGAATCCGAAGAGATTGGCGAGCACGACCCTGCGCCGATCGTGCACCAGCCGCCCTCGCTGCTCGGCATCGACATACGGATTCGCGGCAACGGCGGCCCGCATCACCTGATCCGGGTGCGCGAGCAGCACCTCGACCACATCCCGAGGCAGCCCCGGCGCGTCCCGAAAGCCCCGCCGCAGCTCCTCGTGCCCGGCAGCCGAAAGAACCCGAAGCAGCACCGCACCCGGCACCGCCGGATTCGCGACCACACCTTCCGCCAGAGATCGCGTCCCAGCCACTCAGGCTGCTCGCGGCGTGAAAACGACCGCCGAAGTCTCCCCGTCCAAGGCGATGTTCAGCGACGCGTCGAGTGCCTTCGCGAGGCGGGCCAGCAGCGGAAGGGTGGGTACGGTGCCGCCCAGTTCGAGCTTGGAGATCTGCGGTTGGGTCATGCTCGCTCGCTTGGCCAACTCGGTCTGCGAGATACCCAATGCCGTGCGCCGGTCGTACACCGCCTGCCCAAGCTCGAATGCCATGCGAATCTCCATACGCATGGCCGCGACCTCGGGCGACTCGGCCTCGCCGGCCACGAGCTTGCGATCACGAGCGAGCTTCCATCGGGCGTGACTCATGAGAATTCTCCTTTCGTGATGTCCCGAGTGAACTCCTGGTGTGCACGCTCGTGCTCGGCCTCGCAGGTCTTCCGCGCGGACCTTGCTCGATCGACCTCACCGTCTTCACGCATTCGCGTCTTGCGGAATACGGTCAACAGGACGATGCGTCGGCCGGGCGCAAGCCAATACGTCAGACGTATGGCGTTGCCGTCGTGGCCCAGGATGAAACGCAACTCGCGGAGTCCGTCGCCAAGGTGGCGGGCGAAGGGCTCCCCGAGGGTCGTGGGGGCCGCCGACAAGCGTTCGGCAGCGTGCTCGGCTTGGAGGTAGTCGCGGTCGGACAGGGTGCACAGCCAACGCCGCACCTCCGGCTCGATCTCGATCACCCAGGGCTCGTCCATATACTCAAGTGTATATCGAGGGCATCACCCAGGCGCCGAGGCTGCCAGGGAGACGAATCGTGATCAGGACGGCCAAATCATTGGGCGCAAGGTGTTGACGCCTCGTCCGACACTGATCACCCTGAGTGTGGCGGTCGTTCGCGAGGGGACGACGAGGCACGCGGGCAGTGGCCCGGGGTTCCTCGACGATGTGGGACCGCCGTCGTTCCGGGCCTCGTCGCGGTGCCCGGAGCGCACGCGGGCCCCGGGACAGGGCGATCCTGTCCGGGGCCGCATGTCGTGCGGTCTACGCGTGTTCCCGGGCCGCGCCCGACCCGCGTGCCGACGCGAACTACTTGATCGCCACCGGGTTCACCGGCGTGCCGACGCCGCCCACGAAGGGCTCCGGCGAGGCTTCCAGGAAGAACTCGTACACGCCGTCCGCCGCGCAGTCCTCGGACAGCTCCTCCAGGTTCCAGTTCTGCCCCTGGAGCATGCCCATCTCCACCAGGTGCAGCGCGTGCACCGCCATGAAGCAGTCCTCGATCTCCGGCGGGAAGACCTCGAACGTCACGGTGTCGTTGGCCACCGCCGCGACATCGCGTGCGTGGAACCACTCGGGCGTGCGCACCGACAGGCCCGGGCCGTAGAAGTACATGTCCTTCTCGCCCGCGAAGTACTGCCGGATCTGCCCGGTCCGCACCAACACGATGTCGCCCGCGCGGACCTTCACGTTGCCGAACTCCTCGGCCGCCTCCAGGTCGGCGGGCGTGACCGCGTACTCCGGCGGCAGGATGTCCACGCCCTTGGCCCGCGCCACGTCCAGCAGCACCCCGCGCGAGACCAGCGTCTTCACGTTGTGGATGCCCAGCTTGCGCGCGCCGTCCTCGGCGGTCACCGTCTCCTTGGCCGAGTGGCCGTTGTACAGCCGGTCGTCGTAGGTCGCGTGGGTCAGCCCGTCCCAGTGCGTGCCCGCCTGGATGCCCATCACCACCGAGTCGTCGCTGGTGGCCACCGTGCCGGGGCCGAAGACCTCGTGGTTGACCAGGAACGTGGTGCGCTTGGGGTTGTCCCGGCCCGGGATCATCCCGTTCTGGATGCCGTCCTCGCGCAGTTCCACGGCCAGCGAGAAGCGCTTGCCGGTGCGTACGCAGCCCGCCGCGGCCTTGACCACGTCGGCCGTGATCAGGTTGACCGTCCCGATCTCGTCCTCCTGGCCCCACCGGCCCCAGTTGTTCACGCGTGCGGCCAGTTCATGGAACTCGGGGGGCAGCGACATAGGGGGGCCTCCTCCAGGCGGTGGTGACACGTGCCGATGAGCACGAATACCGACAGGCGCACTCTCGGAAGCCGAGGACCACGCTGTCAAGTGGGTGTGCGTGCTGTGTGCTGCGGCACTCTACCCAGGAAAACTAACGGATCGTCAGATAATGTCGAGAGGGCGTTCTCACAGACCGCGCACCTTGCGTCCGCAGGGCTGTGAAGCCTGCGTACGCCCGCACGAAGCGCGACACACCACGTCGAGCGCGGAGCGCGGAGTGCGCCACGACCGACCCGACCTGGGCCTCGGCCCTCGATTTCCGGGGCCTACCGACGAGGCCACCGACAAGGAGCGGACAACACATGGGTGACTTCCTCACGGGCAAGGTAATCGCGGTCACCGGCGCGGGCCGGGGTATCGGCCGCGCCGTCGCCCTCGCCGCCGCCGCGCACGGCGCCAAGGTGGTCGTCAACGACTACGGCGTCGCGATGGACGGCAGCGAGCCGACCAGCGAGGTCGCCGACGCCGTGGTGAAGGAGATCGAGGCGCTCGGCGGCGAGGCCGTCGCGGTCGCCGACTCCGTGGCCACGATGGAGGGCGGCGCCCGCATCGTGAACGCCGGCGTCGAGAAGTGGGGCCGGATCGACGGTGTCGTCACCGTCGCGGGCAACCTGCGCGAGCGCATGTTGTTCAACATGACCGAGGACGAGTGGGACAGCGTCATCGCGACCCACCTCAAGGGCACCTTCACCGTCGTGCAGGCCGCGTCCAAGGTGATGAAGACCCAGGGCTTCGGCTCGATCGTCGGCTTCACCTCCGGCGTGTACGCGCTCGGCTCGGTCGCCCAGGCGAACTACGCCGCGGCCAAGGGCGGCATCGTCTCGTTCGTGCGCTCCGCCGCGCTGGGCCTGAACAAGTACGGCGTCAACGCCAACTGCGTCGCGCCGGTGGCCCGGACCCGGATGTCCGAAGGCGTCCCGCAGACGCTCAAGGAGATCGGCGACCCCGAGGACGTCGCCGAGCTGGTGGTCTTCCTGCTCTCCGACCACGCCAAGAACATCACCGGGCAGGTCTACACGACGGCCGGCCCCAAGATCGCACTGTGGGACCAGCCGCACGAGATCAAGACGATGTACGCGGCCGACCGCTGGACGGCCGAGGAGATCGCCGAGAAGCTGCCGACCCAGATCGGCCAGGACCCGATGCCGGTGCTCGCCCAGCTCAAGGAGTACGCGGCCGCCGCGGCGAAGAAGAAGGCCGCCGAGGCCGCTGCCGCCGCCGGCAACTGACGTAGCCCTCGGTGCACGCACCACGCGCGCGGGACGGGCGGTCGCCGATCCCGCGCGCGTGGCCGCCGACCCTCGCAAGGACGCGCTCGCGGGACGAGCTCGGAAGACGAGATTGGACACGCTGTGGATTTCCGGTACAGCGCCGAGGACGAGGAGTTCCGGGCCGAGGTCCGCGAATGGCTCCGGGAGAACCTCTCCGGTGAGTTCGCCGCGGCCGTCGGTACCGGCGGTCCCGGCAGCGAGCACGAGCACTTCGAGATCCGTCGGGCCTGGGAACTGCGGCTGGGCGAGGGCGGCTGGATCGGCCTGGACTGGCCCAAGCGGTACGGGGGCCGCGAGGCGTCCCTGATGCAGCAGGTGATCTTCGGCGAGGAGTACGCCCGCGCCCAGGCTCCCGGCCGGGTCAACCACATGGGCGAGAACCTGCTCGGCCCGACCGTGCTCGCGTTCGGCACCGACGAGCAGAAGGCCCGCTTCCTGCCCGCCATCGCGCGCGGCGAGGAACTGTGGTGCCAGGGCTACTCCGAGCCGGGCGCCGGTTCCGACCTGGCCAACCTGCGCACCACCGCGACGGTGGACCCGCAGACCGGCGACTGGCTGATCAGCGGCCAGAAGGTGTGGACCTCGCTCGCACACGAGGCGAACTGGTGCTTCGTGCTGGCCCGCACCGACCCCGCGTCGCAGCGACACAAGGGCATCACCTTCCTGCTCGCGCCGATGGACCAGCCCGGCATCGAGGTCCGTCCGATCGTCCAGCTCACCGGCACCAGCGAGTTCAACGAGGTGTTCTTCGACAACGCCCGGGCCGGCGCCGAGCACGTGGTCGGCGAGATCGGCGCGGGCTGGGGTGTGGCGATGGGCCTGCTCGCGTTCGAGCGCGGGGTGTCCACGCTGGCCCAGCAGATCGGCTTCGAGATCGAGTTGGACCGGGTGGTCGCCGAGGCCAAGGCCAACGGCGCGATCGAGGACCCGGCCCTGCGCGATCGACTGCTGCAGAGCTGGATCGACCTGAAGGTGCTGCGCTGCAACGCGCTGCGCACGCTCGGCTCGCCCGACCCCGGCGCCGCGTCGGTGGCCAAGCTGGTGTGGGCGGGTTGGCATCAGCGCCTGGGCACGCTCGCGATGGACGTGGCCGGCGCCGAGGCCACGCTGGCCGCCGAGGCCCCGTACGAACTGTCCGCCGCACAGCGCCTGTTCCTGTTCACCAAGTCGGACACCATCTACGGCGGGTCGAACGAGGTACAGCGCAACATCATCGCCGAGCGTGTTCTCGGCATGCCCCGTGAACCGCGAGGAGACGCCAAGTGAGCCCCACCCCCGCCCCCACCTACGTCGAGGGCCACGGCCTGCTGGCCGGCAAGACCGTGCTGATCACCGCCGCGGCGGGCACCGGGATCGGCTTCGCGGCGGCCAAGCGCGCCGCCGAGGAGGGCGCCGTGATCGCGATCAGCGACAAGCACGAGCGCCGACTGGGCGAGGCCGCCGACGAACTCGCCAAGCTGATCGGGTCGCGGCCACTGGCCGTCCCGTGCGACGTCACCGTCGAGGAGGACGTGCAGAACCTGATCGACACGGCCGCGCGCGAACTCGGCGGCATCGACGTGCTGATCAACAACGCCGGGCTCGGCGGCGAGGCCGACCTGGTCGACATGACCGACGCGCAGTGGGACCTGGTCATGAACGTGACCCTGAACGGCACCTTCCGCTGCACCCGGGCGGCGCTGCGGCACATGCAGCCGCGCGGCAAGGGCGTGATCGTCAACAACGCCTCGGTGCTGGGCTGGCGGGCGCAGAAGGGCCAGGCGCACTACGCGGCGGCCAAGGCCGGCGTGATGGCGCTGACCCGCTGCTCCGCCGTGGAGGCGGCCGAGTTCGGCGTGCGGGTCAACGCGGTCGCGCCGAGCATCGCGATGCACGCGTTCCTGGCCAAGGCGTCCTCCGAGGAACTGCTCGACGAGCTGTCCTCGCGCGAGGCGTTCGGGCGCGCGGCCGAGCCGTGGGAGGTCGCCAACGTGATGGTCTTCCTCGCGTCGGACTACTCCTCGTACATGACCGGCGAGGTCGTTTCGGTCAGTTCGCAACGCGCCTGACCGCGACACCGCCTCGTCAAAAGCGGCGCCTGGGCCCGGGTATCAGTCCTCGCAGGGACCGACCCGGGCTTTCGCGCGCGCCGGCCCGATCCGGCCCACGACTGCCGCTCGCGAGGAAATCGAGGATGTCCGGCAGCAGTTCGCCGACCCGGTACGGCGGGCCCTCGGTGTCCTCACCGACCGGATCCGGCGGGTGGGGAGGGTCCGGATCGTTGTGCGCGAACGCCGACCACTCGACGTCGTGCAGTTCGGACGCCGACCATTCGGCGTCGCACCACGGGTGTTCCCGGCCACATTGCGGACAAGCATTTCCGCTCATGTCCACCCACGATAGGTGGTCGATCGCGGACGCGCCGTAACTTTTCCGGACTTGTCCCAAACCGATCCGTCGGCCGCGCCCCGGCCACGCCCGGCGCACACGCCGGGGCGAGCGTGGGCGAGACGGGGCCCACACCATCTATTGCCGACCGCCACTCGAAATGAACCCAGGCCGGTGTTACTTTGATCTGACTATCCGTCAGGTTCTGTGCCGGCTGCCTCACCTGCACGTACACAGGTGAGGCTGCCGGCATGGGCGCGCCCCGAAAGGCGACCCGTGGACTTCGACTTCTCCCCCGACCAGACCGCGTTCAGCGAGACGGTCGAGCGGTTTCTCGACGCCAATCCCGACTCCGAAGTGTTCGATGTCACCCGGGAGAACATGGCCCAGGTCGTCGACACCCCCGCACGCCGCGCATACATGCGCAAGATGGCCGACCAAGGCTGGCTCGGCATCACCTGGCCCGAGGAATGGGGCGGCCAGGACGGCGACGGGGTCTACGAATACCTGCTCAACGAAGCCTTGGCCGGCCGCGGTGGACCGCAGATCGGCAAGGGCGTCGGCATCATCGGCAAGACCCTGCTCGCGCACGGCAGCGACAAGCTCAAGGCCGAGTTCCTGCCCAAGATCCTGAACAACGAGGTCGAGTTCGCGGTCGGCTACAGCGAGCCGGAAGCCGGCTCCGACGCCGCCTCGATGAAGCTGCGCGCGGTCCGCGACGGCGAGGGCTGGCGACTCAACGGCCAGAAGACCTGGACCACGTCGGCGCACTTCGCCGAGTGGTACTGGGTCGGCGCGCGCACCGACCCCGACGCGCCCAAGCACCACGGCATCACGCTGTTCCTGGTGCCGATGGACCACCCGGGCATCACCGTCCGGGGCATCTGGACGATGGGCGACGAGCGCACCAACGACGTCTTCTTCGACGACGTGTGGGTCTCCGACGAATACGTGGTCGGCGAGCTGAACAAGGGCTTCCAGTACATCTCCCAGGCACTGGACCTGGAACGCTTCACGATGTTCTCGTTCGCCCCGATCCAGCAGCGCCTGAACGTGCTCACCGAGTACGTCAAGGAGGCCACCCGCGACGACGAGCCGCTGCGCGAGGACCCGATCGTGCGCAAGCAGCTTGCCACGCTGGTCACCGAGGCCGCCGTCGCCCGCCTGCTCGGACTGCGCGTGGTGGCCGCCGCCGCAGGTGGCGGGAAACCGCCCACGGTCGAGGCGTCCGGCTACAAGCTGTACGCCACCGAGCTGTCCAAGCGGCTCGCGAACGCGTCGATGGACATCGCCTCGCCGGGCACCCAGTTGCGGGTGGGCACCGAGGACGCACCGATGACCGGTCGCGCCGACTCGACCTACCGCTACACCGTGCTCGACACCATCGGCGGCGGCACCTCCGAGGTGCAGAAGAACATCATCGCCCGCCGCGGTCTCGGCCTTCCCAAGAACTTCTGACGGGGCCGCGGTCATGTCCGGAGAGTTCCTGGAAGGCGTCACGGTGTTGGACCTCGCGAGCGTGGGCCCCGCCGCCCGCGCCTCGCGCTGGTTGGCGGACTACGGGGCCGAGGTGATCAAGGTCGGCCCGGTCCCGGCCAAGAGCGGCGTGCAGATCGCGCCGCCCTACTACTCGTACAGCGCGCATCGGCGGATGAAGCGCGTGCTGGTCGACATGAAGGCGCCCGAGGGCCGCGAGGCGTTCCTGACCCTGGTCGAGGGCGCCGACGTGGTGATCGAGAGCTTCCGTCCGGGTGTGGTGGACCGGCTGGGCATCGGTCCGGAGGCGGTCGCGGCGCGCAATCCACGCATCGTCTACTGCTCGACGTCCGGCTTCGGCCAGGACGGCCCGCACGCCCAGCAGGCCGGACACGACCTGAACTACCTGGGCGTGGGCGGCTTCCTGCACATGTCGGGCCCCGGCACCGACGGCGGCCCGCCGATCCCGGGCGCGACCGTGGCGGACAGCGCGGGCGGCGGCATGCACGCGGTGATCGCGATCATGGGCGCGCTCTTCCGTCGGCAGCGCACCGGCGAGGGCGCCCGGCTGGACGTCTCGGTGGCCGACGGCATGCTCGCGCTGATGGCGCTGGGCGTGGACGAATACCTGGCCACCGGTGTCGAACCGGAGCCCCGGCACGGCATCCTGACCGGCCGTTACGCGTGCTACGACACCTATCGCGCCCGCGATGGCAAGTGGCTGGCGGTGGCCGCGATCGAGGGCCGCTTCTGGGCGAACCTGTGCCGGCTGACCGGGCTGGACAAGTGGGCCCCGCGTCAGCTCGACGACGACGCCCAGGACGCGATCCGGGCCGATCTGGCGGCGGCCTTCGCCACCCGGGACCGGGACGACTGGGTGGCCGAGCTGGCCCCCGCCGACACCTGCGTGTCGGCGGTGTTGTCCGTACCGGAGCTGCTGGAGGACCCGCAGTTCCTGGCCCGCGGCGCGTTCACCACCGCCGAGCACCCGGTCCAGGGCGAGTTCCGCCAGGTGGGCCCGGTCCTGGCCGGCCAGCAGGCGCCCGCGGACCCGTACCCGGTCCGGGAATCCGGGATCACCGACACCGACGAGCTGCTCGCCGCGGCCGGGCTGGGCCCGCACCGCATCGCCGAGCTTCGCGCTTCAGGAGTGGTCGCATGACGGCACAAGACACCACGCTGCCCGAGGACGTGGCGGCGCTGATCGGCAAGGTCCAGTACGAGAAGCGGGGTGACTTCCCCGCCGAACGCGGCTACATCTGGACCTCGTGCGCGTCGGTGCAGAACGGCAACCCGCTGTTCTGGGACGCGGCCGTCGCCGAGGAACTCACCGGCGGTGCGATCGCCCCGCTGAGCCTGCTGTCCGCCTGGGCCCGCCCGCACTACTGGGCGCCCGGCGCGGAGGGCGAGCAACTCTCCCTCCAGGTGCACTTCGACCTCAAGATCCGCTTCGAACTGCCCGAGGCGATCATGACCGACAACACCAACGTGTTCTACGAACCGGTGCGCCTGGGCGACATCGTGACGTCGCGTCAGGTGCTGAAGTCGGTGAGCCCGGAAAAGCGCACCAAGCTCGGGATCGGCCGCTTCTGGGTGATCGACGTCGAGTACCACAACCAGGACGGCGCCCTGTTGGGCACCGAGTCCTACACGGGCTACGGCTACCGGCGGGAGGCCACCGGATGAGCGACCTGACCCTCGATCAGTTGGCCAAGGGCGACGCGCTGCCCACGTTCGGCGTGGACGTGACCGCGACCACGGTCATCCTGGGTGCGCTGGCCAGCCGCGACTGGCGGCCGATGCACCACGACTACAAGTTCGCGGTCGAGCGCCAGGGCGTGCAGGACATCTTCCTGAACACCCCGAACCAGGCCGCCTGGTTCGAGCGCTACCTCAACGACTGGACCGGCCCCAAGGGTCGGATCGGCCGGATGGTGTTCCGGATGACCAAGCCGGTCTTCCCGGGCGACCACATGCTGCTCACCGGCACGGTGGACGACGTCTCGGTGGACGAGGCCGGTTGCGGCTGGGTCCGCGCCGAGATCTCGCTGACCGTGGACGGCGCGGCCCGCACCACGGCCACCGCGCGAATCGCGTTGCCCACCACCCCCGACGACAACCCGTGGGACCGGCGCGGCGAGCGCTGGAAGCCCTAGAGGAGACGCGCGATGGACCTCGATTTCACCCAGGAACAGGACATCCTCCGGGAGACCGTGCGCGGCCTGACGGCCCGGCACGCCGACCTCTCCGTCGTTCGCGAGCTGGAGAACGACCCGGTCGGGTACCCCAAGGACTTCTGGAAGAAGCTCGGCGAGTCCGGTCTGACCGGCCTGACGCTGCCCGAGAAGTGGGGCGGGTCGGAGATGACCACGCTCGACGCGGCCGTGGTCTACGAGGAGTTCGGCCGTTCGCTCGCGCCGACTCCGCACTTCGTCAGCTCGGTGCTGGTCGGCGGCGTACTCGCCGCGGCCGCATCCGACGACCAGCGGCAGCAGTACCTGCCCGGCATCGCCGCCGGCACCACCATCGCGAGCGTGGCGTGGCTGGAGCCGGACCGAGGCTACAGCGGCAAGGGCGTCGCGCTGGCGGCCCGCGCGGACGGTGACGGATACCTGCTGTCCGGCACCAAGCGGCACGTCGCGTACGCGGCGGCGGCCGACGTGCTGCTCGTGCTCGCCCGGACCGGCACCGCGGGCACCCCGGGCGATCCGGCCCAGGGCGTCTCGCTGTTCCTGGTCGACCCGAAGGCGGCCGGGGTCACCCTGACCCAGCAGACCACGATCGCCTCGGACACCCAGTACCGGGTCGACCTGGCGGACGTGCGCGGCGAATTGGTCGGCACGGCCGGTGCCGGCTGGCCGGTCTGGTCGGACGTGCTGCACGACGGCCTGATCCTGCTCGCGGCCCAGGCCGTGGGCGGCGCCAAGCGCGCCCTGGAGATCACCGTCGAATACGCCAAGCACCGCAAGCAGTTCGACAAGCCGCTCGGCGCGTTCCAGGCGATCGCACACAACCTGGCCGACGCCTCGACCGCCGTGGACGGCGCCGAGACGCTGGTCTGGGAGGCCGCCTGGTCCCGGGACAAGGGCCGCGACACCGCGCGCCTGGCCCCGATGGCCAAGCTCTTCGCGGCGCGCACCTACCGCGAGGTCACCGACCTGGCGGTGCACGTGCACGGCGGCATGGGCTTCACCCTGGAGTGCGACGTACAGCTCTACTTCCGCCGGGCCAAGTCGCTCCAGCTCAACTGGTGGGACGACCGCTACCTGGAGGACCTGATCGCCGCGGACGTGCTCGACAAGGGCTGACGCCCCCGATCCCCGGACGAGGGCGACTCCCGCACCGCGGGGGTCGCCCTCGTCCGTGCGGCGGAACACTGGCGACGGTCCACGGGCGGCCCGCTCGGGAGCGGGAGCGGGCGCGGGCGGAACCCCGGCGCGGCACGCCGGCCGGGTACATGTGGTGTACCAGCCGGGAGTGGTCACCTCCGTCCGGCTCGGCGACCATGCATCGGTGACCGTGCCTCCCGGATTCGGGTGCCCGACCGCACCACGGCCCACCGCCGCCCGACCGCCGGCGCCGAGGGACCGACGATCTCCGCGACCCCGCCGGGCCCGCCGCCGTCGTCCATCGCCGACCCGCCGGTTTCCACCGTCAGGCCCGGCACTCGCACCTGCTCGGCCGCCCTGTCCACCGCCGCGCGAATGGCGTCGGCGACGTCGGCGGTCTCCAGGCTCCACCTCGTAGGTGACGGTCGCGTATGCGGCCGAACCTTCCTTGCTGATCGCCTTCGACTCGAACGGGTCTGCGACAGCGGCCACTTGCGGTCCGTCATGCAGCGACCCACCGCGTTGTCGACGGCCTTGCGCAGGTCGCCGGTGGCCACCTTTTGCCCGCCTGGGGCGACGAATACGACCCGGGGGGGGTGGCGCCGTCCGCGGCCGTTCCGGGAAATCGCTCCTCCATGAGATCGAACGCCTTCTGCGACTCGGTCCCCGGGCATCGAGAACCCCTCGTCCGAGCCCCGACGCCTGCGCGGCACCCACCGCGAGCGCGGCCGGCACCCCCGGCCAGACCAGCAGGACCCGGCCGCGCCGACCGCCTTCGCCCGAGACACCGAGCTGGACGGACCACCTTCCGTGAGACAGCGTGGTGGCTTCGTTGGTCCCGGACGGAGGCAGCGGTGAAATCCCTCGAAATGTCGCGCGATGTACGTCTGGCCGCCCACAACGCCGTCTCCACGGCCCTGGCCCGGTGCGATGACCACACCCTGGGCAGCCTTGTGGAGTCGGCCCAGCCGCTCGGTTGCGGTATCGGCGGCAAGTCGGCGCTGCTGGGGATCGACGGAACCCCGGTCTTCGTGAAGCGGGTGCCCCTCACCGATCCGGAGCGGGAACCGGACGGCGTGCGGTCCACGGCGAACGTGTTCGGATTGCCGGTCTTTTGTCAGTACGGCATCGGCGGCCCGGGCTTCGGCGTCTGGCGGGAACTCGCCACACACACCATGACGACGAACTGGGCGCTCGCGGGCGAATACGAGGGCTTTCCGCTGCTGTACCACTGGCGGGTACTGCCGGACTCGACCCCGCTGCCCGAGGAACTGGCGGACGTCGAAGGGGCGGTCGCCTATTGGGGCGGTGGGTCGCAGGTGCGCCACCGCATCGAGGCCCTCCGAGACTCGTCGGCGAGCGTCGCACTGTTTCTGGAGTACATCCCCCGGAACCTGCACCAGTGGCTGGGCCGGCAACTGGACATCGGCGGCGGGACCGCCGACCGGGCCTGCACGATGGTGGAGCGGGAACTGAAGGCCGGAACCTCGTTCATGAACAGCCGCGGCCTCCTGCACTTCGACGCCCACTTCGAGAACATCCTGACCGACGGCCGGCGCCTGTTCTTCACGGACTACGGCCTTGCGCTCTCCTCTCGGTTCGAACTGTCGGGCGACGAGGTCGACTTCTTCGACCGGCATCAGACCTACGACCGCTGTTACACCACCTCATACCTGGTGAACTGGCTGGTCACCGCCCTGTACGGACACGACCGAGACAAGCGCGAGGCCCAGGTGCGCGCATACGCCGAAGGCGAACGCCCCACGGGGGCCCCGAAGGTGGCCACGGCAATCCTCACCCGCGATGCGCCGCTCACCGTTCTGATGGCGGACTTCTTCCGCAAACTCGGAAACGAGAGCAGGGAAACCCCGTACCCGGCCGAGGAGATCGGCCACATCGGCCACCCGGAGAACGAGATCGCTCCCGCAACCATCAGACGACGGCCGAACGAGCCGGCCGAGTAAGCGCCTCGCCGAGAACCGGATAGCCCGAACGGACCTGCTCTCTCGCTGCGTTCGCCGCGTGCACGGCGCCGACGCACCCGACCTCCCACAGCCGCCAAGACCGAAGCGCCCCCCAGGGCAACCCACACCCGTGCCTCCGGAGCCCAGAGGACTTTCGGCCTACTCCGGAGAGAACTGCGTCACGCCACTCGCGTCACCGAGCGCACGAAGTCGGTCCACTGTCGTCGGCCGAAGGAAATCACCGGGCTTTCGGCCAACTTGGAGTCCCTGGCCGCGACATCAGCCGCCAGCGGGCAAACTTCAAGACACGAACCGTCGCTCTGGCTGTACGAGGACTTGCGCCACTCAGACAACCGGTGTTCTCGATCATGTTCCCTCCGGTGTATTCATCGATGCCTTCAGATGAATCCTCGACGTTCGGAGGTGCATGACTCAAGCGCTGGACGAGGCGACGCATACACCGAATCCACTCGTTCAAAGGTCACGCGCGTTGATCCGAAACGCCACCTTCGGCAACTGCCTTGGGCTGCACCGACTCAACCGAGGTCGTGCAATTGCGTGAAGCGGGAAGCCCCTCCCGAAGGAGGGACCTCGCCGCACTCCGGAACTACTTCATCGCGCTGAGGAAGAACTCCCAGGAGCTGTGCTCGAAGGCCAACTCGGGACTTTCGGCAAGCTTCGAGTCACGCGCGAAGGCCGCGGCTGCATCGGCGGCAGCCTCGACGCAAGCATGATCCTGAGTGCTTCGCGATGACTTTCGCCAAGACAAGGTCTGCGACCGTATTTTCAACGTTTTGACCACCATGATTTATAATCCTCGATCATTTCGATTGAGTTTTGCTCGTCAAGGCCCGCATGCAGCAATCGTCGGATGAGGCCACGTGCTCGGTTCACATACGCTGCCTCTTCGGTAGCGACCGCCGAGGCTACGGAGCTGCTGTCGCAGACGACGCTTCGATCACGTGCACCCGAGTAGTCGAACAGCGCGAATCCACTTTGGATTGCCGCCCGTACAGCCGTAGTGAAGGGGACCACGCAAGCGGTGATGATGGGTCGCTCCGCGAGATCAACGAGATTTCGAAGCTGTCCTTGCATGACGTACGGGCCTCCGACGTCGATGCGCAAGCATGCTTCAGTGATGATCCACAGCACCGTCGGCGACGGCTCCTCAGCGAGTCGCTGCTGGCGACGCATGCGGATCTCGACAAGCATCTCAACCAGTTCGTCTCCGAACCCGGACGTGCTTTCGGTTACGGCGCGGGCGTACTTTTCGGTCTGCGCCAGACCCGGAATCACCATCGGACTGTATTCGGTGATACCGGTCGCAAGCGACTCGAGACGAGCGTATTCGGCGTACTCCTCAGTCATTCTCCCCGCGTATGGCTCCAGCCACGCCAAGACGTCCCGCTCCGAGGACGCGAGCAGCGCGAGCGCCGTCTCCCTGTCCTCAGGACTTGCTCCATAGAGAGCGAGGAGGGCTTCCACCTCGTCAAGCTCCAGCGTGCGCTTCGCCGTTTCGGCGCGGCTCATCGTGGACTCGGACATGCCGATCCGGGCTCCGGCCGAGCGCATCGTCATCTGCGTCGCTTCACGCAAGCACCTCAGCAGTCTCGCGAGTTCACGCTGCGACTCCTCAGCGATCATCACACCTCCTTCGCACACAGTCTGCTCCCTGACACCGACCGCAGGGTGATCACTTGCAGAAATCCCATACAACTTGACGACTTGCATGGGAGCGAGGAAGGTAGCACTCAAGACACGAACAGCAATCGCTTGATTGCTGCAAGTGGTCGTGATGCGTGCGGCTACACGCCCAGGCGCCGCCTCCCCACCTACGGGAGGCCGCGTACGGCCTCTTGCCGCCACTGTCGTCCAGCAGTACGCGTCTCTACGCGGAGCGAAGCAAGTCGCTATATCCCGCGGCAACATTCGGGAGCTGCCATGCCTTCAAGCACCCTCAAACAGGATTTCCCCATCTCGGCCACGTCAGTGAAGCATGTGCGCGACTGCGTACGGAGCTTCTGTGTCGACCTCGGGTTCCCCTCGCCGATCGTCGACTCGGCACGGCTCATAGCCAGCGAGTTGGCCACCAACGCGGTGCGGCACGCCAAAGGGCATGCCGTCCGGGCGGAGTTCACGCTTGTCCTGACCCTGAGCGGCGGGCGGCTCGACATCGCCGTCTGGGACTACCACCCCTCACCCTGCCCACCCCTGTCCAACCTGGCGGACATCCCCCCGGACGCACAACACGGCCGCGGACTGGCCATGGTCTGCCTCGACGCAGCCGGATTCACCTGGACCCGCACGCCCACCGGCAAGCTCGTGTCCGCCTGGATCCAGGTCGGCGAAGCACCCGCCCGCCGCCGCCCACAACCAACACAGGCCGGACTCTTCTGACAACGGGCGTCCACCCCGACCCACAACGCCGTCTCGCATCACCCATGCGCGGCACACGCACGTCCCGGGGCCGGGCTCACTCCCGTCACAGCGGGAGAAGGGCAGCCCTCAAGAACAGCAACTCAACAATGAACAAAGGCAGTTCGTCATGAGCCCACTACTGAAACCCGTCCGGGTGGAGCCCCACGCATTCCCGAACCGCAACCCCCACGCCCCCTACCTGGTCGCCGCCGGCGAGACGTTCGACGTCATCGAGGTGGGCGAATCCCTCGGCCGGGCCACCCTCGACGTCCTGCGCACCCGACAGGTCACCCCGGGCCCGATCATCCTGGACCGCCGCTACCGCCGTATCGGCTTCCTGATCCCGCCCGAACCCACCCACACGCTGCCGCCCCGCGAACAAAGATCCGGCCCACGCCACCACGGCCGAGGCTGCTGGATCACCATCCCGCACCCGAACACCCGAAGCACCGACGCCCTCATCTGGCTCGTCGCGCCCGTGGATCACGAACAGCCCTCCTGCACGCTGCGCGACGTCCGCAGCGCGATCAGAGCGGCAGCCCAAACCCTCGGGTCCTGAACCGAACCAGCAGACCGCCCCGCTCGGAGCCATCCCCCTTGATCATCACCGCCGCACGGCAGTCACCCATGCACCACATCACGCACATCGCACTCGAACTCACCAACCCGTGCCGGCCCCCGTGCCCGGCCGGCCACTCGCCCACCACGCCCCCGGATTCCTGGTGCCGACTCCTCACCGAAGCGACCGAACTCGGGGCCGAATCAGTGCGCTTCGCCGGTGGCGAGCCCACCACCCATCCCGCCTTCGGCGAAATCCTGTGCCACGCGATCCGCGCCCGCCTGGACATCGAGGTCGTCACCGACCTCGTCCACATCAACCGCTGCCAATGGACCCTGTTCACCCACGAACGCGTCCGCCTCGCCACCCGGTGGTACTCCGACGACCCCGTTCAACACGAGGCCATCACCCATCACCCCGGCAGCCACCTCCGCACCCGAACCAACATCGCCACCGCACTCGGACTGCACATCCCCCTGCGGGTCGACATCGTGGAAACAATCCCCGACCAACGCATCGGCGCCGCCCGAGCCGAACTCCTCCTCCTCGGCATCCGCCCGGACCGCATCGACATCGACCGACTCCAAGCCCCGCCCGAGACAACCAACTCCCTCACACAGTCGCCGACTTCCCCCACCATCCTGGCCAATGGCGACGTCGCAACCGGCCCGAGCCACCGCCGACTCGTCGTCGGCAACGTCCTACGCCGACCCCTCACCGAAATCCTCGCCACCCCCACGTGGGCGCCGACCCCTCCCACGAAACCCGCCCCACCGACCATCCCCACCCCGAACGAGGCCACCGTCCCGAAACCCACCACACCTGCGCGCCCACACCCTTCCCCCCGCCCGACCGACCCGCCATCCACCACCCTCTGCCTCCTCGGCCGGAGCAACTGCGGCCAACCCCCGTTCCCGGCCCCCCGACCACCACTCACCCCGGACCAAAAGCACACAGCACACGACCCGCCCACACCCCCGTCACCGTCACCGTGACCAATCCCGCCGCACGCACAGCAGCGAAGTCGAACGCAGGTCCGCCCGCACCCACCGGGCACCATCGGTCGGCTCCGCCGGTGCCGGCCGGGCGTGCTGCACGGGCCGACGCCCCGCGCGACGACACCCGAAGGCGGCTCCCGGCTCAGGCCGGGGCTGCCTTTTCGGTGCCCGGCCCGATCCGACCACCCTGCGGCCGATCACTCGAAAGGGGGGTTTCGAGGCATTCGTCCGAGCGAAAGGGCCCGTCGTCGTCACCCTGATGTCATGGGCAACCCTCGGCGTGCAGCGCGGAATGCGGCTCGATGCACGGCTCGACACGCGTCTCGGTGTCTGTTGGTGGCGGCGCTGGGCCTGCCGGTCCTGGGCGCGTGCGGCGAAGCCTTCGCCGACGAACGCATCACGGTGACGGTGGAGACCGGACCGGCCGGGCCGGTCGGCCCACGCACGGAGGTGGACACCGGCCGGGTGCATGTGGTGCACCACCCCGGGGTGCTCACCTCGGTCCGGATCGGCGACCACGTCGCGGTGACCGTGCGGCCCGGCTGCGGCTGCTCGCCCGGGGCGCCGCCGACGCCACCCGCCGCCCGGCCGCCGCGACCCCGGCCGCCGGCTCCCACACCGCCGGTGACCAAGACGACGGAGCCGGCCGCCGTCGCCCCACCCGCACCCCGGCCGCCTCGGGCCGCGGCCGCCCGGCCGTACACCTTCGCGGTCCTGGACGCGCTGCCCGCACCGCCGAGGGCCCCCGCGTCGGCAGCCGAACGGCCGCCCGCCCCACGGCCGTTGCGTATCGCCGGCGCCCCACCCGAGGACGACGCGGCGCACCCGGGCTTCGCCGACGGGATCGGGCCGGCCCTGATCGTGTCGATCCTGCCCGCCGCGCTCGCGGCACTGCTGCCCCATCCCGCCCGGCGAGGAGTGCGCCCGTGATCATCTGGATTCTCGGCGCCCTGCTCGGCGCCGGCATCGCGGCCGGCGCCCTCGTCCTGCTCAGTCGCGGCGAGAACACCAAGACCGGCGGCTTCGACGGTCAACTGTTGTCCTTCTGCGGCGGCGCGGTGTTGTCCTCCTTCGTGTTGCTGACCAGCTTCCAGATCGTCGGCGCGTGGGAACTCCAGTCCACGGTCCGCCAACACGCGAGCGACGAGGCCCGGGTGCTGACCAGGACCTACGCGGCGGCCGGAGGGCTGGCGGCGCCCGACCGGGAGGCGGTGCGCGCCGGGCTGCGCGACTACACCCGCACGGTGATCGACAAGGAATGGTCGGCGATGGCCGACAAGCGCGACTCCCCGCTCGCGTGGCGCCAACTCGACCTGATCACGGCCCGCGTCGCCGCCGCCTCGGTCACGGAGCGCGACCAGGCCGCCGACACCCGGGCGGCGATGGCCGACCTCTACGTCAAACGCCATGTACGCCTCGCCGACCCGGCCTCCATGACCCCGATCGTGCTCCCGGTGGCGATGATCGTCGCCGGCATCTTCGCCATCGTCTTCCCGGCCCTGGTCGGCCCCACCACGGACGTCCGCCACATCGTCGCCCTGGCCTTCGTCGGCGCGATCGTCGCCTTCGGCATCCTCTTCGTCATCCAACTACGCAACCCCTACACCGACCCCTTGGCCGTCCACCCCACCGCCTTCCACACCTCCCTCACCCGCTACACCCAACTGGGCTGAGCCACCCGGGCACCGGGCCGAACACGACCCTGGTGCGCGCGGTCGGCGCCCCGATCGCCCCACGCGCCGAACGACAAGCCGGGCCCGACAAGATCCGATTGCGCCGGCAAATGGCCGGTTACTCGCTTCAACCAACTCCTTGGCTGCGCTTTGATCTTCTTGCACGTGATCTTCCGGACGTCGCGACGGCCCCGAGGCGCCGCAGTGACGTCATGGCCCGGCCATAGAGGAGAAACGATGAAGACCAGCATTCGCGCGCTCACGGCAACGGTGGTCGCAGCCACCGCGTTGGTCGCCGGTTCGGGTGGCGTATCCGCTGCGGGCGCCGCCGGAGGTGTTCACGCGGACGGTGTCATCGTCGAGTTGGGTCCTGTGCCGGCGACCGATACCGAATTCGCCGACTGTCACGGGGTGGTGGTCGTAGGACAGGACCAGAGCCTGGGCTCCCTGTACGTGCGGGGCTCGTTCTTCCTGCCCACGAGCACTCGGGGGCTGCCCTGCAAGGGATGGCTGGAGCGCAGCGTGAACAACGGTCCCTGGACCCGGATCGGCGATGTGCACACGAACCCCTCGAACTCGACGGGCTGGTACTACAACGGCGATGGGTACCGCGGTCGTGTGTGCGTCGGCGACCTTCTCTACTCCAACTCGTATTCCTGTGTCGGTACATACCCGGCAAGCTGACCGGCAGCCAAGTATCCGCAACGTCCCGACGGAGCGGCGCGCGCGCCAGGGCACGGACGCTCGACCGGGGGTTCCCGGTCGAGCGTTTCGCCTGGGCGGCCCGCGAGTCCGGGCGTTCTGCTCGTCCGGCAACCGGGCAACCCGTACACCGGCCCCTCGGCCCGGTACCCGGCCGCGTTCCACACCGCCCTCACCGCTACACCCCGAGCGTGCCGCCGGCCCGCGCGGCCCGTACCTCGGTGAGGTTGGTCTCGGCCCATCGGCACAGCTCGGTCAGCAGTGGGGACAAGGACTGGCCGAGGGTGGTGAGCGAGTACTCGACGTGTGGCGGTACGACGGGGAGCGCGACACGTCGGACGAGGCCGTCGGCCTCCAGGGAGCGCAGGGTCTGGGTGAGCATCTTCTGGCTGATCCCGCCGATGGCGCGGTGCAGTTCGGCGTGTCGGAGGGTGCCGCCGCGCAGTGCGTACAGGATCAGCGCGCTCCACTTGTCGGCGATCAGGCCGAGCACCTCCCGTGAGCCGCAGTTCGGGTCGAACACGTCCGGTTCCATCGGGCCCCCCGGTACAGGTACCAAATAGTGCGTACTTCCGCCCGGGACCGTACCGACCTACGGTCACGTACATCAATCGGTCGAACGAAACCGGCCGACCACCACACCGGCTGCGGTGGTCGTTCGGTGTTTTTGGTACGAGGGGGAACAGCACATGAGGATCGGCGTACTGGGCACGGGTGAGGTCGGGCGACGGCTCGCCGGCAAGCTCGCCGCGCTGGGTCATCAGGTCACGCTCGGCTCCAGGACGGCGGACAACGCCGAGGCCAAGCAGTGGGCCGCGGACAACGGCGGCGCCCACGGCACCTTCGCCGACGCGGCCGGCGCCGCCGAACTCGTGGTGAACGCGACCGGCGGCCTGGTCTCACTGGCCGTGTTGGAGGCGGCGGGTGCCGACAACCTGCGCGGCAAGGTGCTCGTCGACGTGTCCAACGCGCTGGACTTCTCCCAGGGGTTCCCGCCCAAGGTCCTCACTCCGGACGGCGGCAGCCTCGCCGAACAACTGCAAAAGGCGTTCCCCGAGACCCGGGTCGTCAAGACCCTCAACACGATGAACAACACGGTCATGGTCGAACCCGGCCTGGTCCCCGGCCATCACAACGTCTTCCTCAGCGGCAACGACGACGCCGCCAAGGCCGAGGTGGCGACCCTGCTGGGCTCCTTCGGCTGGACGTCCGACCGGATCATCGACCTCGGCGACCTGTCCAGCGCCCGCGCGACGGAACAGCTGATGCCGCTGTGGCTGCGCCTGTACGGGGTCCTGGGCCCGGTGGACTTCAACATCTCGATCGCCATCGCCCCCGCCCGCCAGGCCCACTCGTAGCCCGGATCGGGCGAAACGACCGACCGGCCACCCGCCGTCACCCGGGCGGCGGGCCCGGCCGGGACCGGTCACTCGCCCCACCGGGCCGCCGCCGCCTGCCGCTCCATGTCGGTCAGCCCCGTCTCCCGGCGTTCGCGGACCAGTTCCCCGGCAAGGGTGTAGCGCGGGGCGTTCCCGGCTCCGCGCTCGGCATGGCGGACGATCTCGTCCGTCAACGTGGGGGCCATCCGCAGCCGCGGGTATCGCGCGTGGATGGCCTGCCCCTGCGCATCGGTGACGAACTCGGCGTCGCGTCCGAAGTCCAGGCCGATACCCCGCCTGGTCAGGTGGGTGAGGACGCCCCGGCGTTCGGCGATGCCGGCCGAGGTGTGCAGCGCGATCGCCTCCCACACCGAGTCCACGTGCGCGGCGGCGACCCCGTGTCCGCTCAGGAACTCGGCCGCCAGGTCGGCCCCTTCGACCTCGAACCGCTGCTTCCCGGGCGCGCCGGGCGAGGTGCCGAGATCGTGCAGGACGCACGCGAGGAACAGCAGTTCCGGATCGAAGTCCACCTGCGGACGCAGCCCCTCGTGCTCGGCGAACAAAGCCGCGAAGAGATAGCTGCGGACACTGTGGTTGGCCACCGACTCGCTCTCGCAGGCATGCACGTACTCGATGGCGCGAACGGCCGTCGACGTGGTCGGAAGGACGGGATACGGGTGCGGAATCGCTGTCGTCATGGCGCCACCGTAGAAAGCCCGCCGGCCTTTCGACAGTGGCACGAACGCCATCACTCGATAGGTTTGTGCCATGTCTGCTTCGCCCCGCCCGCACCACGTCGCCGTGCTCGCACTGCCGGACGTGCTCGCACTGGACTTCGGCATTCCGCTCCAGGTCTTCGGTAGCTGGCAGGACGGCCCGTACGCCACGACGGTGTGCACCGAGACGCCCGGCCCCGTGCCGGTGCACGGCGGCGCCGCACTGCTCGTCGAGCACGGCCTGGAAGCAGTCGCCCATGCCGACACCATCGTCGTGCCCGGCCAGGCCGGGGCCGGACCGCCCTCGCGGCGGGTGTGCGACGCCGTGGCCGCGGCCTCGCGCCGCGGCAGCCGGATGGTGTCCATCTGCACCGGGGCCTTCGTACTCGCGGCCGCCGGTCTGCTCGACGGTCTGCGCGCGACCACCCATTGGGAGTTCGCCGCCGCGCTGGCCCGGGGCTACCCGGCGGTGACCGTGGAACCGCACATGCTCTACGTCGACGAGGGCGACATCCTCACCTCGGCCGGCGTGGCCGCGGGCATCGACCTGTGCCTGCACATCGTCCGCCGCGACTTCGGCGCCGCCGCCGCGAACCGGCGGGCCCGAGAGCTGGTCGCGGCACCGCATCGCAGCGGCGGCCAGGCCCAGTTCATCCAGCGCCCCGCCCTGCCCCGGCCGAGTGGGCCACTCGACGACCTACGTGCCTGGGCCCTGGGCCGGCTCGACGAACCGCTGACCGTCGACGCCCTGGCCCGCCGGGCGGGCCTGTCCCGCCGCACGCTCATTCGACGGTTCCACGAGGAGACCGGGCAACCTCCCATGCAGTGGTTGCTCACGGCCCGCCTCGACCGGGCCCGGGAAATCCTCGAATCCACCGACGAGTCGGTCGAGTTCGTGGCCCGCCGCTCCGGCCTGGGCACAGCGGTGAACCTGCGCACCCTGTTCAAACGCCACCTCGGCGTCCCACCCACCACCTACCGCGCCACCTTCCGCACCCACGAGTCCGGAAGCCGGGTCACCACCGACCGACGGTGAATGTTGCCGATCTCGATCCAGCCGCCGGACGGCAGGCGGTACTTCACCCGGGTGCCGTCCTCCGCCCACGACCGGGCATCGGCCCGGGTGCGGCACTTTCGGATGTGGACGCTTTCAGATGTGCAGCTCGGGAGCGAAGCCCGTCCAGCGCAGTTCGGGCGGCAGGTGACGCATGTCGTTGGCCATGAGGACGGAAGCGGGCCGACCGGGCGCGTAGCGGATGACCGTGAGTGCGGCGTTGCCGTGGTCGAGGCCGATCCAACGCCACTTCGGCGCGTGCATGGCATCCCGGACCAGCCAGGCGATCAGGAAGTTGTGCGTGACGACCAGTTCGTGCCGATCCACCGCGCCGGCCACCGGCCCGGTGAACAGATCCAACGCCCGACGGCCCAGCGCGAACCCGTGCTCCCGTTCCTCGTCGGTGGTATCGGCGAGAAAGCGGAGGCAGGAGTCGGCGGCCTTCGCTGGAAGCTCTTCCCGTCCCGGCACGTACGGCACGAAGTCACCGGCAACTTCCGAGGCATGCAGCGGCACGTTCGGGAGGTGCCCACCGATCAGGCGGGCAGTCTGCTCGGCCCGTGCCAACGGACCGTGGTGAACGACAGCCAAGGGAATGCGCCGAAGGCGCTCCCCCAAGAGCACGGCCTGCCGACGCCCACCCTCGGTCAACCCACTCTCGTCCGGCAACGCCTCGCCGTGCCGAACCAGGTAGAGGTATCGGGTCGCCACACCGGTCATCACACGCTCCTCCGTGTCCATGGGGACCCGGCCGCATCGACGAGTGCTGTCGCCGGCCGGGCGCTTGCGACGACGGTGCGCAGTGGTGGCTGTAGCGCGGTGGCTGTGGCGCGTTCCCCTCAGGAGGCCCGGTCCGGCCGGTCCTGGTGGGGGTGCTCGATCACGATGCGCTCGACCGCTGCGGTGACCAGTTCTTCCCGCTCGGCCTCGGTGAAGACGTCCGGGAGGGTGAGCTGCTCGACGATCAGCCAGTTGAGGGTCAGCATCAGCAGCTTGACGGCCATGGTGTCGCCGGGGAGACCGGAGGCTTCGTGGTACTCGATGTTGGCGTCGACGTCGGCCCGGACCCGCTCGGTGAGCACCCTGCGCAGTTCGGGGCGACGGGTGGCCTCCAGGCGCAGTTCGAGAAGCGCGAGGTAGCCGGTGCGGAAGGCGGCGACACGGCCGACGAGTTCACGCATCAGCACCGCGTAGGTTTCCCGGTCGCGGCCGGCCGCCCGTTGGCGGGCGATCAGGGCTTCGTCGGGCTGGAGGCGCTCATAGACGCGGGCGCCGGCCTGGGTGAGCAGATCGTCGCGGCTCACGAAGTAGTTGGACACGGTCCCGACGGGCACGGCGGCCTCGTTGTCCACCGCCCGGAAGGTCAGTCCCCGTGCACCTTCCCTGGCCAGCACCTCGATCGCCGCATCGACGAGCGCGGCACGCCGCTGGTCGTTTCGCCTCACCATTGTCACCGCTCCATGTGCAGTACTCCGTCCAGACTACTTCAGGCAGAGTACTTCATGAAGCTCCGGCGCCGGCCGCGTGATGACGCCCGGGCTGCCGTCGTACCGAGGGTCAGCCGCCCTGGCCGGCGCTGCCGATCGGGCCGACCTTCACCGGGGAGCCGGCGCCGTCCGTGACGGGCAGCGTGGCGGCGCCCGGCCACTGGAGGGTGACCGTCTTCGTCTCACCGGGCGGGGTCACCTGGAGACCGGTGATGCCGACGCCGGAGCCACCCGACTCATTGGCCGGGTAGTTGATGCCGAAGGACACCGACGTCCCGCTCTTGAGGACGATCGAGGGGGCCTCCTCGCCGGTGCGCTTCGCGGACAGCGGCCCCGCGCTGGTCTTCAGGTCGACGCCCGCGTACCCGGTCATCGCGCAGTCCCGGCCGTTGTTCTTGAACGTCACCGCGACGGTCTTGTCACGGTCGCCACCGATGGTGCCGTCGATCGCGGTGATCTTCAGGTCGTCGGTGCGGCACTTGGCGGTCTTGCCGGCGTCGGCGGAGCCGCCCCCGCCGGTCGTACCGGTCGCGGCCTGCCCGCCGGAGCCGGAGGTCTGTCCGGCGGAGGACTTCCCGCCGCCCTGGTTGCCCCCCGTGGTCGGCGAGCCGGGCGGGGTGGCCGCGTTGCCGGCCGAGGTGACGGGCGAGGAACCCTGCACCGCCGGAGCTCCCTTCGCGGCGTCCGAGTCCGAGTCCGAGCCCTGGCACGCCGTCATCAACGAGGCGCCGACAACGAGGGCTGCGGAAACGAGAACGGCCTTGCGACGGTTGCCGAACATGAAATGCCCCTTGGTCTCCGACAGTTGAAGCCGAATCGGTTCCGGCTCCTCGGTGCTTGCGTGATCACTATGGCGAGGCCGTGAAGCGAGCGGCCAGGGGCGTCGTCGTTCCACGACATCGCTGTCGCAGACCGGTTACATGGTCACGTAAGGAAACGAGACCTGCTCGACACGCCCTTTTCGGCCCCTTATGACCGGCGCAACTCGGCGCACTGGAGCGACTTTTGTCCGGCCGTATCAACAGGGCAACGGTCGCTGTGCCCGCTCGCCGGCGCGGTGGATCACCATGAGCCGGCCCTTACGCGACCGGGGCCGGACCCATGGCCACCGGGCTCGGAACGGCCGCTGTCCGGCGCCCCTTTCGGTTCTGCCCGTCACACCGGACCCCTGGCGACATGCCGGCGCGCACAGCGGATCGGTACCGCCCCGCACGCGCCGTTACATTGCCGGCACTTCCCGGACCGTCCCTCACGGCCCGCACTCCGCCGGAAATCCCCTCCCTTGCCCGCCGGTTCCCGCCCACCAACGGATTCCACCGCCCGACTCCCACCGACACGACGACAGTCGGCCCGCCACCATGCCAGGTAACAGCGGCCCCGAAGCGGCTTCCACCCGGCCGTCCCGAAGATCCCCTCGCTCCACACCGGAATCTTCGGCACCGAGCCGGTCGGGTCGCGGGGTCTCGCAACGGCAGTGCTGTCACAGACCGGGCTACTGCCCGGTCATAGGGGGTGACCGAACGGTGTGACCCGTCGCGCCGTCGAGGTCTTCGGTTGACGCTCTTCCAGAGGAGAACAACATGAGCCAGGTCGACATCGCACGCCCCGACGCACCGGGGTTGGACGAATTGGTTCCGTCGCGCTACGCGCTGAAGGTCGGCGACATCGACGTGACGGTGATCAGCGACGGGGTGCTGCCGATCGCCCCCGTGACGTTGGCCACCAACGCCGCCACGGCCGACCTGGAGGGCTGGCTCGGTGACATGTTCCTGCCGCCGCAGGTGATCAACTGGCCGCTGAATGTGGCCGTGGTGCGCAGCGGCGGCCGGACCGTCCTGATCGATTCCGGGCTGGGGACGGAGTTCCCGGGCTTCCCGCGAGCCGGGCAGTTGGCCATGCGACTGGACGCCGCCGGGATCGATCCCGCCTCCGTGACCGATGTGGTGCTCACCCACTTGCACATGGACCACATCGGCGGGCTGCTCGTCGACGGGCTGAGGGGCCGGCTGCGCCCGGACCTGAAGATCCACCTGGCAGCGGCCGAGGCCGAGTTCTGGGCAACACCCGACTTCTCCCGAACCGTCATGCCCGCACCGGTGCCGGACGTGCTTCGAACGACCGCCTCGCGGTTCCTGGACGTGTTCCGCGGCCGGTTGCAGCCGTTCGAAAAGGAGTACGAGGTGGCGCCGGGTGTCATCGTCCGCCGCACCGGCGGTCACACCCCCGGCCACAGCATCGTCCGACTGGAGTCCGGCGGCGACCGGCTGACGTTCGCCGGCGATGCCGTGTTCCAGTGCGGGTCCGACCACCCCGACTGGCAGAACGGCTTCGACCACGACCCCGAGGAATCGACCCGCGTCCGGATCCGTCTCCTGACGGAGCTGGCCGCGAACGGCGAGCTGCTGGTGGCCAGTCACCTGCCGTTCCCGTCCGTCTGCAACGTGGCGGTCGACGGCAACGCCTTCCGTTTCGTACCGGCCGTCTGGGACTACTGACCGCACTTCGGCCACACTTCGATCGACGCCGACGCGTGAGCAGCGCGCGAGCGGCCGGCCCCGACAGGTAGCCATGGTTGTCGGGTGAACGGGGTTGAGCGATGCCCACTCGCCATCGTGGTGGGCATCGCTCCGGGACCGGATGTGTCTGCTTCGGGCCGCCCGAGGATAGGTCCACGCCCCCCGCGCGGGCCCGGTGGGCGTAGGCGGCGGCGAGCTGCGACTTGCCCATCCCGCCCCCCGGACAGCACCACCGTCGCGTGATCGGCCCGGGCCCGATCGATCCGCTCCCGCAACCCGGTACGGTCCTGGAACGCCGAGGTCAACGCCGGTACGGGGTCGCGCTGAAGCGGCCACTCCACCGGCCCCGGGACGGGCGCGGCTCGGACGTTCAGGTTGGTGACGTTGCCGGTGATCGCAACGGCGCGGAGTGCCAACGCGATGGCGGGCCCGGATCCATCGATGTGCACCGAACCCACGCCCGCGTCGGCGCCATCGCACGGTGGCCGCCTCGCCTTCCCCGATGCCCCGGCGCCCGATCGTGGCGTACCCGGTCAGGGACGGCGGTCGATCCCGG
>NZ_JBEXUX010000083.1:0-39246 GCF_040629175.1 Embleya sp. NPDC005971 | reverse complement strand
GAGCGGCGGAGCCGCAAAACGTTGACTTCGTGGCCCGGAGCGAAGCGCAGGGACACGAAGTCACGAGCGAGGGGCCACTTTTTTGTGGAGGAGCCTGCGACGGAACAAAAAAGTGGTGCCTCGCGAGCCGGCGCCAAAGGCGCCCAACAAAAAGCAACGCCCCATCGCCGAAAGCCCCCCACCCCGCCCACCACACCCGCGACCCAGCCCAAAGACGCATGCGGTGCGGGCCATGACGAAGGTCGGCGCACGTGATCGAGCACAACTCGTCTCGTTCACCTTCCGAGCCGGCCTCTACCCCTGACCCCGCCTAGCCGGCCACCTCGACGGCTCGCCAACGGCATCGGGAAGGCGGTATGCCGATCTCCTCGGGGAGGGTCGCCGCCGTGCTTCGGGGTCCACCGGGGTCAGGTGAGAGCGGGGTCGGTGAGGTCGAGGGTCAGGAGGTTTCTCCAGTCGTTGGTGAAGACGGCGCTTGCTCCTTCGTAGCGCACTCCCGTGAACGGGTTGGAGCAGAACATGGAGGCGACCCACCGCAGGCGGCGGTCGGCGTCGAGACGGGCGAGGTAGCCGATGTTGCCCATTCCGGCGCCGCCGCCGGACAGCCGACCCGACCCGTCCGGCAGCGCGCTCTCGAAGTAGGTGTCCACCTCGTTGGTGCCGCCCTCCTCGATGGCCCGGGCCACGTCGAGCGGGTCTCCGAGGCGGAAGGGGATCGGCTGTCCGGCGTCCGGGTGGTAGGCCCCGGGGCCGTCCACATGGAGTTCCAGGCCGGTGTCGTCCGGCCGGTACAGCCCGTCCCACAGAGGTATCTCGCCGGCCGTCCACAGCCGCTCGATCATGCCCACGACCCCACCCTTTCGATTCGGCGGCCGGCTGGAGACGACCGGGAGCCCGCACAGCCCTCGACGGCGCATCGAACAGCCGGGACGGGGTCACCACTTCCGGCCGACCGCCGGTTGCCCACCGCGTGTTGCCGACGATAGCCCGCTGTCCGAGGGCGTGGCCCGGCGCCGCCGCCGACCCGGCGGGATGGGCGGCGGAGCCGTTCGTGCGCGCCGGAGATCCGCCGTCCCCCGGCGCGCACGGGCGATGCCACGGCTGCTTTGTCAGCCCTGCGCGGTCGTCGCCGTCGCCGTCGCGTACGAACCCAGCAGGGTCGCATCGTCGCGGACGAGGTCGGCGGCCAGGCGGGTGCCGAGGTCGCGTTGGAACTCGCGGAACGCGGGCAACTCCGCGAGGCCCTCGCCGTCGACGACGTGGACGAAGGTGACGCCGTCGGTCAGCCGGAAGCTGCTGTACCGCAGGCCGGGCGGCGCCGTGCTCTCCAGTTCGGCGAAGACGTTCTCGATCAGGCGCTGGTTCTCCTCGGCCGCCTCGGGCCTGGTCCGGTAGCGGATGACTGCTGTGGTCATGGGTTCGGGCTCTTCTCGCTCGATTTCGCTGTCACCGACTTCGACAACGCGAAACCCGCGAACTCATCGCAACGAGTGTCAGGCCCACCACGCCCACCACGCCCACCACGATTACTTCGCCCCTCCGCAGTTGTCGGTACCGATGAGAGCGGACTTCTGGAGGGACCTTCGTGAGCAGCAGGGAACGCACGACCGTCGAGCAGCGCTGGGTGCTGGGCCTGACCGCGATCGGCTCGGTGATGGTGGCACTCGACGCGCTGGTGGTCGCGGCGGCACTGACCACCATCAGGCAGGATCTCGGCGCCTCGATCGAGGAGTTGGAATGGACGGTGAACGCCTACAGCCTCACCTTCGCGATGTTGTTGCCGGTCGCGGCGGCGATCGGTGACCGGTGGGGCCGGCGTCGGATGTTCGCGACCGGCCTCGCCATCTTCTCCGTCGCCTCGATCGCGTGTGCGCCGGCGACCTCGGTGTCGTGGCTGATCGCGGCCCGTGTCCTCCAGGGCATCGGGGCCGCCGTCGTGATGCCCCTGGCGATGGGTCTGCTCGGCGCCGCCTTCCCGCCCGAGCGTCGCGGCTGGGCGATCGGCATCTTCAGCGGCCTGACCGGCCTGGCCGTACTCAGCGGCCCGATGGTCGGCGGCGCCGTGACGGAGGGCCTGGCCTGGCAGTGGATCTTCTGGATCAACGTGCCGGTCGGCGCGCTCGCCATCCCGCTCGTGCTCCGCAGGATCCCGGAGAGCCGAGGGCCGGCCCGCCGAGTGGACGTCCGCGGCGCCGTCCTGATCTCGTCGGCCGTCCTCGGCATCGTCTGGGGCGTGGTTCGCGGCCGAGCGGCCGGCTGGGCCGGCGTCGAGGTGCTCGGCTCGTTCGTCCTGGGCGCGCTGCTGCTCGCGGCGTTCGTGGCCTGGGAGCGGCGCGCGCCACAGCCGATGGTGCCGCTGTCCTATTTCCGTACCCGGGCGTTCTCGGCCGGCAACGCGGCCGGCTTCTTCCTCACCGCCGCACTCTTCGGCGCGGTCTTCTTCCTCGCCCAGTACATGCAGACCCTCTTCGGTTCCGGACCGATGGAGGCCGGCCTGCAACTGTTGCCCTGGACCGCCACCCTCTTCCTGACGGCACCGATATCCGGCCGCCTGGTGGACCGGATCGGCGAACGCCCGCTCGTGGTGGCCGGACTGGTTCTGCAAGCCGTCGGCATGTTCTGGATCAGCCTGGTCACCGACACCTCGGTCCGCTACGTCGAACTGTTGCCTGCGCTGATCGTGGCCGGTTGCGGTGTCTCGATGGCGATGCCGGCGACGCAGAGCGCCAGTGTCGGAGCACTGCCCCGCGAAGCCGTCGGCATCGCCTCCGGCATCTACAGCATGATGCGCCAACTCGGCGGTGTCGTCGGAGTCGCCGCCCTGGCCACCGTGTTCGCCGACGCCGGGGGCTACGCGTCGCCGACCTCGGCGTTCGCCCGGGCCCTGGCCGGGTGCGGCGTACTGTCGCTGCTCGGCGCACTCGCCGGACTCGGCATCGGGGCTCGGCGCACCCCCGGCCCGGCGGGTCCGGCCGGTTCGGCGCCCCGCCGGGAGTCGGTCGAGGAGGCGGTATGAACCTGGAAGACGAATTCGCGCGACACCGGGGCGAGTTGATCGCGCACTGCTACCGCATGCTGGCATCGCGGCACGACGCGGAGGACGCGGTACAGGAGACGTACCTGCGGGCGTGGCGAGGGTTCGCGGAGTTCGAGCAACGCTCGTCGATCAAGACCTGGCTGTACCGGATCGCCACCCGGGTCTGCCTGAACGCGCTGAAGCACAGCAGCCGCCGGATGGTGCCGTCGGCGCTGGGCGCGCCCGGTACCGACCCCGACGACCTGGAGTCGCCGGCCGCGGAGGTGACCTGGTTGGAGCCGTTCCCGGATCTTCTCTCGAACGCCGATCCGGCCCTGGTCGTGGAGACTCGGCAGAGCCTCCGGTTGGCGATGATCGCCGCGTTGCAGCACCTGCCGCCACGCCGGCGCGCGGTGTTGATTCTGCGCGACGTCGTGTCGTGGCGGGCGTCGGAGGTGGCGAATCTGCTCGGCACGACGACGGCGGCGGTGAACAGCTCGCTCCAGCGAGCCCGTGCGGAACTCGCCCGACTCGCCCCGGAGGAGGACCAGTTCGCCGAACCGGACGAACCGGCACGCCGCGCGCTCCTCGATCGGTATGCGCAAGCCTTCGAGCAGGCCGACATGGCGGCCCTGGAGAGTTTGCTGACCCAGGACACCCGCTGGGAGATGCCGCCGATTCCGACCTGGTTCGACGGTCGCGCGAGCGTATTGCGGCTGCTCGCGGCGAAGCTGCGGCCGGGTCCGGGACAGCGGATCCTGGTCGAGACGTCGGCGAACGGCCGGCCCGCGTTCGCGATGTACGTCCACGGACGGGACGACGCGTTCCACGCACACGCGATCCAGGTGCCGACGGTGACCAAGGCGGGCATCTCGGCCGTCCTCGCCTTCCACCGAGCGGACCTGTTCCCGTCCTTCGGCCTGCCGATCGTCAGGGGTGCGGCGTAACGATCCGCGGTCGCGCGGAGCCGCTGCCCGGCGGGTGACCGTGGCGCGGCCTCGGGTGTTCCTCGCCCGGCCGGGGCCGACCGTCCCGGGCCGTCGCCGTCGTTCGCCGCGCCGTGTGCCCACGCGTCGCTTGCAGAAACGGAACCATGTTCCGTATGGTTCCGGAATGCGGTTCCGTTTTGGTGATGCTGCCGAGACGGGACCGGCAGGCAAGCCATGCACCGCACCACGCTTCACTCGCAATGAGGAGACACGGTCATGCAGTACCGCACCTTGGGCCGCACCGGCGTGCAGGTCGGCAGCCTCGCGCTCGGCGCGATGAACTTCGGCAGGATCGGGCGCACCACCCAGGACGAGACGACCGCCATCGTCGACGCCGCCCTGGAAGCGGGGATCAACCTGATCGACACCGCCGACGTGTACAGCGGCGGCGAGTCGGAGGAGATGGTCGGCAAGGCCATCGCGGGCCGCCGCGACGACATCGTGCTCGCCACCAAGGCGACCATGCCGATGGGCGACGAGCCCAATCGCCGAGGCGGCTCGCGTCGCTGGCTGATCACCGCGTTGGAGGACAGCCTGCGTCGGCTCGGCGTCGACCACGTCGACCTCTACCAAATGCACCGGTGGGACCCGAACACCGACGACGAGGAGACCCTGTCGGCGTTGACCGACCTGCAGCGCGCGGGAAAGATCCGCTACTTCGGTTCCTCGACCTTCCCGGCCCACCGCATCGTGCAGGCCCAGTGGGCGGCCCGCGAGCACCACCTGAGTCGGTACGTCGTCGAACAGCCCAGCTACTCGATCCTGCAGCGCGGGATCGAGGCCCACGTGCTGCCGGTGACCGAAGAGTACGGGCTCGGCGTGCTGGCCTGGAGCCCACTGGCCTCGGGCTGGCTGTCGGGCTCGATCCGTGCGGGCAGTGAGATCACCACCAGCCGCTCGACGTTCATGCCGCAGCGCTTCGACCTCACCATCCCCGCCAACCGGGCCCGGCTCGACGCCGTCGAGCAACTGGCCGGCGTCGCCGCCGAGGCCGGCCTGACGATGATTCAGCTCGCGCTCGGCTTCGTGACCGCGCACCCCGGTGTGACCAGCGCGCTCATCGGCCCCCGTACCCCGGCCCACCTGCACGCGCAGCTTGCCGCCGCCGACACCACGCTCTCGGCCGACGTACTCGACGCGATCGACGCGATCGTCGCCCCGGGCACCGACCTCGCCGCACATGAGAAGAACGACACCCCGCCCGCACTCCTCGACCCGTCCCTGCGGCGCCGCTGATCGCCCCGGCTGCAACCTCTCGCGTTCGGGTGGTGCCCGCGTGGGATCCGGAGCGACGTCGCCGCGTGCGGATCCGGTGGCTCGCGCGGACGGGCATGGCTCAGAGCGGGGGGTTGCGGCCCTGGCCGGGGACGGATCGTCGCGGTGGTCGGGTCAAGGTGATCTGGCGTACGAGTTGGTGCAGGCAGGCCGTGGTCGCCACCGCGGGAAGGATGGCGACGACGATGCCCTGGAGGGTCATGGGGGCGTGGGTGAGGGACAGCGCCATGGACAGGCCGGCGAAGGCGACGACCACGATCCACGAGTGCAGTGCCCGGCGACGGTGCAGGCTGGAACGCAGAATCGACAGCGAGGCCACCACCCACGGCCCCTGGACCAGGACGGGCCACCAGCGGGCCGGGCCGGCGGGCGTGTCGGCGGTGTGCCGCATCGGTGCCAGGGCGATCAGCGCGGCGAGCACGCTGATCGTGGCGACCAACACGACGCTGACCACCACCATGGAGCGGCTGAGCCGGTCCAGTCGCCGAGCGCCGGTGATCGGGAGGGCGGTCTCCGGGGGGCGCCGGCGATGACTGCTCGGTCCCCGGATCGGGGTCGGCAGTTCGACGGTGGTGGGGGCGTCGTCGATCGGGCCGGCCAGGAGTCGGGCGAGGTCGGCCTCGAACGCCGGATCGCCCACCACCGCGAACGACGGGGAAAGCCCGTCCGGTGACACCGCCGTGTTCGCCGTCGGCCACTCCGCCACGTCGGGAGGCGGTGCGGCGCCCGGGGGGAATTGCCTGGCGGGCGGGAGATACGGGTCGTATCCATAACCTTGATACATATGCTTGATTCATTCATGTGATAGGGGGTCTTGGGATGCCGAATACAACATTTCGGATGCCGAATACAACATTTAAATTGTCGACGGTGGTCCTGAAATTCAGGACTGTGGCTCGTCCAGGACGTCGTCGAGGCGGCGCGAGTACTCGGCGGCGATCAACACCATCGTCAGGGCGAACTGCTCCATGTCGGCGGAGCAATGACGAAGCGGGACGCGCTGCCCCGCACGCTCGATGAACGCGTGCGGGGACCGTTTGCGGAACGTTGCCGCGCGAGGGGTGAGGACCCAATCCCCCATGGGGAAGGCGCGTTGGGCGAGCGTGGGAGGAGCCACGGCGGAGGTGGATGCGCGGGGAGTCACGCCCGGGTAACGACACACCCTCCTGGTTGGATCTGCTCCGAATTGGTGAACAACCACCCGGATGCGCGTCCCGCTCGACTGCGCTCGTGCTTTTCCGAACACCGGGGCGACGGATTTTTCGCCGCCGAGAGCGCGAATTCCGTGCCGTTGCAGGGAAGATGGGCCGTTCGCTGACGGAGTCTTTACTTTCGTAATGGACAACTCACGGGTTGGTAAAGATTCGGAATGCCCTCCCGTCGGCAGTCCTATCTTCCGCCGTGCACATATTCGGCTGGAATCCTTGTCACCCCGGCCGCGCCCCCGAGAACTTCGCGCCGACCCTCTCGTGCCGTTCGGCCGTCAGGACGGCTGGACTTGGTCGAAGAGGGCCAGGGCGTCGGCGGGGTCCGGGCTCACGAGGCGGTCCAGCCCGGCCGTGGTGATCTTCGCCCACTTGCCGGCCCGTGCCCACATCTGTTCCTCGAAGGCGCGGACGGCCTCGTCCGGATCTCCCTGGCAGGTGGCGATGGCCTCGGCGAGTTCGGCGCCCTCCAACATCGCGAGGTTCGCGCCCGCCCCCAGCGGGGGCATCAGATGCGCGGCGTCGCCCAGGAGCGTCACCCCGCGGACGTGGGTCCAGGTGTGCGACACGGGCAGGACGTACAGGGGGCGGTGCACGAAAGTGCCGCCGCGGTGGAGGAGTTCGAGGACGGGAGCGGCCCAGCCGTCGAATCGGGCCAGCAGACTCGATCGCACGGCCTCGGCGTCGGACAGGTCCAGGTTCGCGTGCCAGTCCAGCGGCGCGCGGAACTGGGCGTACACCTTGACGTGGCCGCCGCTGTTGCGCTGGGCGACGAGGGCTCGGTTCACGCCGTACACGGCCACGGAACCGTCGCCGACCAACCGGGCGAGGTCGGGATGGCGGGTGTCGACGTCGTCCAGGGAGGTCTCGACGAAGGTGACACCGGTGTAGTGCGGCTTCACCGACGAGAGTGCCGGGCGGACCCGGGACCAGGCGCCGTCCGCGCCGACCACGAGGTCGAACGTCTCCTGTCGGCCGTCCGCGAAATGCACCGATACGCCGTCCTCGGTCCCCGGCACCACCCGGGTCACGCCCTGCCCCCACCGCACGTCGAGCGGGCCGAGCAACAGGTCGCGGAGTTGCCCGCGGTCGATCTCGGGATTGGCCCGGTCGTCCGGACCCGGTGGCCAGTCGCGCAGGACGGCTCCGGCGGTGTCCAGGATGCGCATGGCCTGCCCCTCGGGACGGGACAGCACGTCGAACTCCGCCGACAGCCCCGCCTTGTCCAGCGCGAGTCGGCCCAGTCCCTTGTGCAGGTCCAGCGTGCCGCCCGGGGGGCGGGCGTCGGGGGTGGGGTCGCGTTCGAGGATGGTGACGGGATGACCATGGCGATGCAGCACGCGGGCGAAGGTGAGGCCGGCGGGACCGCTTCCGACTACGGCGATTCGGTGTCTCATGTCGATACACTGTATTTACACGATACGTTGCATCGCAACAGTGCGGTGCGTCGGATCGATACGGTGTCCTGCATCGGTACGGTGCCTTGCATCGGTACGGTATGGCCATGACTGTGTGGGACCGGCCGGAGCCGCCGATTCGCCCCGTACCGCTCGACCGGGAGCGGATCGTCGCCGCCGCCGTCGCACTGGCCGACGAGGGCGGGCTGGACGCGGTGTCGTTGCGCAAGGTCGCCGCGCGGCTGGACGCCGGCCCGATGCGGCTGTACGGATACATCTCCACCAAGGAGGAACTGTTCGACCTCATGCTGGACGAGGTCCACGCCGAGATCCTCCCCGAGGAACAACCCGGCGACTGGCGGGAGGCGCTGCGCGTCCTCGCCCACCGCACCAGGCAGGCCGCTCTCCGGCACGAATGGCTGGCCGACCTGCTCGGCGGTCGCCCGACCCTGGGCCCGAACGGCCTCGCCGTGGCCGAGGCCACGCTGGCCGCCCTCGACGGCCTCGCCGATGTCGACACCGTCATGCGCGCCGTGGAGACGGTCGGCGCCTACTACACCGGCGCGATCAGGCGCGAGGTCGCCAACCTGCGAGCCGAGCGCGCCACGGGGTTGTCCAAGCACGACTGGCAACGCGCCTTCGGCCCACATCTCACCAGGATGTTGGCCACGGGCCGCTTCCCGGCGTTGGCCAAGGCCGTGTACGACGGCACGGATGTGGACGCGGAGGCATCGTTCGTGACCGGCCTGGACTGGGTCCTCGACGCGGTGGCCGCCAAACTCACCGTGCCACCGGCCTGACGTTCGGCTCGCGCGGAAGGTGAGCGGGTCGGTGCCGGTCGGTGTCCATCGGCCGTCAGTGCTTCAGCTTTCGCCACCCACCGGCCCGGTTGTTCGCGATGATCTGCTTGAACATCGCCGTGAGGGCCGGCGCGTTGATGCTTTCGCCCTCGCGCACCGCCACGGTGCGAGCGGTCTTGTTGTCGTGCCCACCGGTGATGATCCCCTCGGGATCCGGGACGATCGCCCCGTCGTAGAGGAACACGTTGACATGGTCCTTGGCCGCCAACAGCGCACAGATGTTGCCCTGAAGCACGAAGTACGGCCGCACGGTGCGCTTGATGGTCTCCACCACCTCCGGATCCGCGCCGTGCACGAGATCCCGCACCTCCCGACAGACGGCCTGCTGCCAGCCGGGAAGACCCTCGATGTAGTCGTCGACCCGCGAGTCGGTGTCATACGTCATGACCCCGCACGCTAGCCGACCCCTCCCGCAAATCCCCCACAACGCGCGCGAGATGGTCACGCCCTGCGGATGCCGGCGCCCGGCCTGCCGGGGCGGCGACGCGGGCTGCTCGACCTGCCGGCCCGCCGGGTTACGGCCTGATTCGAGTTCGCGACGCCCGCTCGGGCGGCCTTCGTCGGGTTGTCACGGAGCGCGGACCCTGTTCTTCCGCTGGGACACCGTCGTCGAGTGCCTTCTGCTCGTCACCACGATGCTCGACCACAATCGTTATGACGGCACCGTCTTCACGTGGGAGGTGGTCCGTACCGACGGCGTCCGCCTGAAAGCCGCCGGCGTGTATCGGGACCCGCGCCAAGGAGGCAACCCGAACACCCCCGTCGAGCCGGTGCAACGGTACGCCGCGCTCGGCCCGCTGATCGACGAACACGTGGCCCGGAGCCCTCCTGCCCGCCGCCCGGGCGACGCTCGGCGCCGGCAAGACGCTCGCCTTCGGCCGGATCACCATTTCCGCCGCCGGCGTCCACGGCAAGCAGGGTGTGGTGCCCTGGGCACGGATCAGCCACGCGGAGGGGCGGCTTCGTGATCATCCGGCGCTTCGAGGCAACCCGACCCGTGGCCACCCAGGAGGTCGGCTTGACCCCGAACCTGTCCCTGTTCCTGACGCCGGCCGACGCCTACCGGCACGGTGCCGGGCCCGCGCCGAGGTGACGGCGACCGTCGGTCGGTCCGAAGTCGCCTTGTGGTCAAGTGCGTTCGCGGCGTCGCCGGCGGCGGGGCGCAACTGCCCGCGCAGGCGGCGCCGGAGTCCCGCGTCGCCGTCGTGGTCGACCGTGCATCCACGGCAGGGGTGCCATCGATCTCAGGCGCAACAGTCGCAGTCGGGACGGCAGCCGCACGCGTCCGTCTCGGCTGCGACGGCTGCTGCGGGAGAGGCAACCCCGGTGGCCGAAGGCGCGCAGCAGCCTTTGCCCTGCCAGGCGTCGCGGCCTTCCTTCACGGCGACCACCGCGATGACCAGGGCGGCGATCGGGTCGGCCCAGGACCAGCCGAGGGTGGCGTTGAGGATCAGGCCGACCAGGAGCACGGCGGAGAGGTAGGTGCACAGCAGGGTCTGCTTGGAGTCGGCGACCGCGCCGGCGGAGCCGAGTTCCCGTCCGGCCCGGCGCTGCGCCGCGGACAGGAACGGCATGATCGCGAGTGACAGCGCGGCAATCACGATCCCGGGGATCGAGCGGTCGGCCTCGGCGGCGCCGGTCAGGGTGCGCACCGCGTCCACGCCCACGTAGGCGGCGAGCGCGAAGAAGGAGAGCGCGACGATTCGCAGCGTCGTCTTCTCCCGCGCCTCGCGCACGGCGTGCTCGTGGGCGGAGAACTGCCAGGCGACCGCCGCAGCGGAGGAGACCTCGATGACCGAGTCCACGCCGAACCCGACCAGCGCGGTCGAGGAGGCCACCGTCCCGGCGGTGATCGCGACGACCGCCTCGACGACGTTGTAGGTGATGGTCGCCGCGACCAGCAACCGGATCCGGCGCGCCAATACGTCCCGGCGGGCCGGGCCGGGGCTCAGGGACGTCACGGTCATCCGCAGCAGCCCTTCGTCGCGGTGTCCGGGCAGGTCTTGTCCGCCGCGACGGCGAGCACCGCGGTGCGCAGATCGTCCAGAGCGTGGCCGAGGCGCTCGTCGGCGAGTTCGTAGCGGGAGCGCCGACCGACGGGCACGGCGACGACCAGGCCGCAGTCGCGCAGGCAGGCCAGGTGATTCGACAACCGGGTTCGGGAGATGCCGAGCCGGTCGGCCAGGTCGGAGGGGTGGGCCGGGGCCTCGCGCAACGCGAGCAGCAGCCGGCAGCGGATCGGATCGGCGAGCGCGCGGCCGAAACGGGCCAGCACCTCGATGTCGGGGGCGACGGTCAGCACACCCTGACGGTACACGTATTGCTGAATTCAGGAAATGGTGGATCGAAGGTCGTCGCCACGCCTGGCTCGAACCGTCCTGCGCGGCGGCCTCGTTGCACGCGCCCGGTGGCCGATGCGGGGCGGGGCCGCGGTCGCTTGTGGTTGGCCACCTGCGGCCGCGCTACGCGGGGATCGAGCAGGCGATTTCTGCGGAGGTGGGTCTTTCGGAAGCGGTCGAAGCCTTCGTCGTGCCGCTTTGGGCTCGTGGTCCTCCGCTGGAACTCGTCCATCTCCGAGGGGACTTCGGGGCCTGACCGAATGCCGTGGCGGGCGTGGTCTCGGGCGGACGGGCGGACAGGCGGGCGGCCGGATCGCACGGGGCGTGCACGTGACCGGAGTTGGCCAGGGGAGTGGCCGGCAAGCTGGGGAGCATGGGTGTCGACGAAGTGGGCGCAGTCGCGGATGGCGAACTCGCTGCCTACCTGGCGGCGGAGCGCCGCGCAGGTGGCCCCGGTGCGCGGGAAGTCGGTGCCGTCGAGATGCGGCGGCGGCAACGACAGCGCGTGGTGGGCGGGCCGGCCGGGCCCGAGTTGGCCGAGGTGCGGGACCTTCTCGTGGCGGGTCCCGCGGTTACCGTGTCGCCGATTCCGGTTCGTCTGTACCGGCCCACCCTTGATCCGCTTCCGCTGGTGGTCTTCCTGCACGGGGGAATGTGGACCATCGGCGGCCTGGAATCGCACGATCGGCTGTGCCGTCGGCTTGCCCTCGCCGCGCGGATCGCCGTACTGGCCGTCGACTATCGCCTCGCGCCCGAACACCCTTGGCCGGCCGGGCCCGACGACGCCGCCGCGGCCTTTCGCTGGGCCGCCGAGCACGCGCGTGAACTGTCGGGTGCGGCGGGGCCGCCGGCGGTGGCGGGGGACAGTTCGGGCGGGCATCTGGCGGCGTTGACCTGTCTGCGGATGCGCGCCGAGGGCGGCCCGTTGCCGGCGGCGCAGTTCCTCGCGTGCCCCAATACCGACCTGACGTTGTCCCGGCCGAGTACGCGCGACAAGGCCGCCGGCTGGGGCCTGACCACCGACGCCGTCGCGTGGGGCGTGGCCAACTTGCTGCCGGACGTGGCCCGTCGTACCGATCCGACGGTCAGTCCGCTGTTCGCCGCCGACCTGTCGGGCCTGCCGCCGGCCGTGGTCGTCACCGCCGAACACGACCCGCTGCGCGACGAGGGCGACGAGTACGCCGCCCGCCTCGCCGCCGCCGGGGTCCGGGTCCGGCATCGCCGCGAGCCCGGGATGATCCACGGCTTCCTGTCCATGGACCGGGTGGCGCCGTCCGCCGCCGCGGCCGCCGACCGCTTCTTCGCCGACGTCGCCGACGTCCGATACGACTGAATCCGACCGGGTCGGCGTCCGGCAGGTATCGAGGAACACCCCGATCGGGGTGACGGACCTGTGTTGTCGTCGGCCGGTTCGGGAGCAATGGTCGGATCGCTCTCGGACATCCGGGATCGCCCGGTATCACCGATGTGGTCGACATCGCGGAGTGTCGCGTGTCCCGAAAGGGGGTTGCCGGTCGGGGCTCTGGCATGCTGGGCGGCGTCCGAGTACCCGTGATGGGGAAGCCAACGGAGGTCCCAGATGAGCCCTGCCCGCAGATCGGCGGCAGTGCCCAGAGCCAAAGTCGTGGTCGTCATCAACCGCAAGGGTGGTGTCGGCAAGAGCACCATCGCGGTGAATCTGGCCGCCGTGCAGGGGCAGAACTTCACCCCCACCGGGCCGATCGCCGCGGACGCCGACGCACCCGTGGTCGCCTGCGGAATCGACCCACAGGGGTCGATGGAGGACTGGGCGGATCGGGTACCCGAGGAACTCCTGCCGTTCGACTACATGTCCACCAAGGGCAAGCCCGGCATGCTGGCCGAGTTGAAGGCCGACCCGGGGGTCGCGCGCATCGTCGTGGACAGCCCCGGCTTCATGGACACCGACCCCGAGGCCGAACTCGCCACCGACCCACTCGGGCACGGCGCGGCGGCGGACGCCCTGCGCGACATGCTCGAAGTGGCGGACCTGGCGGTGGTCCCGATCACGCCGGAGTTCATGAGCTGGTCGCCCAGCGAGTACACGATCGAGCGGGTGCTCAAGCCGCGCGGTATCCCGTACATCGCGGTGGTGAACCTGTGGGATCCGCGCGACGGGGAGACCGATCGGGCCCGGGTCGAGGCGTGGATAGACGAACGCGGCTACCCCCGGGCGCGGGAGCCGATTCGCAAGTACAAGATTCACGCTCATGCGGCGGAGGGCGGGCTCGTGGTCACCCAATACAAGGAGAGCGGTACGGCGTTGCGTGCCCGCGAGGACTTCTACAAGCTCGCCCTCGCGATCGAGCAGGCGATCTGATGGGCCGTCAACGTACTCCCAGGACGGCCGCCGAGCCGCGTCGGCTGCGGACCGCCGCCGATATGGCCAAGGAACTGCCGGCGCCGTTTCGGCCGCTGTCCGACAGTCCGGTACTGATCGACGACGAGCAGCGGCAACTGGCCGCGTGCGAGGCGGCGATCGAGACGTTGCGGGTCGCGTTCTGGGCGGCCGGCAAAGCGTTGCAGATCGTTCGGGACGCCCGGCTGTACCGCACCCGCTACGAGAGCTTCGAGGACTACTGCCTCGACCGCTGGGACATGCAGCGCCGGTACGCGGACCGGTTGATCCAGGCGTGGCCGATCGCGGAAGCGTTGAGTCCGATCGGACTCAGGGCCGTGAACGAGGCCCAGGTCCGCGAACTGGTGCCGCTCGCGGGTCGGTACGGGAACGAGGCCGCGGTGACGGTGTACCGCACGGTCGCCGAGGCGGAGTCCGTACCGCTGACGGCGGCGGTGCTGCGCGGTGCGGTGGCGGCGGTCGGCGAGGCGTTCTCGCCGGCGGCGGCGGTCGAGCAGGTGCGGAGCTATCTCGACTCGCTCGGCATCGAGCCGGAGGCCGAGGGTGATCGGGTGGTCGACTACACGGCCAAGGCCGCGGACACCATCCCGCGGCGTTGGCTGACCACGCTGGCTCGGCAGGACCGGGCGGCGGCGGTGGCCTACCTGGACGAACTCGAACGTCAGGTGGCTCGGGTGCGACGGGAACTTGCGGAGACGGATGGGGTGGTCGGGGGCGGTGCCGATTCCGGTGCCGATTCCGGTTCTGGTTCTGGTTCCGGGGTGGATGTCGGGTCCGAATCGGGGGCGGGGTCGGGCGCGGTCCCGGGGGCCCGCTCGGATGCGGGTCGGGGCGTCGTGTCGGCGTAACGGGGGCGATGGCCGCCGGGGCGGGGCAGGCGGGGCGTTGCTTCGGGTGAGTCCAATTGGACTCGGCCGGGGCGCGGTTGCGGGCGGGGCGTGGGACGCGCGTCGTCGGGTCTCGGTGATCCGGGTCGCCCGGGCCCTCCTGCGTCTTCGCGGCCTGCGCGCCAGGCACGCATGTGCGTCGGCCGGGTCGGCTTGGCCCGTCCGCGCGTCGGTCGGGTGTGCCGGCAGGTCGGCGGCGCGTACGTACCTGCCCGTCGGCGCGAGCGGGTGCCGGTTGTTGCCGGTGCGGTGAAGGTGATGTCTGCGGCGCCTGATCGCATTGCCCCGGGTGATGCGATCGTTCGTCGCCCCCTCGCCCCTGTTCCGTCACATCTCCGGCTGCTTCGTATCCACGGCCGCATCGAAAGTTGACGATCGCACCACCGACCGAGCCCACCGGCACGTGCAGCACACGCAGCGGCGTGCAGCACGTGAAGACGGGTGCCGAAAGTGGACGCTCAGCCGCGAAGGTAGGTTCGCCCACCGAAGGACCGTCTGCATCGAACACACGGTCCCGTCCGAAGGATGGTCACTTCCGACCGTCGGAGGATCCTCCACCGGCGCTCGACCCCTCTTCCGCGACCCGAATCACCC
Source organism: Embleya sp. NPDC005971 (assembly GCF_040629175.1). Taxonomy (NCBI): domain Bacteria; kingdom Bacillati; phylum Actinomycetota; class Actinomycetes; order Kitasatosporales; family Streptomycetaceae; genus Embleya; species Embleya sp. NPDC005971. The sequence continues at coordinate 24,307 of NZ_JBEXUX010000083.1, read as the reverse complement.
ATCGACACGAGCACTTCCCGAGTCGGACCCGTGCCTCCCGCGCGGGACGAAGGAGATGTCGTACACATGCTGGACCTCGCGCGCTGGGACTGGTCCCGGCACTGGCCCTATCTGGCCGGAGCCCTCGTCGTTCTCGCCTCGGCCGTCCTCGTCGAACGTGCCCGCCGCCGCGCGGTCGCCGAACGGGCCCGGGTCGCGGCCCTGCCCGAGGAGGCCCGCAAGGCACTCGAGAACGACCGGACCGCGACCAGGGACCGGCGCGGGCGGCGGGTCGAGGACCTGCTGACGGCGGCGGTCGCGGCCGCGGCGGCGGGTCTGTCGGCGGCCCAACTCGGCAAGTTCGGCCGGGACGTCATGGGCCTGCACGGGCCGTGGGCGTATCTGCCGTTCGTCGCACTGGACTTCGCCGCGGTGGTCTGCGCGCTACGGGCTCGCCGGCGGGCCGCGCGAGGCGCCGCGGCGGGCCTGTCGGGGGCTCTCGTGTGGGTGCTCGCGCTGCTGTCCGCCTCGATGTCGGCCAGTGAGGGGGCCAACGTCGGCGAGGCGTTCGCGCTGGGGATCTGGGCGCCGATCGCCGCCGTGTTGTGGGAGCTGGGTCTGGCCGAGGAGCGGCACGCGCGGACCGAACGGGCCGACCGTCGGGTCGGCTGGATCCGCTGGTTGCACCCGATCGAGCGGGTGCTCGTGCTGGCCGAACTCGCCGCCGACGAATACCTGGGCGCGGCGGACGCGACCGAACGTGTCCGCGAGCGCCGCGCGGCCCGCGCGCTGTACCGGCTGCGCCAGGCCACCGAGGCACGCGCCGTCGCCCGGGTCGACGGGACCGGTCGTTCGACCACACGGCCCAGGCGCGGCCTCGATCGCCGGTACCGCCGCGCCGAGGCATTCGCCCAACGCACGGCCGCGCGGGTACGCCTGGCCGACGCCGAGGTGGAGGCCGCCGTGCTCCCGCAACTACGCGTCCTGGTCGACGTCGGCCGGCTCGCCAACATGACCTGGCCCACCCCGGACGCCACCGCCCCGACCCACCACCGAGACGGCCGGCCGCACCCCGGCACGATGCCCCCCGAGGGCGGCACGCCACTGTCGACCCTGACCCGCCGTGTGGCCGGCGTCGCCGTCTCGACCCCCGCCGGCCCGGCGTCCACGACGCACGCTGCGACCGTCCCGGGCCCGCGTCACGCCGAGCACCTCGACCACCACCCGGCCCTCGGGATGCGCAACGCGGACGGCCCGACCCCGACTTCACCCGCCGCCGTGGGAGATCCGAGCCGCGCCCCGAGGCCACCCTCGCCCGCTTCGGACACCCCGGCCGCAGCCCCCGGCCGACCGGCGACCGAGTCCCCGACCCGAGCCGCGACGAGCCGCCCGGCAGCCACCGCACCGATGCCGATGACCAAACCCGCGCCCCGGATCCCCCACCCCCACCCGGCCGCCCCGCTCGCGCCGACCGGCTCCGCGACCCCGGGGGCGACAGGCACGATGGAGCACCCGGACGGGTCGAGCCACACGCCGCTGCCCGCTTCGTCGGGCAGCGGAGACGCGGACGGCCGGCACGGGGGTTCGCAGGCTGTGTCGTCGGAGGCCGAGGTGTCGTACCCGGGCGGTCCCTTGGTTCGTGCGGCGGTGGATGTGGGGGAGTGGGACGGCGTGGAGCCGTTGGCTTCTTTGGACGGTGGAGACGGGGACGGCCGGTACGCGGATGGCGCGTATCGGGGCCGGCAGGCTGTGTCGTTGGAGGCCGAGGTGTCGTACCCCGGCGCGTCCTCCGGGCTCGGGGCGCCGAACGGGCGCGCCGAGGTCGGGCGGTTGCCCGCCCGGGACGAAGGCGTGGCGGCGCCTCCGCCGGATGAGCCGAGCTTCCGAGCCGGCGAGCCGGAGGTGTCGTGGGACGGGGCGGCCGCCGTTCGCGGCATGGCGGCCGGCCTGCCGGGGCCTGCGGACCGCGACCCGGGCGCGGCGATGATCGCGACGGACACCGGAGCCCTCCGCGTCGGCAACGCGACCGGGTCGCCTGAGTCGCCGGAGCGCACGGCCGATCGCCGGACGGTTGCCGGGGGCGCCGTGGTCGCGCCTCGTGAGGCGGGGGCCGCGTCGTCGGGTGGCGGAGGTACCCGCCATGACGGCTCACGTGGCGCCGGTGGGCGTCGGCATGTCGCGGACCGGGCGGTGGCGGGTGCCACGAACCCGCCTCGTGACGTGCGCCCCGAGTCCTCCGGCCGAGCGGGCGCCCACCGCCAAACGACCGGCGCGTGGCCGGACGACGCGGACCCGGACCCCGACCCTGCGGCGCGTATCGCGGCATCGCATCCGGACCCCACTCGCGTCGACGCCCACCGCGCCCCCGATGCCCCGACCACCGCGCCGGATACCGAAGGACCGCTCCGCTCCCGTGCGGCGGCCACCGACCTGTCGCCCGTCGGGACCGACGACGGTCGCCCTGCCGATGCGGCACGGACGGGCGGGGTCGGCGCGTACCGGCAGGATGGGGCCGGGTCATGGGTGGACGGAGACCTGCACCAACCCCCGACCGCCGACGTGCGTTGGCAGGAGGACCCACACCACCCCGGGCCCGGCGCATCGCCGAACCCCACGCCCACCGACGCGGTGCCCAGGTACGCACCCAAGAGCATCGCGCCCCCCGGCCCGACCGGTCCGAACTCGGATCCGAGCAGCCGGCAAGCCCCGAAGCCGGACGCCACCCCGCGAGCGTCGAACCGGCCGGTGGACCCCCCGCCGGGCGCGCAGTCGAACCGGCCGGTGAACCCACCATCGCACGCGCAGTCGGACCGGCCCGTGGACCCGCCGAGCATCGACGTCGTCGCCGAAACCCCCCGCGCCGCCGCTCCGATCGACCACGACCACGACCACGACATCCCGAACCAGGGCCGCAGAGCGGACGGATCGGCGCTCACCAGCGCCGCGCGCCGCGACCACCGCGTCCTCGCCCTGGTCTCCCGCCTCGCGGCCGAAACCGACCTGACCGTCGAGGAGGTCCGCCACCGACTCGACGTCAGCGAGCGCACCGCCGAACGCCTTCTCCAACAAGCCCACGAGGAACTGACCGCCCGCCGCGCCCAGGCCGAAGACCCCGACCTGGCCGACGCCGGCCTCTGACCCACCACAACACACCCACCCACAGCACCGAGGCCGTCGCCCGACGTATCCCCACGGCCTTCCGGCGACATCACCGGAAGCCGTCCCGACCCCCCATCGGAGGTCATGACCGCATGCTCCCCGCGAAGCTGCTGTGGCAGGATCCACGCCCCATTCCACGCGGCAACTTTCAGGAGATCGTCGTTCAAGTCGTCCTGGACCCGGAGTTCCACGAACCGACAGAAGACGACGTCTGCCCGGCCTTCAGCTCCGTGTGCCTGGCCCACGACCGCCTGTACTCACCCGGAGGGTGCGGTGAAGGCCCCCACCTGGTCGCCCTGAACTGTGCCGCACACGGCTATGAAAACCTCGGTCCCCAGCCCCTGATGCATCGCTACCCCGCCGGATTCATGCCGCTACTCACGGCGGAACAATTCGCCGAGGTGGAACTCGACCTCTACCCCGAGGGCTGTCTCCCCCGCGTTCCTCCCGACATCCGGCAACATTCCACCTCACCCGGACCCGACTTCGCAGCCGCCAACGGCGCATCGCCTCGACCGTTCAAGCCCCGCCACCCACCCATGGCACCACCGTCACCTAGGAAGTAGGCGTTGCTCGCCGACCCGAGCCCACAACCCGGCGAAGCCCCTCGACAATCGCCGCTCCCGCTCGCCCGGCCCGCCCCTGCTCCGTGGCCCCGCCCGCCCCCCGCCGGCAGATGCCCATCGGCGCGCCGTGCCAATCCCCGATCGGGGCCGCCCATGGTGCACGGCGCCCACCCGCGTCCAGGGCGCTCGCGGCCGGTGGCCGACGGGGGTGGCCCGGTCGGTCGCGCGTCGCATGGCCGAGCCGTGCCCCGAGCCGCGCCCGCCGATGCCTGAGCCGGCCGGCGCGACACCTCCGGCCGCGTGGGCGGCGATCCGTACCCAGACCCGGGATCGCGGCCCGAACGCGGTCCGTCTCGCCGCACCGATGTGACGTCGATGTGACGCCGAGCGCAGCGGCCGATGACCCTGGTTTCCCCATCGTGGCTATGGCACGATCCGTCACCTCTGGTCATGGGCGCCTGTTCGCGCGCCACACCGCTCTCGTGCGATGGAGTGAACGTATGTCGATAGCCCACGTGTCCGGTCGGTTCGACGGCAAGACCGCGGTGGTCACCGGGGCGGGTTCCGGGGTCGGTCGCGCGACCACGCTGCGCCTGGCGGCGGAGGGCGCGAACGTGCTCGCGCTGGACATCGCGGCGGCGGCGTTGGACGAAACCGCGGAGCTGGCCGCCGGGCTCGCGGGCAAGGTCGTGACCCGGATCACCGACGTGTCGGTCCGCGAGGAGTGCTTCGCGGCCGTCGCGGCGGCGGTGGCCGAGTTCGGCGGGCTGGACGTGCTGGGCAACGTGGCCGGCATCGCGCGGGCCGAGCACGTACTCGACGTCACCGAGGCGGACTACCGGCGGATGATGGGCGTCAACATCGACGGCTACTTCTTCATGTGCCAGGCCGCCATCCCGCACCTGCTGGAGCGTTCCGGCAACGTCGTCAACATCGCGTCCAACGCCGGGGTGATGGGCTTGGCGTACGGCGTCGTCTACACCATGAGCAAGGGTGCCGTGGTGCAGTTGACCCGGTCGCTGGCCTGGGAGTTCGCCAAGCAGCCGCTGCGCGTGAACGCGATCGCGCCGGGTGGCATCGACACCAACCTGGTCGCCAACTACCAGATGCCGGCGGACGTGGACTGGGACCTGGTCGGCCGGGCGATGACCCCGCGTCCGATGGCCCAGCCGGAGGACATCGCCGCGATGTTCTCCTACGTCGCCTCCGAGGAGGCCCGCAACGTGCACGGCGCCATCCTGCACAACGACAGCGGCCTGACCGCCGGCTGACCCACCGGCCACCACGACACGGCTCCGGTCCGCGCCCACCCACACCCGAGCCCGGACCGGAGCCCCACACCACCGGCAGACCCCGCACGAGCCGACGGGACCTCCCAGTCCGCAGGGCTCCCGAACCGCTGCTCTTCCCCCGACCTGGACGCCCGCCGCCGGGACGCCGAGGAGCTCGGCGACACGCCTGGCAGCCCGCCGAGGCGGCACGCCTGCTTGGGGCCTTCCCACAGAGCACGCACGTGGTCGACGACGCGGCAATGACGCAGCGATGAAATCGGCGGTCCCGACTCCGGGAACAACCGATCGCCGACGTATGCCGATCGATGCTTCGCCAGGCTTTTGCCCAGGAGCGGAGATCGTTTTCGCCGACGCACCCGACATCTGAGCTGCTGCGCTCGCCAGGGCTGATCGATGAGCCAACGGAGTAACGTCGTCACGCGACCGAGGGCCGTCCCGACGGCCTGGCGTCGTACGAACACGTGCTTGGAGCGCAGGCCGGCCTGCAGGACACGTTCGACGGTCCCGGTTCCGAGGGGAGCGAGGAGGCCCCGTCGACGGACGATCCATTCGGCAGCGTCGATCGGGCCCTCCCCGTCACCGTCGATGTCGACGCCGTCGTACGTCGTGGTGCGTTCCCTCAGATGTCTTCCCGCTGTCGAGAGCAGGAGCCGCAGCGCCGTCTTGTCGTTGTGACAGTGCAGGAATTCCTGGATCGCGTCGAAGATCCGGTTGCTTGTCACCCGCGTCGGCATCGCGAAGTAGGCGCCTCGCAGGATCGCAGGGATGGACGAGTGCCACCACCGCTTGAATGGCGGCCTGGGTTTTTCCTTCACCGGTGGGCGCGATTACGGCGACGATGCCGGGGCCCTGCAGACCCCCGACGGTCGTCTCGACGGCACTCTGGATGGGAAACGGTGTCATCGCCGACCCGAACGGGAAGCCCGTGTCGCATGGCGGCTCGCAGGGTGCCCAGGCGAGTTTCTCGACCTTGGCCCGTTCCCGCTTTCGGGCCGTCCGGACGTATGAGGTGAGGTCGACGTCCGTGCCGGCGTGGTGTTTCGTCGGCAGGTCGGACGCGATCCAGTCGCTGACCGATGCGAGCCCCGCCAAGGTTGTGGCGATGTCGGGGCGCACACGGATATCGGACCAGCGGAGGGTGTCCGGGTCGGGGAGGTCCATCAAGTCGAACCGAACGTCGCCACGTACTCCCAAGGCAACGACGGGGAACGAAGGCCCCGTTCGATCACGCCCGGGACCGAACAGGGCCGCGCTCGGGGGTGCTCGAGGGAACACGCCAGGAATGCTCGGCCCGGTGGTACTTCGCGCCTCGCGGAAGGAGGATCCGAAGCGAAGCCACCGAGCGAACCGAACGTGCGGGGCCTCTTCGATCAGCTCAAGAGTGTCGCCCCCGTGTCCAGGGAATCTCTTTTCACGCAGAATGTGCGCAGTGGGCACGACCCGCACATGGGGTCGGACTCGCGGCAGTAGGAGCTTCCGATGAGTCGGATCGCGGCCATGCGCAACGGCGCCTGCTCGCCGGCTCCTATGATCTTCGAGAGGTCGACGCGTCCGTCGCTCAAGCGGTTCGTCCGGTCCGATGTCGAGCCGGTGACACGAGCGGCCACTCGTAAGGAGCCCTGGCCGACCAGGAGCAGGTCGTCGCCGGTCAGCAGCCGATAGAGGGATTGTTCACCGGGTCGCATGTCCAATGCGGTGGGGAGTTCCGCCTTGGTGATCGACCTCGGACGCTCCTGCTTGCGCGCCAGCAATTCCTCGATTCCCTGCCGGGCCCGTTCGCCGTTGACGACGGCCGATATGGCCACCAGGTCGCGTACGGTGAGCCGCTGTTTGCCCCGCAGGGACGCCAGTTGCCGACCGACGATCGCCGGAGCCGTTCGAGCGGTGGTCATCAATGCCGACAGGGCCGCCGCTGCCGGGATCAGGTCCGAGCCGGGCAGCACCGCCCAGTTCGGCCCGGTGGACTCGTGGACGGCCCATTCGGTCAACGCTTCGCGAACCCGGAGCCAGTAGGGACGCGCCTCCGGCTCGGACGGACTCGGGGATGCGCTCGTGTTCAGGGGCAGCAGGGCTTGGGCGGCCGCCTCGCCCAACAGCGGTGGAACGGCGTTGCCGATCTGCCGGAAGGCGTCGCTACGGTTGCCGGCGAAGCGGAAGCGGTCCGGGAAGGTCTGTACGCGCGCCGCTTCGCGAACGGTCAACGTCCGGAGCTGTTCGGGATGGATGTACCAGTATCCGTCCTTGGCGATGTGTGCCGTGATCGTGCGGCTGAGCTCGTCCCAGTCCAGTTTCTTGTACTTGTCCTTGAAGTGCTCGGAATCGTAGCGTCGCAGGTGCTCGGGAATGTCGCGGTACAACGACTTGGAGTTCATTCCCGCGAAGATCTCCCGGTCGTCGTCGCGGACCGGGCGCGTCATGTGGTCGTGGACGCGCCCGACGGGGGCCCCGGCCCGCATGCGGCGCGCGAACTCGGAGAGGTTCGCCTCGGTGCGGTAGGCGAACTCCCGTCGTCCGGTGTTTCCTTCGCGGAGAGGAGGTAGGTCCGCTATCGCGTCGCGAAGGGTAGTGCGGTCGTGGGGTTTGGGCCACGGGAAGGTTTCGGCATCGCGTCGTGCCAGCAGTATGAGCCGTTTGCGATGTTGCGGGACCCGGTAGTTCCACGCGTCCACCAGACGGACCTGGGTGTAGTACCCCGCGTCTTCGAGTTCCTGTTCGATGTTGCGGACGACGAAGAAGTCGTCGCCCAGCCCCATGTCGGGGACGTTCTCCATCAGGACGGCGCGGGGACGCACCCTGAGAATGACATCGAGGTAGGCACGCCAGAGTTCCTTGCGCAGATCAATGGCTTCGCGGACACCTTCCCGCACCAAACTGCGGATCTTGCTTCTTCCGGCACGACTGAACGGTTGGCATGGGGGGCCTCCGGCCACCAGATCGATCTCGGCGTGGCTCAGGAGTTCGACGAGTCGGTCGCGTTCGTCGGGGTTCCCCAGGTCGGTTCGCAGTGACAGGCCGGGGAAGTTGCCGGCGTGAGTCTCGCGGGCGCGCTCGTCGTAGTCGGCGGCGAGGGCGACCGTCCATCCGGCCTGCTCCAATCCCAGGCTCAGTCCGCCGGCCCCGGAGAACAGGTCGACGGCCAGCCGTTCGTGGGGGGATCGGCGTGCGAGCCATTCCGGGAAGTTGTCCGGTGTGCAGGCATCCGGGTGCGGAGCGAGTTTCAGATAGTCGCTGCGCTCGAGGCGCACCCCGTAAAACACGCTCCCCACCCTTCACCGATCTCCGACACCAGCCACGGCTCACACGCAAGGAACCCGGTATCCACCGAGTCCATAAGTCAAAGAGTGTTCGGAGAGTGGTCGCACCGCTTCCACGCGATCGCGGGAGCGCCCCGTGGCCGAAACGATCTCCGAAGCATGCAGTATCCCGCATCGGAGTTGTGCTCCGACACATGGTTCGGACATGGACATCACGCGTCTACCCCAGAAACGTCGGGGGAAGTTCCCAGTCCACAGCGCCCACGGCCTTCCAACATTCTTCTTTCTTGCACCATTCGGTGACATTTGCCCCCCCGGGCGGATGCGTCAGGACCGGGCGGATCGCGGCAAGGAGTCCGGGCAGCAGCGTAGCTATGTGCTCGGGCAGTGATTGCGACTTCCAGACGCGATCCAGGTCCACCGCACCACCCGCGCGGTCGACGAGGAGAGCGATCGCGTAGTTGGCGAGTTGGGCCAGGTATCCCTGGTGATCGTCGGCCGCGTTCAGGGTGCGGATCACCTTTCGCGATTCCTCGAAGAGGATCGACTTGGCAACCAGCTCCCTGAAATAGGCGGCCGAAGGCGGCGACGAATACGCGCTTACGACATCCGATGTCCAGATCTGGAAGCATTTCTGACCGCCGCGGCTCACGAGATGCGGATGCCGGAGGTACAACATCTCGTACTTCGCGACCTCCGTCTTGCCGAACCGCTGGGCCGAGGGGTGCTCCTGTCTGAACTGTCGCTTGCGGGCCTCCGTTCGCTGCTCGCTCAACGCGACCTGGTACTGCCCGCGAACGCGTTCGTAGTACCAGCGAGTCTGCCGCGTGCTCCCGCCGACTGCCGGCGCCCACAGGGCACGCGACAATCTTTCCAACTCCACGTGAAAGGGGCTGTTTGCCTCGAAGTCGGCTTCGCGGATGACGTTCTGCGAGTTCGCGTACTTGGAGATCTTCGGCACGAACTCGTCCAAGGCATCGGCCTGCCGAACGATGGTGAACTTCGCAGGTACTCGGACGTCGGTCAGGTCGGCTCGATCGCGCAGCGACGTGTGGTGCAGGGACGCGGTGGTCTGGCCGCCATTGACGATCTGGAGGTCCACGATACGGGAGAGCATGATCTGGCCGTCGGGCCCCTCCTCCAGCCCGACGTCGGTCGCGGTGGCGGAGATTCCGTTGTTGTAGGCCAGAAATCGCCCCGGGGCCTCCCGAACGGTCTGGCTGATGGCCTTGTTGACCTTGCCGCGCGCCTGCAGATAGGCACGGACGTTGCGTTGGAGCAGCTTGCCGCCATAGGTGTCGTACAGGTCCGCCAGCAGTTGGCCGGGCAGCACCGCCAGCAGGCAGTGATACTCGCCTCCTCGCAGCGCGGGCAGACACGGCACGGGGCCGCCGAAATTCGCCAGCTCGATGACGATCTGTTCCTGTTGGCGGCCGGACGTGGCGAGACGGAACAAACGTGCGATGTCCCAGAGTTCGTAGCTGGTCGGCAGGCCGGCAACCGTCTTCGCGTCGACGTGGGCCAGCGTGGTCCGGCCGTCGGTGAGGAGGAAGATCCGCATGCGTGCGAGGCTCGGCCATGCCTTGCGGATGGTGTCCGCCATGTCGAATGCGGGACTGGTGTCCTCCAGCTCGGCGAGAGTGCCGGCGGCGCACTCCTCGGCGAAGGCCTCGACGGCGCTGAATGCCGCCTGGACGTCCCTGCGGGCCAAGGCCGCCGCCCCAAGGTCGGAGCGCACGATAAACAGGTCCAGCGAGGTTCCCTGGTCGCTGATCTCGTAGCCGTGGACCTCCAGCGTGCGGCGGCGTACCTGCTTGCGCAGATAGCACGGTGTGACGTCCTCGACCACACCGTCGTTGACGAGGTAGTCGCAGACCACTTCCAGGAAGGCGTTGCGTCGGCGTTCCGCGGACTCTTCGGGAACGCGATCGACCACGGCGGCTTCCAGGGACCGCGCGAAACTCTCCCACTCCGGTTCAGCCACGGGAACCCTCCCGGCTCGGAGGCGGCGCGAGGATGTTGCCCATGGCGGGCTCGCCGACCAACGCGTGCGCGCAGGTCGACAGGTCAATCGAGTAGGACACGTTCAATACTCCGTGCGGAAGGTCGGTCGGGGCGAGCACAGGAAAATCGTCACCCACGCGATAGCAGTACCGGCGGGACAGGCGGTACCGATCGCGTTTGTACCGCTCGCTGTGCGCATCCATCCATCCGGCCTGAAGAAGCAGGTTGTCCAACAAGAGACGATCCGCGCCCAGCAATGGATGCGCCCTCACCTCCTCGACGAGGGCACCCAGGGTCACGCCGACGTCGTCACGGGAGAGCACCTGATATACGAGGGCCAGCTCCCGTAGACCGAAGCGGTCCAACTGGTCGGCACCGTTGATCGTGCAGCGCAGCGTGTTCACCGAGACGGACTTGACCTCGAGCGCCCAGTCGTCGGCCCTGAAGTCCTGGGCGGCACCCGAGGGCCCCGTCCACGCGTGTGTGGCCGCAGGCCCCCGAAGGGGGAGCACGACATCGCGCAGGACGAGCAACTCCCCGAGCAGCCCGATCGACTCCTCACGGCCGAGACCGTCCCGGGGCGCTCGTCCCAGCATTGCCTGCCACGCCGTGAGCCTGGTGACCAAGGCGGTCGCGGCCCGGTACGGGGCCCATCGCAGATGGTCCAGGAGATCGGCGAGCAGGACACAGAACATGTGTCGATCGGTGGTCGGCTGCGCAACGATCTCGAGGCTGCCGTCGCGACAACGGCACGTCAGTCCAGCGGCCAGGACCAGTTCCCGGTCGCCCAGATTCTCGGTGCTCGAGACGAGCAAGGCCCATTCCCCGTCGGGGAAACGGACCTCGACGAAGATGTCCAGGGTGTGCTCGGGCAGGAGACGGCGCCGTGTGCCGCCCGCACCCCGGAGCTCTCCCGCCTGAGCCGCCTCGAACATCGCCGTCAGTGACGCAGCGGTCAATCCGCCCATCGGTCGTCCCCCTGGGGGTCCTCGTCCTCGAGCGTCAACATCGTCACCAACTCGCGCAGATACGTCTCGGTCACCCTGTAGGACAGCGGCCTCGCCGTCGGCGACGAGGGGAAGGACACGGCGTAGCCCACGAGGGGGAGGCCCTCGGGGACGCCCGTGACACAACCGGTCGTCTCGATGGGATAGATCAACAACAAGCCCTCGGCAGGATCTCGCCGTCGTCGCAACTCGCGACCGCTGGGGCGAGTCTCCCTCGACGGGCTCCGACGAGGGGGCAGACGCCCCTCATCCGACGTGGACGATGCGTTGGTCATCCGGCGGGCGTCGTCGTATTGATCCCGCGTCAGCCCGATCGCCTCGTGCACGGGGCTCACTAGAACCCCGACCTCGAAGTCGAGGCCGGCCTCGACCACGCCCCCCACCGGCTTGCGTCGCACCTGCCGGATGGACTCGCCCGCGATCTCCAGACGTTGCTTCGAGCTTCCGCCGGTGATCGCCACGGTCCACCGCACCAGTTCCCCATGAGCATTCTGGCTGTGGATGTAATCGATGAGGTTCCTCGGATTCGCCTGGGAGACCCGTCCCGGGCACGCGAAGCCGTCCAGAAAGTCGATCACCGCCCGGGCCGGGACGTTTCGACGCATGAATCCTTGGCCGGTGTCGGGCGGCCGGAGTTCCGGAGGGACGACCGCGCAGGGCGTCATCGCATCGATCAGCGCATCCAGGCGAGCCTTGTTGCCACGCAGCGCATCGGGACGCGTGAGCATGTGCAGGGTCTCCGCCCGCCGCTCCGCGAAGGTGAGCCAGATGCTCCTCGTATTGCGCATCTTGGCCGCCGCGGTCACCTGGAGGTGTTCGTGACCGTCACGGATGCGCAGCCCGACGTCGCGCGGCCTGCTGCCCGTTTCGGCCAACACCGAGATAAGGTCCATGAGTTCGCGGTTGGCCCGAGTGACGTGGACGTACGACTTCACCAGCTCCGGAGTGGTGTAGAGGCGTGTTACGTCCAGGTATCCCGGTCGGTATCCGAACCAGCGCCCCATCTGCAACAGCGTGTCGTACGTGCGAGAGGCTCGCAGGTAGTACGAGACGCTGAGGCCTTCCAACGTCAGGCCCCGGGACAGTTTGTCCCCGCCCACGGCGACCACGGTGGCCGGGGCACTCGACTCGTACTCCAGGACGTCCGATGCCTGGCCGTTGACCGCCTTGACACCCTCCGCGGCGTCGGACAGCACCTCCTGAACGTGCGCCTCGACCCGGTCGTAGGCGATCGCGGGGCCGATGACGCTGCCCAAGTGCCCGTGTGTGGCGGTCAGTTCCTCGCGCGTCGACAGGAAATCCCGCTCCCATAAGGACCGAAGGCGCGCCCGTAACCGCGCTCCCGCCTCTCCGCGGTCGGGCCACATCTCGTCCATTTCGCGCAGTCGTTCGCTGAGTTGCCGAACGACCGCCGTCTGGACATCCGTGAAGCGTGTCACGTGGACGAGCATGGTGGCGTGGCCCCGTCGTGCCGTTCCGATTTCCGCGCGGGCGCGTCGCGCCGCAGTCGAGAGCACGAACGCGTCCAACGCTTCGTCGAGCGAGGCGGGCAGTGACCTCGGAGGGACCCATCCCTTCGCGTGTCCTTCGGGTATCCATCCCTCGTGATCGGTCACCGGGCGGTGCACCGGAAGCGGGTGGGTCTCGAACGCCGCGTCCTCCGGCACCAGACCGAACACCACCTCGGGTCCGGTGTAGTTCGAGGGCGGTTTCAGCGCGACCATGAAGCTCTCGGGGAACAGGTCCTCGCCGTGGGTGGGATGGTCCGTCTCGGGAGATATGAAGATGTTGGCGAACGGAGTCGCGCTGTAGGCGACGTAGGTGCGCTTCTCGAACAACCCCAAGAGTTTGCGTATGGCCTGGTTGATCCGCGTCGGATCGTGCTCGGGGTCGCTCTGTGCGCGCTTGTACCGGGGCCGTTTCGTGTCGACCGAGGCGTAGTCGGCCTCGTCGTCGATCACCAGCACGGGAAGGTCCGACAAACGTCCGTCCGGTGTTCCCTTGGCGAAATCGCCCAGCCACTTGGCCAGGTTGTCGAGGATCCTCGCGTTCTTCTTGACGACCGCCAACAGGCGCACCTGACGCAGGTCCACCGGCGTACTGCGGAACACCGCGGACTGGAAGTCCTTGTCCCGAGAGGTGATGGACAGGCACAGAGGTGGACTCTTCATGTCCAGCGTTCCCACGCCGATGTACTTGGACTCGGCCGTCCGCTGACGGGTCACGCTCGTGTTGAACCCGAGAAACTCCGCGTCCAGGCGAGCCTGGGTTTGATGCCGCAGGCTCTCGTGTGCGCCGGTCATCACGATGACGGCCCGGTAACCGGCGTCGACCGCCTTGCAGATCAACCCCGTGTAGTTCGCCGTCTTCCCGGACTGCACCTGACCGTACACAAGCCCCTTGCTGCGCCATTCCCCCGGCCGCATCGGGTCCTCCATGAGGCCCAGAACGGTGTCGGTCGCCTCGTCCAACGCCTCCACCGCCGGGGGCTTCCAGCCCGATTCGTGGGAGAGCCACGTCTTGTAGCGTTCCCAGTACGCCCACTCCACGTCGTATCTGCGCTGATTGAGCCAGGCATCGTGGTCCTGTGGATCCAACAACGAGATCTCGCGTGGCACCCACACGTCGAATCGGGATTCGAGCTCACGAGCGATCTGTTCCGGCGAGACCTCCGTTTTCAGGGTCGACATCATCACCTGAACCTGACCGGCGATCTCCCGGATCCGCTCCTGTGTTCGATCACGGGGGGCGACCTTCAACAACATGCTCTCGGCGAATTGGAGTGCCAGGCTTGCGGGTTCCGAGGTCATGGGGGTCACCGTCCGTTCGCCGGGTCGTGCGCGGCGATCTGTGCCAACAAGGTCGGGAATCGGTTGAACGGCTCGGAGTCGGCAAGGACGCCCAGGACGGCCTGCTTCATGTCCGGTTCGGATGGGAGGGCCGCAAGCATGGACTTCAAGTCCTCTCGAGCCTGATCCTCGGTGACCCCCTCGAGCGATGCCTGGGGAACGCGACTCATGTCGGCCTGTGCCTCCAACGCGATGTATCCGATGGGTAGCGAAGCCTCGACGAGCCTCAGGATGGCCTCCAAAGTGCCCGCGTTCGGCGACTGCAGCGCGGCCGCCGTCAAGGGGTGTCTGCGATTGATGGTGTAATGCACCCGGCCATCCGGACGGCGCACCTGTTGCCACACGACGGCGACCTCGGTTGCCTCGGAAGCCGTGGAGGAGCCGGGTTGCCGTCGACGAAACACCCGGCGTGAGGCCTCGCGCGTGTGTTCGGCCAAGGCGGAGAGGCGGTTCTCCAGCTCGGCGGGAGGGTGGACGCGCGACTTTCTCACGTCTACCTGCCAACGGGCGTCCGCGGATGGGGAGATGTCGATGGCGATCCGCGCCAGGCGCGTCGTGGGTGTCTGCGTCAGATCCCGCAGCCCCAGCCATCCGCCTGCGGAGACCATGCGGTCGCCGCGGTACACGTAGAAGCCCTGCTGGGCGTTCCAGCCGCGCGGACCACTGCCCGTCGCCAGTTCCGACTCGGTCAGTTTCGCGGGGTGCGGGAGAACATAGGGCGTGACCCGCACCACCTCGCCGGCGCCGCTCAAGAGTTCGGGGCCGGCGTCCTGGGTGGCCATGAAATCCCGCATGAAGGGATCCCAGGCCACACTTTCGCGCCGGCCGTACGAAATGCGGAGGCGTCCCGACTCCAGGAAGCGGTGGAACCACATCTCCAGTCGCGCCCTGGTCCGTCCGAGACGCCTCGCCAGGACCGGGCCGTCGCCGGCGCGGTCCAACCGGCGCCAGAGAACCATCGTCCCGGTCCCGGCGAAACCGATCTCTTCGGCAATGCGAACGGCCTGCTCGTCCGCAACCGTCAGGACGCACCAATCCCCGGTGTCACGGACGAGATCCATATCCCAGGAACGCACCGCGGTCGTACCGCCGCAGGTTCGGCTCATGACCGTCAGGTGCCTGCACTGGGAAAGCGAGGCCGTCTTCAGCCCCAGACCGAAACGTCCGAGGTCGCGCTCGTCGCGAGGCCGGTCCGGGCCGAGCCCGCCGAAGCGAACGGCCTCGTGCAATCGACTCTCGGTCATGCCGCAACCGTCGTCCACCATCGCGACCCAGGCGGCGCCGGGATCTGAGGAGAACTCCACCCGCACTTCCCGCGCGCCCGCCGCGATGCTGTTGTCGACCAGATCGGCGAGGGCGGTCGACATGTCGTAACCGAACGCCCGTAACGACTCCATCAGGGCGGACGGGTGCGGCGGTAACGCTTGACGCCCATCCGTGCCCGGCACTTCCCCCCGATCCCCACCCAGTGCTCCGACGGCACCACGCGCGCCACTACCGCGTATGCGAACGTCGGTCATGGAACTGTCCCCGGGGTAGTCAACTGGTTGCGCGCGAAAAACGCCATACCGTAGACGACTTACACCCTGCCGACAGGCCGGTACGTCCGATTCGGGAGCGCCCGGCGACCGAGTCGGCCCCTCGCACACCCCGGAGGCATCCATCGGCTTCCGTGATCGGCGAGAACGACCGGGGCCTTCCGAGACCGGCCGCCTTCGCCGATCACCGATGGGCGCTGATTGAACTCGACCGTCCGCAGCCAGGATCTGCCGCACAGCGTCGACGAACAGGGAACCTTCGAGAAGGGCGTCAACCCGTCAAGGGACGCCTCGGGAAACTCTCCGCGGCAGGTCTCGTCGACCACATCTTGGCCGACGCATAGCAAGGTGCCCGGGTGATGCTCATGGAGTGCCGCCGCAGCGGGTCGTGCGGCAGGTCGGTCGAGCGGGCGATCCCGAAAGGCGGCCGGGGCCTGTGGAGTCGCCCGCACAGACGTCCGTATCCCCGCCTGCGCTCTTCCCGCGACCCGGCCCGCCGCGCCGGATTGCTCCGTGGACCGCGTGGACCGTTCGGAGTTGTGATCACGTGGTTGGGAAAGGGTTGGACGTGGTGATGTCGTGGCTTGTAGCTTGCACTCGGCCGTGACCCCGCCCGAGGAGGTGAGACCCATGAACGCTGTAGCGAAATGGGTGCTCCCCCCTGCCGTCACGGTTGGGCGATCGATGTAGGTGTCGCCGGGAGCGCCTTGCCAACAAGGCACTCCCGAAAGGCAACATCCATGAACTCTCCGAAGTTCACCCCCGAGCCGGCGTCGAACGACCCGGTCGAGCGAGACTTCAGTGTGGGCGACGTCCCCGGACTCCGGGCGCCGGCTGCCGGCGCCGATCGTGCGCCCCTCGTGTTCGACGTGATCATCGCCGGGTGCGGGCCGACCGGCGCGATGCTGGCCGCCGAACTGCGGCTGCATGGCGTGCGGGTACTCGTTCTGGAGAAGGAAACCGAACCGGTTTCCTTTGTTCGCGTGGTCGGTCTGCATATTCGCAGTATCGAGCTGATGGCAATGCGCGGACTGCTGGATCGCATTCTCGAACACGGAAGACGGCGGCCGGCCGGCGGATTTTTCGCCGCCATCAACAAACCCGTGCCCAAGAATCTGGATTCCGCGCACGCCTATCTGCTGGGCATTCCCCAGCCGGTCATCGTCGAGCTGCTCGAAGGACATGCGATCGCACTGGGTGCGCAGGTCCGGCGTGGTTGTGCGGTGGTCGATTTCGCGCAGGACGAGGAGGGTGTGACCGTCGAGTCGGCCGACGGTGAACGATTGCGTTCGCGCTATCTCGTCGGTTGCGACGGCGGACGCAGTACGGTGCGCAAATTGCTCGGCGTCGGGTTCCCCGGCGAGCCTTCGCGGACCGAGACGCTGATGGGCGAGATGGAAGTGGGGGCACCGCCGGAGGAGATCGCCGCCAAGGTGGCCGAAATCGGCGAGACCGAAAAGCGGTTCTGGCTCAGGCCGTTCGGCGGCGGGGCATACAGCGTCGTCGTCCCCGTCGCGGGAGGCGCGGGAGGCGCGGGAGGCGCGGAAGTCGGCGAGCGCGCGGAACCGCCGACCCTGGAGGATTTCAAGGAACACCTTCGCGCCATCGCCGGAACCGATTTCGGCGTGCACTCCCCGCGCTGGTTGTCCCGCTTCGGGGATGCCACCCGGCTGGCCGAGCGTTATCGGGTCGGGCGGGTGTTGCTGGCCGGCGACTCGGCGCACATCCATCCACCCACCGGCGGGCAGGGCCTCAATCTGGGTGTTCAGGACGCATTCAACCTCGGCTGGAAACTGGCCGCACAGATCCGCGGCTGGGCGCCGGAAACGCTGTTGGACAGCTACCAGGCCGAACGTCGTCCGGTCGCCGAAGAGGTGCTGGACAATACCCGCGCCCAGATGGAACTGCACTCCACCGAACCGGGCGCGCAGGCCGTACGCAGACTGCTCACCGAATTGATGGACTTCGACGAGGTGAACCGCCATCTGATCGAGAAGATCACCGCGATCGGCATCCGCTACGACTTCGGCGCGGGCCCCGACCTGCTCGGCCGCCGACTGCGCGACATCGACGTGAAGCAGGGCCGGCTCTACGATCTGCTGCGACGCGGCCGCGGCCTGCTGCTGGACCGCACCGAACACCTGACCGTCGGCGGCTGGTCGGACCGGGTCGACCACCTCGCGGATCCCACCGCGGGACTGGATGTGCCGTGCGTCCTGCTACGTCCCGACGGCCACGTCGCCTGGATCGGCGACGATCAGCAGGACTTGGACGACCATCTCTCCCGCTGGTTCGGCAGGCCCGCCGTCTGATTTCGCCCGAGCGACCGGGTTTCGCCCGAGCGAGCGAATAGGCCGTGAGAAGGATCGAACGGCCGTAGCGACCGACCATCGCAAGACCGGAGGCGGCATCAGCCGTGGTGCTCCGATGCCGGGGTCGACCCGTGAGGAGGTTCGTCCTCCGAGTGACGACGGGAAGACCGGAAGACGGCGGAAGGGCACCACGGGTGGGTCGGCACAGGCGGCCGTACGGTTCGTGCAACGGCCACCTGCGCCGACCATGGCCGACGGCCCCCGCTCCCGGCCCCAGGCCCCCCGACTGCCCATCGCCTGCGCGGACGCCGCAGCGCTCGCGGGCCACGCGGGCCACGCGGACCCGCGCGAGCAAAATCACCGGCCTCCCGCCCGCCGGCCCGGATGGAGCTAGGGTCGAGCAGATGACCCATGAGTACCTTCCGCCCGAGCAGTGGTACGCGCAACTGCCCGCCCTCTACGCCGCCGCCTCCGCCCTGATCACCGATGCCGAGGGGCGCGTGCTCCTGGTCAATCCCAACTACCGGGACTACTGGAACCTGCCCGGCGGCTTCGTCGACCGCAACGAGCCACCGCACGTGGCGTGCGCGCGCGAACTGCGCGAGGAACTCGGACTCGACCTCCCCGTCGGCGAGTTGCTGGTGATCGACTGGGTGCCCGAACTCGACCCGAGGCCGCGGCCGTTGACCGGCTGGATGTTCGACGGCGGCACCCTCACTCCCGAGCAGATCGCCGCGATCCGGATCCAGGAGGAGGAACTCGACGAGTACGCGTTCGTCACCCTCGACCGAGCCGCCGAACTGCTCCCGAGCACCGTGGCCCCGCGCGTCCCGGCCGCGATCGAGGCCCGCGCCCTCGGCCGCACCGTCTACCTGCCGAGGCCCGACCCGACCGGACGCTGAGGACGCCGACCCGAGCCGAAGCGCCGAACCCGGCCCCGGCCGGTGCCGATCTTCGCGCGTATATTCGACGCCTGTTTCGCGTTTCGCATTCCTGGCGAACGCCGTCGACCGCCTGTCCGGAGGCACCGTGCACTTCCGTTCCACCGCCCCGAGCGATCTGCCTCGCGTGCTCGCGTGCGAGGTCCGGGAACCGATCGGTTCGATCTCCGCCGACCGCTACCTGGCCGAAGCCGCGGACGGGATGTACCGCCCGGAGTGGACCTGGATCGCCGAGCGGGACGATCGGGTCCTGGCCCGGGCGTTGTGGTGGGGGCCGACCGACAGCGCGCATCCCGCCGCGCTGGACTGCCTGTACGTCGATCCGACCGTCGCGGACCGGGCCTCGGTCGGCGCCGAGCTGATCGCCGCGAGCCTGCGGGCGTTCGCGGCGGCCGGGGCCGAGCGGCCGCCGCTGTACAACGTGACGCTGACCGAGGGGTGGCGCGCGGATGCCGCCGTCTCCGCCGCGCTCGCCTGGCGCCGCGAGGCCGCGCTCGCGGCCGGTCTGAGCCACGAGGTCGAGCGGTTGCGTTTCGAGTGGTCGCCGGACCTGGGCGTGCCGATCGGGTCCGGCCGACTCATCTTCACCGAGGCCGACAACGCCGCGTTCCTGGCCGTGTTCGGGCGGATCGCCGAGGGCAGCCTGGACGCGGAGACCCGCCGGGGGCTGGCCGCCTACGGCCCGGAAGCTGCCGCCCGCAAGGAGATGGACTTCTACCTCGACTGCCCGGGCGAGCGCGACTGGTGGCGCCTCGCCCACACCGCCGACGGCACCCTGGTCGGCCTGGCCATCCCGTCCGCGACGCCGTACCACCCCAACGTCGGATACCTGGGCGTCGTCCCGGAGTTGCGCGGCCGAGGCTACGTCGCCGACCTGCTCGCCGAGATCACCCGCCTGCACGCCGACCGGGGCGCCGAGGTGATCACCGCGACCACCGACATGACGAACGCCCCGATGGCCGCCGCCTTCCGCCGGGCCGGCTACCGCACCACCCAGGTACGGATGATCTTCTCCGCCCCCGAGTAGCCGGCCGCCTCCCGAGCAGCCACGCGTTCCCGAGCGGCTACCCGTTCCCGAGCGGCTACCGGTTTCCGAGCAGCCACCCGTCTCCGAGCGGCTACCGGTTTCCGAGCAGCTACCGCTGCCCGAACAGCCCCGCCCCCGAAGTCCGGTCGGACGTCCGCCGATTCGCCCCCGGCGGACGCTGGCCCGGTCCGGCGCGGTTCCCCCAACTACACCAACTCCCGCCCCGGCGCCACCATTTGGCCATTCCGGTCACATCGCCACCCGCTTCCCCGGTACGTTTCCGGCGATGCACCGACGAATCGCGATCCGTGATTCGCGGCCGTCTCGATTCGGGTGGGGGCCCGAGTGCCGTACGGGGCGGGGATTGACGTGCCCTGGTGGAGACGGCCCGGTGTGGTCCAACTCCAGGGAGGGGATCCCGATGTCGCTCCATCACGCACCGCCCGGCCGCAGGCGCCGCGGTTTCTTGGCCGAGCCCCCTGATTCGCACCACCCGCGACCCGCCACCGGGCAGCGCCGCAACGCCCGCCGTCCCTTATCCGCCACGTTGCCCCGCCGCCCGATCGCGCTGCTCGCGACCGTCACGCTGATCGCCGCCGGCCTCGTGGCCGGAATGGTCGGCCGAGCCACGCCCGCCGCCGCGGCCCGTCCCGGCGTCTCCGCGTACGTGGCCAACTCCGGCTCGAACACGGTCTCCGTGATCGACACCGCGAACAACACGACGACGGCCACCATCCCGGTGGGCCGGGGCCCGTACGGGCTCGCCGCCAACCACGCCGGCACCCGGGTCTACGTGGCCGACTTCGACGACGCCGGCATCTCGGTGATCGACACCGCCACCGACACCGTCATCGGCACGATCGGCACCGGCGGCAAGCCGTTCGCGATGGCCGTCGACCCGACCGACCGCCGCCTCTGGGTCGCGCAGGGCAATGCCGTACTCGTGGTCGACACCGTGACCAACACGGTCGCGGCCACGATCCCGGTCGGTACCAACCCGATCGCGGTCCTGGTCGCCCCCGACGGCGCCCACGTGTACGCGGTCAACAACGCCGGCCGCAATGTCTCCGTGATCGACCCGGCCACCGCCACCGTCGGCGCGACCATCACGCTCCCCGGTTCGCCCGACGGGGCCGCGCTCAGCCCCGACGGGACACACCTGTACGCCGTCGACGACCAGTCCGGCCTGTGGACCCTCGACCTGACCGCCGGCGGCGCGCTCACCGCGACCGTCCCGATCACCGACGCCAGCAACGTCGCGGTGAACGCGGCCGGCACCAGGGCCTACGTCTCCGCCTTCCCGGCGGCCGTCAAGGTCGTCGACCTGACCACGAACACGGTGACCGACACCGTGCCGGTGGGCAGTTACCCGGCCAACCTCACGCTGCACGTCGCGGGCGGCTTCGTCTACACCACCAACGCCGTGTCCGGCGACGTGTCGGTGATCGACACGGCGTCCGCCGCGGTGGTGGCCACCGTCCCGGTCGGGAGCACTCCGTACGGCATCGTCGTGGTCGGTGTCCCGCAACCACGCACCGTCACCTCGGTCGCCCCGAACTTCGGCCCCACGGCCGGCGGCACCTCGGTGACCGTCACCGGTACCCACTTCACCGGCAGCACCGCCGTCGCGTTCGGCGCGACCCCGGCCGCATCCTTCACCGTCGTCAACGACACGACCATCACCGCCACCGCGCCGCCCGGCGCACCCGGCACCGTCGACGTCACCGTGACCGGGCCCGGCGGTACGAGCCCGACCTCGGCCGCCGACCGATACACCTACACGGCCGTGCCCGCGGTCACCTCGATCAGCCCGAACTCCGGTCCCGAGGCGGGCGGTACGGTGGTCACCGTCACCGGCAGCAACCTCGCGGGCGCCACCGGCGTCACCTTCGGTCCGGGCCGGCCCGCGACCTCGTTCGCGTGCACCGCGACCTCGTGCACGGTGACCGCGCCGCCGGGGCCGGGGGCCGGCCAGGTGGACGTGCGGGTGAGCACCGCCGGCGGGACCAGCGCGAGCGTTCCGGCCGATCGGTACACCTATGTCGCGAGCACGGCCGATGTGGCGGTCGCGCTCCAGGCAACCGGCGTGCCGTCGTTGTTCGACGCGCACATCGACTACACGATCACCGTCACCAATCGCGGGCCGGACGCACTCGGTTCGGCGACCGTCAGCGCGCCGCTGCCGGTGCCGATGCTCGCGACCTCACCCGACTGCGCGGTGGCCGACCGCACGGTGACCTGCACGGTGGGCCCGCTGGCCAAGGGCGCGGCGACCACCCGCCACTTCACGGCCCCGGTGGCCCTGCTCAGCCTGGGCCTCGCCTACGAGGTCACCGCGACCCGCACCGCGAGCACGCCCGACGACCCCAACCCGGCCAACAACGGCTCCTCGGCCTCCTGCACCGTGATCACGTCCCTGATCATCCTCTGCTCGTGAACCCCGGGCGGGCCGGCGGGTCGAGCCGCGGCCGGTGAACTCCCGGGCCGCTCCCGGGCCTTCCGGAGGCCGTTCCCGACGGCCGACCAACACACCTGCGGCGGGCCGGACATCCGGCCCGCCGCGGCTACGCCGATCGCGAACGCGCGGAGAACGCGCTGTTCCGAAACAGACGACGCGGTGATGATGGGCCCGCGCATGTGCGCGACTCGCATCGGACCGGGCCGGACCTCGGTCGGCCCGTACCCCGGTGCCGTGCCTCGGCTCCCCGATGAGCGCACCCGGACCCACGAAAGCGAACGAATGAGACCCTCCTCGGCTCCCGGCGACGCCGATCGAGGCGACGCCGCGATACCGGCGCCGCCCTCACCGACGGACCCCGCCCACCGGCCCGCCCTCGAAGCCACCGAAATCCCCGTCGGAACCGCCACCGAAGTCCCCCTGGAAACCACCGACGAAATCCCGATCCGACTCCCGCACGACCCCGCCGAAGCACCCGCCCAGGCCGAGCGGCCCACCGGCGTGACGCCGATCGAGTTGTTCTTCGACCTCGTCTTCGTCTTCGTACTCACCCAGGCCACCCACCAGGTGGAGTCCCACCCGGGCTGGAGCGGGTTGCTCCAGGGCATGTTGCCGCTGGCGGCGATGTGGTGGATGTTCGGCGCGTTCAGTTGGTTGACCAACGCGGTCCGGCCGGACGCGACCGCGGTGCGGCTGTTGCTGGCGCTGACGATGACCTCGTTCTTCGTGATGGGCCTGGATCTGCCCTACGCGTTCGACCCGGACGGCTGGGCGTTCGGCCTCGCGTTCCTGGTCGCGGTCGGGATGCACGTCGCGCTGTTCCTGACCGCGGCAGAGCCCTCGGCCCGCTCCGGGATCGTGCGGCTCGCGCCGTTCAACGCGGCCGGCGGGCTGCTGATCCTGATCGCCCCGCACCTGCCCGACGCCGGCACCTGGGCGTGCTGGGCGGCGGCCGTCGCCGTGTTGTACCTGTCCATGGTGATCGGACGCGTTCGCGGCTTCGTGGTCGAGCCGCACCACTTCGTCGAGCGACACGGACTGATCATCCTGATCGTGCTCGGCGAATCGGTGGTGGCCGTCGGAATCGGCGCGGGTGGTCGGCCGGTCGACTGGAGGCTCGCGGGGGGCATCCTGCTCGGCATCGCGGTCGCCACCGGCATCTGGTGGACGTACTTCGGCGGCGACGACGAACGCACCGTACGGGCCATGTCGGACGCGTCCGTGGAGCGTCGGCAGATGCTCGGCTACGTGGCGTTCGGCCTGGCGCACGCGGTGATGATCGCCGGCATCGTGCTGGTCGCGGCGGGCATCTCGGACGGCATCCACCACCTGGGCACCGACACCAACCGCTGGTGGCTGGGTGCCGGCGTGGCAACCTTCCTGCTCGGCCACGCCTGGCACCGCCACGTCCTGGGCACGGGACCGGTCGCCGCGCAGATCACCGCCGCCGTCGTGGTGATCCCGCTGACCGCATCGCTGGCCGGCGCGGGTTGGGCCGCACTGACCGCCGCCACGCTGGTGCTGACCGCCATGACCGTGACCGAACACCTGCGCCAAACCCGCCCGACCCGGACCCCGGAGGTGCGCCCCACACCCGCGGCGGCTTGACCGACCGGGCCGCAGCGTGCTGTCGGCGAAGCAGGGTGACCCCGCGGTGTGGGGCCACGGGGTGGACCACTCGTGGTCGGGCGCGGAGGAATCGGTGGTGCCGACGGTGCGTCGGCCGTCCGTACCGGGCTATCGGGTGGACGAACTCACCTGAACCACGCACCGACCGCCACACCGGTAGCAACGGCCGAAGCCGCCGCACCGAAGTCGCCACACCGGCAGCGCCGTGCCGGCGCAACGAGACGGGGTGTGCCCCGGGCTTTCGCCCGGGGCCACCGCCGCCGCGGTGGACTGGACCGTGGTCGGCACCGAG
>NZ_JBEXUX010000082.1:0-41838 GCF_040629175.1 Embleya sp. NPDC005971 | reverse complement strand
CTCCGCTGGTGGGACGACTTCCGCTCGCGGGTCGCCTTCACCAAGCCGGAGGACCCGGGACACGTCCGTCAACGCCCTGTGAACCGCGGCTGCGTCTTGTTCAGGAATGCGTCCACCGCTTCTCGGTGGTCCGCGGACTTGCCGACACGGAGCTGAAGGGCGCTCTCCTTGGCGAGCGCACTCGCAATCGGTAGCGTGGCCGAGCACGCCAGCGCCTCCTTGATCGCGGCGAACGCCACGGTCGGCCCCGCCGCCAAGCGTCGGGCGAGGTCGTTTGCCGCCGTTGCGACGTCTTCGGCCGGCACGATCCGGTTGGCAAGTCCCAGCTCCAACGCCTGCGACGCCGAAATCGTCTCGGACAGCATCAACAACTCGATCGCCCGAGCGTGCCCCACAAGCCTGGGCAGGGTCCATGACGCTCCCGAGTCGGCGGCGAGCCCGATGCCCGCGAACGCCAGGTTCAACGTCGTGGTCTCGGCGAGGATGCGGAAGTCGCAGGCGAAGGCGAGTGCCGCGCCGGCGCCTGCGGCCACACCGTTGACGGCCGCGATCACCGGCTTGCGCATGGTGGTCAGGGCCATGACCAGGGGGTTGTAGTGCTCGGCGACGGTGGCGAAGGCCGCCTGGGCGCTGCGGTTGAGCTGTTCACGGTGCTGCCGGAGGTCCTGCCCCACACTGAAGGCGCGTCCGGCGCCGGCGAGCACGACCGCCCGCACGTCCGCATCGCCGGCAGCCCGGGCCAGGGCATTGCGCAATGCCACCTTCGTCGCGTTGTCCAAGGCGTTGAGGGCGGCTGGTCGATCAATGGTCACCGTGGCTATGGCGTCCACGCACTCGTATCGGACGAACTCGGTCATGGCCGTACTCCTGGGTCGCGATGGCGCTTGGCGAGCCAACTCGTTCATTTCGAAGGGCGCGGCGCTGCCGCGCGTGATGGATGGTCAGGTCGCTTGGATGCGCAGCCCGCCTTCGTCCTGGGCGTCGCGCAACTGGGTGTGGATGGTCATGCGGGTCCGGTCCGCGCGGAACAGATCGTGGGACAACTCGAAGCTGCCACCGTGGCGGTCCGCCGCCACCCGGACGACGGAGATCAGTGGCGCGCCCGGCTCGACCTCCAGCACCCGGGCTTCGTCCGCGGTGGCGGCGACGACCTCGATCTCCTCGGTGACGTCGGCGGGTGTGACGCCATAGTGCTCGGCGATGAGCTCGTACACGGATCCGCCGAGGGGGCGTTCGAGGAGGCCGGGGAAGTAATCGGCGACGAGTTGTGCGTGCTCGAGGCTGATCGGCCGGCCGTCGGCGAGACGAAGGCGTACCAGGTCGAACACAAGGTCGCCGGACGACAGGCGGAGCCGGCGGGCGGTGTCCTTGTCCGCCCCGCGCATCGCGGTGGACAGGACGTTGGTGCCGGCTTCGAAGCCCTGTCGGCGCAGGTAGGCCGGCACGCCGACGGCTGCGGAGAGGTTGCGTTCGGCTTTGCCGTGGCTGACGAATGTGCCGCCGCCGCGGCCGGGCACACGGCGCACGACGCCGCTTTGCTGCAGGGCGTCGAGTGCGTGCCGCAGGGTGGATCGGCTGACGCCGTACTGCTGGGCGAGGTCGCGTTCTCCGCCGAGCTTGTCTCCGGGTCGGAGCAGGCCGTTGCGGAGCTGCTCGAGGATGCGGCGGCGTACGTCCTCGGCGGTGCCGGGCGTCGGGGCTGAAGCTTCGTCATGTTCGATGGACACAACTATGGTTTACACCATTTCCGGATTCGGTTGCCTTCGGTACCCCCAACGGCCGTGCGGTCGCCGACGGAACCGGATGCGAGTGTCAGGCCTCTCGCTCCGAGGATTCCTCGAGCACCACGCGGCCGATCAGCGCGAACCGTTCGGGTGCCCGGACCTTCGTGTAGAGCGCGAGGACGACGCCGAGCACGGCGACACCGAGCACGAGGTAGGGGATCATCCGAAAGATCGTGGTCTGTGACGCGGCGCCGCCCGCCGTGTCAAGGTTTTGGAAGAGCAGGATCACCACGTAGATCATCGCGATGCCGCCCAGCAGTGGCGCCGCGAACGTGCGGAGCGGGTGGGCGGTCTCGGGGTGCATCCGCCGCACGTGGAAGTAGCCGATGACGGCTGCGGAGCTGAGGATCTGGACGATGAGGATGGCCATCGTTCCCAGGACGGACAGGACGACGAAGAGGTCGAGGTAGGGGTCCTTGCCGGCCAGCGCGAAGCCCAGGACCAGCGTCGCGGCGATCCCGCACTGGACGTAGCTGGCGACGTGGGGCGAGCCGTGTTTCGCGTGTGTGGCGCCGAGGGTGCGCCGAGTGCCGGGCACGATGTCTTCCCGACCGATGGCGTACAGGTATCTGGCCGCGCAGTTGTGGAACGCCATGCCGCAGGCGAACGAGCCGGTGACGAGCAGGATTTGGAAGAGGGTCACCGCCCAGTCGCCGAGCAGGACGCGCGTCGGTCCGAAGAGCAGTTCGGCCGGGGAGCCGCCGCCGGCTATGCGCACCGACTCGTCGAGACCGTTGGCGGCCACGACCATCCAGGAGACGAAGACGTAGAAGATCCCGACGCCGACGACCACCACCATGGTGGCGATGGGGACGATGCGCTTGGGGTCGCGGGACTCCTCGCCGTACATCGCGGTCGACTCGAAGCCGACCCACGACCAGAAGGCCATGAACAGGCCGAGGCCGACGCTTGCGCCGGCGACTCCCGAGGCGGCGTCGAAGGCGTTCAGGGGGTTGATCGCCTGCGGTACGAAGCCGTCCGGGCCGCCTCCGTCCACGAGTATCGCCACGGCGAGCGCGGTGAGGATGAGTACCTCCGAGACCAGGGCGAGGCCGAGGACCTTGCTGGTCAGGTTGATGTCGAAGTGCGACAGCACGGCGTTGAGCGCAAGCATGAGCAACGCGTAGAAGAGCCAGGGCAGGGAAACGCCGAAGAGGTCGGCCACGGTCTGCTTCGCGAAATAGGCGAACAGGCCGGTCAGCGACGCCTCGAACACGATGTAGGCGACCGTGGCGAGCAGTCCTGCGCACATGCCCGCGACTTGGCCGAGCCCGTGCGAGACGAAGCCGTAGAACGCGCCTGCCGCGGTGATGTGCCGCGCCATGGCCACGTAGCCCACGGCGAAGACGGTGAGCACGATGGTGGCCACGAGATAGCCGGCGGGAGCGCCGGTGCCGTTGCCGAAACCCACGGCCACCGGCACGTTGCCGACCATCGCGCTGATGGGTGCCGCGGTGGCGACGGCCATGAACACCACGGCCACGAGACCGACCGCGTTGGGCCGCAGCCGCTGCATGTGTTCTTGCGGGTCATGCTCGGGTGTGGGAGGCGTCGTTCTCGAACCAATATCTGTCATTGCATCGACCTTTCAGAGGATACGGTCGGCATTTTGGTCGCCTGCGACGGAGTCCCTCTGGCAAATACTGCGTTTTGCGAAGATTCATCAGGGGGGTATCGGCGATGGTGCCACCGGTGCGCAAGGTCGGGCAAGACTTTCGCGGCATACGGTTGAGTTGTTGGTAGCGTTGACAACCGTTAAGCCAATCGGTACACATACGGTATGAACCAAAACGACGGCCTGGACGCGGTCCGCCGATCGAGGAAGGAGTGATGATGCGCGACTACGGCTTCGTCTCCTACGCGTCGAGAGACGACTTCTTCGATCGCTCCCGCGCCGCATGGAACCCCGGCAAGACGCAGTTCTGGCTGGACCAGGGCGTCGACCTCGTCATCGACCGCCGGGACGGCTACCACCTCTGGGACGCCGACGGCCGAAAACTGATCGACGCCCACCTCAACGGCGGCACCTACAGCCTCGGCCACCGACACCCCGAACTGGTCGCGGCCATGAACGAGGCGATGACCCATTACGACGTGGGGAACCACCACTTCGCGTCGGTCGCCCGCACCGCGCTGGCGGAACGCCTGCTCGCCACCTGCGACGGCACCATGGGCAAGGTCATCTTCGCCGCCGGCGGAGGCGAGGCGATCGACATCGCGCTCAAGACCGCCCGGCACGCCACCAAGCGCCGCAAGATCGTGTCCATCCAAAACGCGTTCCACGGCCACACCGGACTCGCCGTCAACGCCGGCAACCCGCGGTTCTCACGATTGTTCCTGGTCGACGAGCCGTCCCAATTTCCCCAGGTCGACTTCAACGACCTGTCCGCGATGGAGTCGGCGCTGCGGGGCGGCGACGTCGCCGCGGTCCTGGTGGAGACGGTGCCGGCCACCTACGGCTTCGTGATGCCCGAGCCGGGATACCTCGCCGGGGTCAAGGACCTGTGCGAACGGTACGGGACCGTCTACATCGCCGACGAGGTGCAGACCGGGCTGATGCGCACGGGCGAGATGTGGGGCATCTACAAGGCCGGAGTCTCGCCGGACATCCTGGTCACGAGCAAGGGCACCGCGGGAGGCCTCTACCCCCTGGGCGCGGTCATCGTCGCCGACAAGGTCGCGGGCTGGCTGGACGAGGACGGCTTCGGCCACATCTCGACCTTCGGCGGGGCCGAACTCGGCTGCATCGTCGCCATCAAGGTCCTGGAGATCTGCGGGCGCCCCCAGACCAAGGCGACCGTCGCCTCGATCGCGGCCCGTCTGGACCGCGGCCTGGCCGACATCCGGTCCGATCATCCGGACTTCTTCGTCGGCATCCGACAGAACGGCTTGGTGATCGGCCTGGAATTCGACCACCCCGTGGGCGCCCAACTCGTCATGCGAGCGCTGTACGAGAACGGCGTCTGGGCCATCTTCTCCACGCTCGACACCCGTGTCCTCCAGTTCAAGCCGGGGTTGCTCATGTCTCCTGAACTCGTCGACGACCTGCTCGAACGCCTCCATACGGCAGTCGGCCAAGCCCGCAACGCCGCACGCGTCGCCTCCGGGCAGGCCGCGTGAGCGCCCAGCCGGCCCAGGCCCGCGCGACGGCTTGGGGCCCGGATCCGGCCGCACAGGCTCGAACCCTGCTGGAGCGCGCGCGGTGGGCGGCCGACGAATTCGCCTCATTCGACCGCGCCCGGGTCGACCGCATCGTTCGAGCCGCCGCGCAGGCCGGGCACGACAACGCTGCCCGCTACGCCGAGTGGGCGGTGCGGGAAACCGGGTTCGGCGTGGTCGCGGACAAGATCACCAAGAACGAGGCGTGCTCGCTGGGTCTCCTGGCGCGCTACGGAGACGAAGACCACGTCAGCGCCCGCCACGACGCGGACGCCAAGATCCTTGAAGTCCCCCGCCCCGCCGGCGTCGTCGTCGCGCTGACACCGTCGACCAACCCGGTGTCGACCGTCTACTTCAAGGTCATGCTCGCCCTGATGACACGGAACGCCATCGTCATCAGCCCGCACCCCGCGGCCAAGGCTGCCAGCGCGGACGCCGCCCGCACGCTCCATGCGGCGGCCGTGGCGGCGGGAGCACCCGCCGACGTCGTCCAGGTCGTCGACGAACCGACGATCCCCCTGGTGGACGCCCTCATCACCGATCCCGGCTGCAGCATCGTGCTGGCGACCGGGGGAACGCCCATGGTGCGTGCCGCCTACGGCTCGGGGAACCCCGCCCTCGGCGTCGGGCCCGGCAATGTGCCCGTGCTCGTCGACGCCACGGCGGACCTCGTCGCGGCTGCCCAACGCATCGTCGCCAGCAAGGCGTTCGACAACTCCCTGCTGTGCACCAACGAATCGGTGCTGCTGGCCGAAGACTCCATAGCGGCGGACCTGTTGCGCGCACTCGACAAGGCCGGCGCGCATGTGTGCGACCCGGTCGAGCGCGACCGCCTGAGGGCCTGGCTCTACCCCGAGGGCCGCCTCCGCACCGCCGCCATCGGCCGGGACGCCGCCTGGATCGCCGAGCAGGCCGGATTCCGCATCCGCCCGGGCAAGCGTGTGCTCGTCGCGCCGTTCGAGCGCCCCTTCGAAGAACCCCTCACACAGGAAAAGCTCTGCCCCGTCCTGGGATTCCACCCGGTATCCGACGCGGCCCACGGCATCCGGCTGGCTCGGCTGCTGCTGCGCCGGGGCGGACGCGGACACTCCGCCGCCATCCACAGCAGCGATCGCGCCGCCATCATGGCGTTCGGAGCGAACGTGGAAGCCATGCGCATCAGCGTCAACGTCGGCGCCAGCCTGGGCAGCTCGGGATTCGAGACCAACCTCGCACCGACGATGACCATCGGCACCGGGTTCGTGGGCCGCAGCTCGCTCGGCGAGAACCTCGAACCCCGCCACCTCGTGCAGTACACACGTGTCGCGTACAACCGTGACGCCGACGTCGCGTTCGACGACTTCACCGGCCTCCAGCCGTGGACCGCCCGGCCCACGTCGCCCGCGGCACGCACGGCCACACGCGACACCGCCCGGCCGGGTGGTGCGGCCCAGATTCCCGACAGCCGGGTGGGCCGTCAGGAACTCGACCTGCTGCGCGAAGAAATCCGCCGGCTCGTCCGCACCGAGCTGCAAAGCGTGCTGGGAGCCCACCATGGCTGAACTGCGCTCGTTCATCTTCATCGATCAACTCCAGCCACAGACCATGTGCTATCTCGGCACGTTCGTGCGAGGCAGCCTGCCCCGCACCAACATGTCGGCGCAGATCATCGAAGTCGCCCCCGGCCTGGACATCGAGCCGCTGACCGACGTCGCACTGAAATACGCCGATGTTCAGGCCGGCATCCTGGTCGTCGAGCGGCAGTTCGGCTACCTCGAAATCCACTCACGATCCACGGACGCCGTGCGCTCGGCCGCCGACGCCATCCTGCAGGCACTGGGCGCGGATCCGTCCGCCGTGCCCACCCCGACCATCCTGGCCGACAAGACCATCACGAGTATCGATCCACGGCACGCCTTCCTGATCAACCGGAACAAGTCCGGCTCGATGGTCCTGCCGGGCGAGTCACTCTTCACCCTCGAAGTCACCCCGGCGGCGTACGCGATCCTCGCCACGAACCAAGCCGAGAAGGCCGCCGACATCAAGGTCGTGGACTACCGCATGATGGGCGCCACCGGGCGCGTCTACCTCAGCGGCACCGAATCCGACGTCCGCATGGCCGCGGAGGCCGCGCGCGAAGCCGTGCGGGCCAGGCCATGAACAGCACGCCGCCGGCCATCGGCTTGTCGACCGTCGGGACCTCATGGGACCAACTGCGCGGCCTCGTCGCCGAGGCGGTCCGCGAAGCGGTCGCCGAATTGACCGCCGCACCGAATCACGAGAGTTCACCGCCTTCTCCCGCCGCCGCACCGACCACCGTCGAGCCGGACAACCGCCCCGTGGTACTTCGGGACGACGCGGACCTCGCGAGTTTCGTACGACTGCTGCTCGATCTCGCCGCAACACCCGGGGGACGCGCAGCCCTCGACGACCGCAGGATCCGGTTCCGGCTCGACAACGGTGACCCTGCCCGTACCGACAATGCCGAGCCTGCACAGACACAGGGCGTCCATCGGATCGAGCGTGGCGCCGTCGGCGAGGCCGTGGTCACCGCGGCGGCTGCCGCCGGACAACACATCGTCGCCGGCCCCCGCGCCGTCATCACCCCCTTGGGGCGGGACACGGCCCGCAGGCTCGGCGTTCGGATCGACCGGGAGGAGGCCTGATGCGCATCGGCACCGTCACCGGATCCGTCTGGTCGACCCGACGCGTCGCCGGCGTCCCGTCGGGCGCGTTCCTGACCGTGGAATTCGACGCACCGCCGGAGCTGATCATCGCGTTCGACGTCCTGGGAACCGGCGTCGGGGAACGCGTACTCGTGGCCCAAGGCATGAGCGCCGCCCGCCGGTTCCCCGACAACGCCCCGATCGACGCCTTGATCATCGGATCCGTCGACGAGACTTCCACCACCCACCGCAACTCCTGAACACGAAAGTTGGGACCCTCATGTCCGACGCCATCGGAATGATCGAAACCCGCGGCTACGTCGCGGCGTTCGCCGCCGCAGACGCCATGGTCAAGGCCGCGAACGTGACCATCATCAGCCGCGAGGAGGTCGGCGACGGCCTGGTCGCAGTCGTCATCAACGGCGACGTCGGCGCCGTCAAGGCCGCCGCCGACGCCGGTGCGGACACCGCCGCCCAGGTCGGCGAACTCGTCTCCGTCCACGTCATCCCCCGCCCCCACCCCGAAGTGAACCGACACTTCAACGGTGGCGGAACCACCAACGGCTGAGCGCCATGACAACCACCTCCGACGAGCCGACGGCGGGCGCCCCACGGCGGCGCCCCCGCGCGGCGGCACAGGACCGCACACCGGCCCAGTCCGCCGCGCCGCCGACCGAACTCCGCGTACACCTGACCCTGCGCAGCCTTCAGCGGCAGTTCGCCGCGTACTTGGGGACCCCCACTCGAGCGCGCGGCTATCCGCCTCTGGAAGGCGACCACGCCCTGATCATCGAAGTGGCCCCGGGGCTGGCCATCGAGCGTGTCATCGACCTGGCGCTCAAGGCGGTGCCCGCCGCGGAGCCCGGGCTGCTCTTCGTGGAACGCCAGTTCGGCATCCTTGAACTGCACACCAAGAACACCGATGATCTGGAGCGCGCCGGCGCCGCCATCCAGGCCGGGATCGGCCGCGCCCCGTCCGACCAGCTCAAGCCCCGCGTGTTGTACACCGACGTGATCGAGAACGTCACCGACCAGCACGCGGTCATCTTGAACCGCACCCGACAGGCATCCATGATCCTGCCGGGGCAGACGCTGCTGGTGATGGAGATGACCCCCGCCCTGTACGCGGCCCTGGCGGCGAACGAGGCGGAACGCGCGGCGCCGAAGAACACCCTGGTCGACGTGCAGATGATCGGCGCCGCCGGACGCGTCTACATCAGCGGCACCCTGGAAGGGGTCACCACGGCACGCCACGCGATCGACGTGGCACTTTCGGCCATCGAAGGACGTGACCACTGAACCGACGACCCAGTCCCCAGACTCCACCGACCCTCCGACTGCCCGCGCCCCAGGAGAAGGCATGTCCCCCGAAAGACCCGGGTTCGACCGCGACGACACACCCGGTGCCGTCTCCGCTGAACCGTACGACTCCCTGGCACGCCGTGTCCTGCCCGCCTACGGCATCGACCGCGACACCCCGCTCGAACTGCTGAACCTCTCGGAGAACGCGACCTATCGCGTGCACGCCGGGCCGGGCTCGGCCCCACGCATCCTGCGTGTGCACCGCCCCGACTACCACTCGGCCGCCGAGATCCGGTCCGAACTGGCCTGGGTCGAGGCACTCCGCAACGACACCGAGATCGCCACCCCGGAGCCGATTCCTACTCTGGACGGCCGCCTCGTTGTCGGCGTCGAGCCGCTCACCGCCGGGGGGCAGCGGCGCCATGCCGTCCTCTTTCACCTCATCCCCGGTGACGCTCCGGACGAGAACGTGCCCGCTCCGCAGTTCGAACGGCTGGGAGAAATCACCGCGCACCTGCACCGGCACGCCGAAACGTGGACGCCTCCCGCCGGGTTCACGCGGATGCGCTGGGACCTCGCCACGACGCTCGGCACGCGCGCGCACTGGGGACGGTGGCGGGACGGGCCCGGCGCCACCGGCGAGGTCCGCCGGGTGCTCGCGGACACGGAAGCGATCATCCAACAACGGTTGCGGCGATACGGAACCCGCGCGAGCCGATTCGGGTTGATCCACGCCGACCTCCGGCTGGCCAACCTTCTCGTGCACGGCGACCGGACCGCCGTGATCGATTTCGACGACTGCGGTTCCGGCTGGTTCCTCTACGACTTGGCCGCCGCCCTCACCTTCCTCGAAGACACCCCGCAGGTCCCCGACCTCATCGACAGCTGGCTCACCGGCTACCGGCGGGTCCGCGCGCTCACCACCGAAGACGAGAACGAGATCCCCACCTTCATCATGCTTCGACGCCTGATGGTCGTCGCCTGGCTGGGCTCGCACCCCGATACCGACCTCGCGCGGGCCAAGGGCGCGGGGTTCACACGCGCGAGCGCCGAACTCGCGGACCGATACCTCGGTACACAAAACCGATGGTGGCGCGCCCGCCGGCCGACAACCATCGACCTCGGCACCGCGGATTGATCGAGTCCATGCCGCCGGCGCCTGGGCCCGACTCTCATCCGGGCGTCGTCGCCCTCTCCTCCTCGCCGACTGATCGGAGGCGACTCGGCAGTCGGCCTACGTAGCCGACCGACGGCGTGAAGCACGCACTGTCGCCGGCTGATACGTCAGGGGGCACAGACGTCCCGGACCTCGTGCCATCGCAAGCCGTGAACCGCCCGGATGCGGAACAATCGCGCCGGGAGTCGAACGGCTGCTTCCGGACAAGCCAGCGACGACAAGACCATCCGACCAAAACCACCCCAAACACCCCAGGAGCATTCATGACACTCCCATCCGTGGACGGCCGCCGTGTCGTCGTCACCGGCGGCTCGAAGGGCATCGGCAAAGGAATCGCCGCCGTCTTCGCCCGATCCGGAGCCCACGTGGTCATCACCGGCCGCAACGCCGCCGACGTCCACGCGACCGCGACGGAACTCACCGCCACCGGTGGGAAAGTCATCGGCATCGCGGCGGACGTCGGCGACCCGGCGGCGATCTCGCGGCTCGCCGACGACGCGGTCGAGGCGCTGGGTGGTGTCGACGTCGTCTGCTGCAATGCGGGCATCTTCCCCAACGCTCGGCTGACCGACCTCACCGCCGAGCGCATCGACGAAGTCTTCGACGTCAACCTGCGTGGCACCATGCTCACCGTGACGGCCTTCCTACCCGCCTTGCGGAGCAGCTCGTACGGTCGCGTCGTGGTCACCTCGTCCATCACCGGACCCGTCACCGGCTACCCCGGCTGGAGCCACTACGCGGCCAGCAAAGCCGGACAAATGGGCTTTGTGCGGGCCGCAGCCCTGGAGTTGGCCCCCCAGGGCATCACGATCAACGCGTTGCTCCCCGGCAACGTCCTCACCGAGGGCGTAACGGAACTCGGTCCCGACTACGTCCGCGACATGGCCCGGTCCATTCCGATGGGCAGGCTCGCGACGAGCGAGGAGATCGGCCACGCGGCGTTGTTCCTGGCCTCCGAACACGCCGGGTTCATCACCGGCCAGGGGCTGATCGTCGACGGCGGCCAAGTGCTCGCCGAGTCGCTGGACGCGATCACCACCGCCGGCGCCTGACGAACGTCTGACAAACGCCTGACGAACACAACCAACGGCCCGCCCGGCACCGGGCCGCCACCCGTGCACGCCCGCCCGGCTCCATGCCGCCCGACCGCGCCACCGGCCTCCGCCCACCCGGCGATGGTCGTGGTGTGGGTGGTGGGAGCGGGTGTCGGAGCCGGGCGGGTCGGCTCGGCGGTGGGCCGGCAGCACAACAGGAACGCCGTCCGAGTGGCCGTCGGAGTCGCGTTCGGCGAGGAGGTCGAGCGGCCGGGGTGGAACTCGACACCAGGCTGCGCATCGTCGCGTGGTGTTGTCGGGGTGTCGGGCGAGGCGGGTGGGGTGGTTGTCGTTCCTTCTCGTGACCTTGTTACCGGGTCTGTGACAGCGGTGTCGTGGTGCGACAACTCGGGTGTCCCCGGGTCCGGCCGACGCGGTGATCTGCACCGACCGGCCGACCACCACCGGGGCCGCCGAAAAGGCCGAGCCCCGCGAGTCCGGTCCCGTTCGGCTACGTCTTCGTTGCACCGGCGCACTCCTCGAAGTTGCCGTACGGGTCGTGCCGCTCGACGAGTCGCCGGCCGAGGGGCGGCGGGTGACTCGTGCGCGGTGCTCGCCGTGCGCAAGACTGTTCGCTCCATGACACCTGCCGAGGAGCAAAGATGTCACGTGTGAGGAAGACCGTACCCGCGGCGATGCTGGCGGCTTTGGCGCTGTCGGGCATGGGAGCCACACCCGCAACAGCGATCGGAGGCTTACTCCCCCACCCCGGGCCGGATGGTCTGGTGTGGGTGGAGGAGAGCACGGGGGACGGTGGTGTCGTATCAGGGGGCGCCTGGGAACAACTGCCGACCATACTCACCGTCGCCTGTGAGGGCGGCGGCAGCGTGGCAGTGACGATGCACTCCCGGGACGCGGAGGTGGCCGCGTTCACCGTGGATTGCCCCGCCGGCGCCATCGGCATGAACTCGGCGACCATGGATCCGGGCATCGTGCGGTCGGGGTCCTTCACCGTGGGGGTCGACGCCTCGGCACAGGCACTGCGATGGGCGCTGACGGTAACCCAACCGGAGTAGCAAACGCCGTCGGTCGGCGGGCGTTGCCCGGGCCGCCGGAGAACGGTCTGGTGACCCGCTGCCCGCCGACACGCGCGCTACGGCGGCCAAAGATGGTCGTCGTCCCACCGACTTCCGCGACGCGATCGGGTTCACCGACACGTGGCGTCCGCGTCCGGATGTGTCGAAGTCGATCCGGCCCGGCCAAAGGGCGATCCGGTCGGCTTGCTCGTGGCGGTCTGTCGGTGCCGATGGCGGGCAAGCGTCGCACCCGGATGTCGACACGAAGGGCCGTCGGCCGGACGAACACGCGGTCACGGTCACGGTCGCGGCTTGGGAGCCCGGGGCGGCGACTTTTTGTTTCAGGGCCGGAAAACACGCTGCCCGCTCGTCGGCGCGGCGACCGCGACGTGACCTGCCCGGCGTATGGTCACAGACCCGGCGCACCCCAGACCGGAAACCACCGGGACAGGTCGGATTCGAGCCGCAGATCGTCGGTGACCGCCGCGTTGACCTGGAGCTCCAACGCGGTGTCGCGCTTCTCGTGTACGCCCGGCACCGGCGCGAAGGGGTAGAAGGTGCCGCGCTTGTACAGGTAGACCAAGGCGAGCCGGCGGCCGTCGGGATGCCCGAACGCGGCCAGTGAGCACAGCAGTTGCGGACCGAAACCGCCGTCTTCGAGCGCGATGTTGATCGCGTGCAGATCGGTCACCAGGGAGCCCACGTCCTCGGGCGAGCGCTCGGCGAGCAGCCACGTGTACCCGTACTCGTCCCGGCTGCTCCGAAGCCCGTCGACCAGATCGTTCAGGTCGCGCAGCACCTGGTCGAACGCGCCGCCCTCGACGGTGGCGAAGCAGACCGACCCGGTGCCGGTGGGCCGGAACCCGGCGGCGATCTCCAGGGTGATGGCCGCCGAGGGCAAGCCGAACAATTGGTCGAGATCGGGCTTGACCGGCCTGCTTCGACCGAAGACCGAGTCGAACAGCCCCATCAGGCGGCACCGCCGAGTTCCGCGCTGATCCGGCCCAGTTGCTCCAGGCGCCGTTCGAGCGTCGGGTGGGTCGCGAACAGGTTCGCCAGGCTGTCCTTGGAGGCGATGGCCGGCGCGAAGAAGAACGCGTTGAACGGCTCGGCCCGGCGCAGATCGCGGGTCGGGATCCGGGCCATGGTGCCGCTGATCTTGGTCAGCGCGGAGGCGAGCGTGGATGGTCGGCCGGTGAGCAGCGCAGCCGAACGGTCGGCGCACAGCTCGCGGTAGCGCGACAGGGTCCGGATGAGAACGAAGCTCAGCGTGTACACCACCACGCTCACCGCGGTCACGACCCCTATCAGGACCGCGGTGTTCTGGTCGCGGCGCATCCCGCCGAAGAGGCCGAACTGCACACCGACGCGGGTGAGCAACCCGGCCAGGACACCGAGGAAGGATGCGATCGTCATCACCGCGACGTCCTTGTGGGCGACGTGCGAGAGCTCGTGCGCCAGGACGCCTTCCAGCTCGGCCGGCTCCAGGCGGCGGAGCAGTCCGGTGGTGGTGCACACGACCGTGTTCTTCCGGTTGCGGCCGGTAGCGAAGGCGTTGGGCACATCGGAGTCTGCGACCGCCACGCGTGGCTTGGGCATGTCGGCGAGGGTGCACAACCGATCGACCACGCCGTGCAGTTCCGGCTGCTCCTCGGGGGTGACCTCGCGGGCGCCCATCGCGAACGCCGCGAGTTTGTCGCTGAACCAGAACTGTGCGACGAAGAGACCGCCGATCAACACGACCGCGAGCGGCCAGGCCCGGCCGAGCATCACCACCAGCGCGCCCACGAAGACCACATAGAGCAGGCCGAGCAGAAACATGGTGACGAGCATGCGGCGCACCAAGCCGCGATCGGTGGCGAATCGGGTGCCGGCGCTGGTCCTGGTCATCGATTCCTCCCTCGTGGGGGACCTGGTGGCGGGCCTCGCGGATGGCCCGGATGGGTGAATAAGGTAACGAATCGGGTCCTACTTTGATTCTCCCTCGCCGGCGGGCTCGGCGGGCGAGGCGCGCCGGCGGCGGGTGAGGGGCGGCACGCCCGGATGCGGATCGGGCAGGTCGCCGTCCCGTTCGGGATCTGGGCCCGCCACGCCATGTGGCTCCCGACCGCCGGGCAGGAGCATGTGGCTCTGCTCGCGTCGAGCGGCCGAGCCTGCCCGGGCTGCCGCAGGTTGTCCTCGGCCGGGCCCGCCACCCGACGCTGTTGCGCCGCCGCGAGGGCATCGCCGACGCCCTCCCCCGCGCGCAGGCCGTCACCGCGACCTGGTGGGACGCCCATCGGCCGCAGGAGAAGACGTCGCCGTGGTGCCTGCGACGACTTGCCGACGCCAACTGTGGGAGGGACTTGGCACACCGCCTCGCCCGGACGTGGTCACCTGCAGTAAGCCTTGATTGGTGCGGCCGACTTGGCGGCCTGCTCGATCTTCGCGCAGTGGGCTGCCCGGGCTTCCTCGTCGATCTGCTGCTCGTGTTCGGGGCGCAGCCCGGTCCGGCCGTCGAGGCCCTCGCGCAGGATGTCGGCGTGCCCGGCGTGCCGGTTGGTCTCGCCGAGGACGTGGACCATGATGGCGAACAGGTTCGTGTCGACATAAGTCTCCGGCCACCACGGCACGTGGCCGGGGGCGTCGAGGGGGAGCTCGTTGATCGTCGCGTCCGAGTGTTCCCACGTGCGCCGGTAGAACCCGATGATCTGATCGCGGGTCTCGTCCTCGGCGGCCCACTGATCGCTGCCGTCGGAGTCCTGCCACCGGGGCAGCGGTTCCGGGGAAGGGCGGTCGAAGACCTCGCCGAAGTACCTGGCCTCGACGGTGGCCACGTGTTTGACCAGGCCGAGGAGGTTGGTTCCGGTCGCCGTCAAAGGTCGGCGGGCGTCGTATTCGGACAAGCCGTCGAGTTTCCAGAGCAGCGCCTTGCGGTCCCGCCGCAGTCTGCCGTGCAGGTTGTCCCTCGCGAATTCATCGATCATGCGGCATGAGCCTGCCATGGCCCTGTTCTCGTATGGCTACCGCCGGGTGGCGTATAGCGCCGAGTGACTACTTGGGGTTGCGGTCGCGCTGGTGGAGGGCGGCGAAGTCGGCGTGCGCGGTCTCGACGGCTTCGGGGTACGTCTGCGTCTTCTCGTGTTCGGCGAGGGTCCGGGTTCGGGTACCGGCGCGGCGTCCGGGTCGCGGGTGTCTTCGGCTTCGCCGCTGCCACGCGCGAGCGGATGGCGCCCCGACCCGGACCACGAACACGGGCACGGCGTCGGCGCCTTCTATTGCGCCGAAGTGGAGATGCGCCGCAACGACCACGAACGTCCCCGCGCCGAACGCGCCCTGATCACGATGTCAGTGGTTTTGGA
This sequence comes from Embleya sp. NPDC005971, assembly GCF_040629175.1. Classification (NCBI taxonomy): domain Bacteria; kingdom Bacillati; phylum Actinomycetota; class Actinomycetes; order Kitasatosporales; family Streptomycetaceae; genus Embleya; species Embleya sp. NPDC005971. The sequence goes on along the minus strand of NZ_JBEXUX010000082.1, from coordinate 26,320 downwards.
CAGCAAGTGTCAGTGCGTTGGACACGGCTGATATCAGTGGATCCGGGTCAGTGCGGGTGCCATGGGTTGTCCCGACGCGTCGGAACTCTTCGACCTCCCCCGCCACGACCGCCCCGGGGTCGTCGCCGAGGACCCGGACACCGCAGCGCCGACCACCGCTTGCCGACCGCGCCCGCGAAGTTGCCCAAGGGTGGCGGGGGTCGGCGGTCCGGGCGGCCCTGCTTGGCTGGGGTCGTGAACCCGCTCGCACTGCTCCTCGACCAGGCACCCGCGTCGATCACCGGTGCCGTATTGCGCCGCATCGATCCGCGGCTGCGGGCGGAACTGTTCGCGAGGCCATCGCGCGTGGGAGAGGCCGCCGGGGCGTACCTGGTGGCGCACGGCGACGTCGACGAGCGGGCGTGGCTCGCGGGCAATCCGGGTGCGACACCGGAGACGCTGTCGGATCTGGCCCGCGCCCCGGAGCCCGCGGTCGCCGCAGGGGTGTTCGCAAACCCGGCTTCCCCCCGTGAGGCGCGGCTGCGGGTGCTGACGCGGGTCGTGGCCGCGACGCCGCTCCGCGAACTCCTGTACAACGAACTCGACCACCGGCAGATCCGCCGCCGCGACGCACTGTTCGAACGCGTCTGCGTGCTGGTCGAGTCCGACGACCCGCGCGTGGTCACCAGGGCGTTCGACCGGCTCGCCGAGCACGGGGCGAGACGGCCGTGGCTGTCGGGCGTACTTCTGCGCGGCTGCCTGAGCCTGCTGCGTACGGCAGGACCCGCCGCGGTCACCGCCGCGCTGCCGCGCGTACTGCCGCAGGCGACGGGCACGCCGTCGGACACGGTGGCTGCGGCCCTCGCCGCACCGACCGACGCCGCGCTGGTGACGCGTGCGCTCGACGAGTTCACGGGCATGCCGGCCGTCGTCGCACGGCTGCGCGACGAGAAGAACCTCCCCGGCGCCGCGGCGATGTTGCTGGCCCCGCGCGGTCCACTGGACTGGGACCTCGTCCTGCGCGAGCACCGGAGACTGCCGTGGTCCGAGTACGTGCGCATGGCCTTGGCCATGCAACCGGGGTGCCCACTCGAACTGCGGGCGTACCTGCCCGCGAGCTCGTCGCGCCACCCCGTCACCGAGTGGGTCGACGCGGACCCGGCCACCGGGCGGATCGTGGGTTCGCCGGTCTTCCGGGACGACCGTTCCAACGCGAGCGTCAGGCGCGCTCACACCCGCGGCACCCTGTCCGCGGCCGTCATCCTCCGCCACGGCGCCCCGGCGAGGAACGCCCTACGGGCCCTGGACCAGCGCGACACAGAACGGTACGCCGACACCCGTACGGCCCTGCGCGCGCTGACCCTGCCTGCCCTGGGCGACCGCACCGAGGCGTGGGCGGTGGCGCTGGCGCTGCTGCCGGACTTCACCGGGCCGTTACCGCACCTGCTGATTGCGGCGGACGGGATCACCGCCCCACGGCGCTGACCCGGACGTCCGCCGCCGGCATGAAATGGGTCCCCGGACTCGCGACATCGGCTTCCTGGCCTCGGTGTGCAGGCGCGGAGCCGTTCGAGGAGCACGTGTCCGACCGGTTCGCCGTGAGTCACCGATCGGGTGGGGCCACGACGACAAGGCGATCGCAAACAGATACCGAACACCGCTGACACTTGGTCCTGCGAAATCCGCTGTCAAGTTCACGTCGGCCGGCAGTCTGCGAGAACGGACAGCGGACGTTCGCCAGTTCGGGAGGCAACGGGCATGGCGGGCGAGTCGAAACGCTCACGGGTTTCGACCGCATGACTGGCACTGCGAAGCCGTTGATGGAGGTGCTCGTGGCCGAGGTCGCCGAGTGACTAACGTTCCCTGCCATGACGAGGACCACGCCCCCGCGCCCCATCGATGTCGAGGCGCTCTTCCCGGAGCTTGCCGCCTATCGGGGCACGACCACACGGCTCCACCCGCGTCCGGGCAGCCCGCAGATTTCGGCCGGCTCGGTGGGTGGTCCGATGTTGTGGCCGGCGAACGAGCCGTGGCCGGTGTGCAGTGAGGCACATAGCCGCGGGCGCGGCCAGCGCCCGGTCGACATCCACCGCTACCGGCGGGTACTGGCCACCGCGTGGGCCCGCAACCGGGCCCCCGACCCGGAGGAACGGGAACTGCTGAAGGCGCTGCACCGCGAGCACCGGATCTCCGAGGCATCGGAAACGGATCCGCTGCCGATGATCGGCCTGGCCCAGCTGTATCGACGGGATGTCCCGGACCTCCCGACCGGGCCGGGCGGCTGCGATCTGCTCCAGGTTTTCTGGTGCCCCTTCAAGGCCCACGGCCCGGACCGGTACGACCTGGCCCTGCACCTGCGCTGGCGGCGGTCGTCAGAGGTTGGCGAGGTGCTGACATTGCAGCCGCAGCCTCCGGTCGTCGAATCGGAAGGGTTCGTTCCCGAGCCCTGCGTCCTGCACCCGGAGCAGGTGGTCACCTACCCGTTCGCCGACCCCGACTTCCTGCCCGAGGATCTGTGCGCCCGGATCGAAGCCTGGGACGCAGCCCAGGAGGAGGCCGAGCAATCGACCGACGAGAGCGCCGCCGGGCCGACCGGCTACCAGTACGACCTGTCCATCCCGCCCGGCTGGCGCGTCGGCGGCTTCGCCTCCTGGCACGCCACCGACCCATACCCCATGGATTGCCGGACCTGCGGAACACCGATGCGTCTCCTGCTGACCATCGACAGCTTGGAGTGGGACGGCGGCAGCCGCAGCTGGAAGCCGCTGGAAGACCGCCTGCCCGCCCACCGGTGCGCCATGCCCACCGAGGTGACCGCCGGCCGCTTCGGCGAACTCAACGTCTTCGCCTGCCCCACCACTCCCGACCATCCGCACCGCTGGAGCATCCAGTAGCTCGGGGACGACGGCCCCGTGCCCGGTTCGGCACTCCGCCCATCGGCGAGCACGGGTGCTGTCGGATCACCACCCAACGCCCCCGCATCGGCGAACTCCATCGTGAGATCCGCGACTTGGAACCGCGTGGAGCGAGGATGCCGTCCAGCGGATCACCACCGAGAACACCACCTCAACCAGCAGCTCCGCCGGATCACCGCCCGCAAACCGCACCCCTCGACGAGCGACTCAAGGCCGTGATCGCTGCAGAGCCAGTCCACGACCATGCACCATCCGTACGCGCGGGAAGTGTTCGCACGGGGGCGCGCCCCCCGGAAACCCCGGGGGGAAACGAGTCGCCGTCCGGCGGTGGTTTCGGCTGTCCGGGCGGGCGTCGCGAGGGCCGAGCGACGTGATGGTTGGTCCATTGGGGTGACCCGACGCCGACCCGGCCCTCGGGGCGTGTGGGAGCCGGCAGGTTGGGAGCGTGTCCCCCGGGCCGCAAGGGCCCGGGCGTCGAATCGAAAGGCAGCAACCCATGAGGCTCCGCACGTCGTTGGGCACCGCGTTCGCCGCGGCGACCCTGGTCCTGGGCACCGGCGCGGTCACCGCCCACGCGGCTCCCTCCGGGGACGAGATCGAGTACGAGGTCGTCGACGAGGCCACCGGCCAGACCACCACCGGCACCGCCACCCCCTCTCCGCTTCCCGCGCAGGCACCCACCGCGAAGGCCAGTGGTTGTTCGGGGGAGTCGTTCTCCGGCCGACGCGCCACGATCACCTGCAACTACCCGAACTGGTACGGCTACCTCGGCTGCAGCAACGGCAACTTCTACAGGAGCCCGAACAAGCACGGGAAGGCCACGATCAGGTTCGTCTGCCCGCCGAACACCACGGCCAGGAGCATCGCCATCTACACGTACTGAGCCCGGGCCCGTCGTCGAACACCTCGGCCCACCTCGCGCACGCCCCACCACAGCGGATACGCCGGGCGACAGGAGCAGGGCCCGCCGGGTCGGGCGCCCGTCGTGGAGGCCGTCGAGGGCGCCGATGCGGGCGGGGTGTTCGGCAGTGCGCAGCATCGGGCCGGCCCGTTGCCACAGGTCCGTCAGGAAGGGTGTAGGGGCGGCCGGCGGCGATGCAGGCGCATTCCTGGTCGGTGATGCCACGTACCGCGGACAGGGCCGCGCGCACGCCCCAGGTTCCGCTGGTGGTTCGTTCGAGGGTGTGGCCGGGGTGGGAGTGGTTGACGTCGACGGGCAGGATCGGCACGCCGCTTGGCGTTCGACGGCCCCGATCGGCGCGTTCACGAACTCGCCAGTCGGCCCCGCCGGGCACCGACTCGCACGGTGGAACGTCCCGCGGGGCCTCTGGCGTCGTCATCGGGGGGAACAAGAGCGATCAGGGTTGAGTCGACGCTTTCACCTGTACGGGTACCGAAGTACGTCGGGAATGCTACGGCTTGTAGGTGTTGCCGCCCGTATCCTTGACGGACTTGCACGTGCGGCCGGTGTCCGTCCCCGAGGAAACGGCCGGCGCCTTCTTGTTGTAGTAGTTCACGCTGTAGGTGTTGCCCGAGAACGTGTTTCCACCGCTTCCGCAGATGTTTGCCCTCGGGAACGCCCAGTAGGTGAACATCCCGTGGTTGCCGTTCCCTCGGATCTTCCCCTCGAAGTCGCGGCCCTTCTTGAACACGTTGTTTTGGACCTTGTTGCCGCTGCTGCCGTCGCTGGCGCGGACCGGGTCGCCGGAGACGACCTGGAAGGTGTTTCCCTTCACCAGATTCCCGTTGCTCCCCGGGGTCTTCTGTGTCTGGTTGAAGGCGAGATAGACACCGTGGGTGTTCCCCGGGACTTCCTTGTTCTCGAGATTGACGAACCGGTTGTTGGTGATCTTGGCCTTCGAAACGTAGTTCAGGTGTATGCCGGCGTAGCCGTTGCCACCCTTGACCCAGGCATTGCCGATTTCCTTGAAGGTGATCCCGTTGACCACCAGCCCTTTGACCGGTCCGTCCTGCTTGGTTCCCGTGGCCTTGATCCCGCCGTCGCCGTAGCGCTGCACGGTGTATGGCCCCTGGAAGTTCAGTTTCGGCGACTTCGGACCGACCTTCGTCCAGTACCCGTCCTTGGCCGCCCGCCCGTCGAAGGTGACGGGTCCCGTCCCCGGCTGAGCCTTGACGGTGACGATCCCGGACGCGATGCCCGGCGCCCACTCGACCCCGGCATCCGTGTAGGTGCCGCCGCGGAGCATGATCGTCGCGTTCTTCGGGTGCCTGGCCTCGAGCACAACCTGGGCGTCACGCAGGGACCTGACCGGACTCTGCGCAGTCAGGCCGGTTTTCCCGGCCGTCCGCGGAAGCGAATCCCCCGAAAGGTCGGCCGGCGACAACCCGCCGGGGTCGACGTAAACGGTGACATCCTCGCCTCCTGCCGGGGCCGCCAGTGCCTCCGGCCCGCTCGGAACCAGGATCATCACGGCCGCTGCCAGGCCCGGCAGAGCAATGCGTGAGTGTTTGCGCATGGGCGTTCCTCTGCGTTCAAAGGTCATGTGAGGCACGAGGGAGAAGTCCATCGCTGCCGCTCGTCCTGCCGAGGACGCTGCCGTGTTCACACCACCACCCGCAAGCACTTCACCCCGTTCGGGACTGTTCGGGACTGTCCCGGACGGCCCGTCCACTCCGATGCCGAGGCGGCGCGGAGGCGGCGCCGGGGCGTCCTGCCGGCGCACTCGCTGCCGCCGCTCGCGGTGGCCGTGCTCACCGGATTGTCGTCGCCACCGCGGGCGACGGCGAACAGGCCGTGCGTCTGGCCCGCAGCACCGCACCCGACGTCGTGGTCATGGACATCCGCATGCCCCGCCAGGACGGGCTGTCCGCCGCCGCGCAGATCACCGCCGACCCCGAGCTGGATGGCACCCGCGTGCTGATCCTGACCACCTTCGAGACCGACGACTACATCACCCGCGCCCTGCGCGCGGGGTTCAGCGGATTCCTCGGCAAGGGCGTCCGCCCCGCCGAGTTCCTCGCCGCCATCCGCACCGTCGCAGCCGGCGACATGGTGCTCTCCCCGCTCGGCACCCACACGGTGGTCACGCGCTACCTCGCCGTTGCCGGCCCTGACCGCCCCCTCGCCACCTCGCGCGAGATGGACCAGCTCACCCCCCGCGAGCAGGAGGTCCTGCTGTGCGTGGCCGAGGGCCTGACCAACGACGAGATCGCCGAGCGCCTGTTCGTCAGCCCGCTCACCGTCCGCACCTTCGTCCAGCGCATCATGCACAAGCTCGGCGCCCATCACCGCGCGCAGCTCGTCGCCCTCGCCTGCCGGACCGGTTTCGCCCGCGTGCCGCAGCCGCCCCCCGCCCGCCCGCGCCCCGGCCCGGCGCCGTAGCGCGCCGCGCCGCATGCCGGCGCGGGGACGGGGAATGGCCGCGCTCGGCGTCGCGGTCCGCGTCCAACGCGCCGGCAACCACGTCCTCACCCGCCCCCTCCTCCTCACCGAGGATTGGGCGGCGAACAGCTGGGACGCCTGGCAAGGCTCCGTCCTGCGCGACGCATGGCGCACCTTCGCGCACTGAACATCCCACCCGCCCGGGGATCGCGGACCCCGCCGCCGAACCCGACACGCCGGCCCGAACGCGCGTGTACGAGGCGGCACTTCCCCGCGTAACACCCCGGCGAACCTTGCGTCGACACAGGTGGTCAGTGGACGCAGATGTGGGGTGCCGCGGCGCCTGCGGCGGGGGGCCTGCTCGCGGCGGCGGCACGCGCCACCTCGTCCAGCAGGTGCAGGCGTTCCCGGCGGTCCACGTAGCGGCCCCCGACCAGGACGGAGTCGATCCGCTGCGTGTTACGGATGTCGGCGCGTGGGTCGGCGTCCAGGACCAACAGGTCGGCGCGGTCGGCGGGCAGCGCGAGCATGCGGGCGGCCGCGGTGGTCGCGGCGGTGAGGACGTCCCGGTCGGGCACTCCCGCCTCGGAGAGCAGTTCCAGTTCGTGGTGCAGGGAGAAGCCGGGGACCGCGTAACCGGTACCGGTGTCGGTGCCTGCGATCAACTGCACGCCGGCCCGGTGGAGTTCGCCGACCAGCCGGAGCCGGTGCGCGTAGATCTCACGGAGGTGGGCGATGTCGCGCGCGGTACGACCGGCCGTCAGGGCGGCCCACGTGGGCTCCCACTCGTCGGTCATCCAGGTGGGCAGGTAGCGCATCTCCGCCGGGTCGACCGCAAGTTGGTCGGTGCGCTCCAGGCAATGATGAACGGTCAGAGTCGGCACGACACACGTCCCGTTGGCCGCCAGCCGATCGAAAAGGGCCCGTGTACGGCCGACGTCGAAGCTGCGAATCGCCTGCAATTCCAGCGGGTGCACCTGCCGGAACCAACTCGCGTAGCGATCGAGACTGGAACCGAGACCGGGATCGATGCGGATCCTCGCGATGGCCCGCCTTATCTCGTCCTCTCGCGAGGACGTGGCGAGCGTCAGCGCGTGGAGATGCTCGATGGACTGTTGCCCGGCATCACTCGCGCGCGCCATGGGCACCACGTCCGGGCAGTGGCCCGCGTAACGCAGTCCCTGGCGACGGGATTCGTCGGCGATCGCCTCGTACGCCTCGCGGTCGAGCCGGGAGTACACCTTGACGAAGTCGGCGCCTTCGGCCTTCGCCTCGCGTACCGCGCGGCGTGCGGACAACGCGTCGGCGACCTCGACGACTTTGCCGACCTCGCCGGCCCAGATCGAGGGCCGCCCGTCGATGATCGAACTCGCGATCACCCAGCGGGGACCGAGGAGTCGGCCCGCGCGGACCTCGTCCCGCCATGCGTGGTGCAGGGGTTTGCCCCACATCTCGCGAACCGCGGTCACGCCGTTGAGCGGGAACAGGGGCGGCATTACGCTCTCGGGCCCGTCGTTGTGCACATGGGCCTCGACGAGGCCGCCCGGGACGATGTACTTGCCGGTCAGGTCGTAGGTCGTCGTCCCGCGCGGGATCTCGATCTCGGCCGAACGGCCGGTGCGAACGATGCGGCCGTCCCGGACGAGGACGGTCCGATCGGGGCCCACACCGAGGATGGTGGCGTGGGCGAGGGCGATGGTGCCGCCGGGGGGCCGACCGGAATCGGCCTCCGTGGCCGCTGCGGCCGGGACGGCGGACAGGAACGCGGCGCCGGTCACGGCGGCCGAGGCGGCGAGTGTCTCGCGTCGAGTGGGCATGACAACACAGTGCTACGAGGCGATCCCTTCGACCATGGCGCCAAGTGGAGAATCGGGGTGGGGACTGCCCCACCCCCGGGAACGAGGGCGGCACCGTCCGGACAACGCATCAACGGACGGCTCCCAGCACGGCCTCACACAGCGCGACATCCACGGAATCCGCCGGGAGAAGCCGATCGGCCCCGATCAGCAGGCCCGTCGCCTCCGGGCGGATGTCGTAGAAATCGGCGCACTCCTTGAGCCCCATTCCCGTCCTGATGATCCCGAAGGCTCGACAGGTCGTGACATCGAAGTCGCCTGCCTGCCACCAGAGTCCGTCCATCATGTACATCGCATCGACTTCGTCGAGCAACGCCCCATCCCGTACAAAAGGAAATCCCGCGTTCGCGTCGACGAACGGGGTGGTGCTGCGCGCCTTGGCCCGCAGCACCACCCCGCCTCATGCCGTAGACCGTCAGGCGGTCGGGGCCAGCTCGGCGGCGTGGTCGACCGCCCACTGCGCGAGCGTGCGGCCCTTCTTCCCGGTCACCTGCTCGAACGTGGGTGAGACCGACGGGGGTTCCTCGGCGTATTCGGCCTGGTAGCCCAGGATGAACTCGGCGATCTCCGCCGGGAATCCGACCTCGAGGTAGGCGCGGCGGGCCTGACCGTACGTCAGTCCCTCGAACGCGATCGCGCGGCCGAGCCCGGCGCCGATCGCCTGCGCTTGCTCCCGGTGGGTGAGGGCCTCCGGCCCGGTCAGGTCGTACGCCCGGCCCGCGTGGCCGTCCCGCGTCAGGGCGATCACTGCGACGTCGGCGATGTCGGCCTCGTGGATCGGCACGCCGATGCCGTCGGGGTAGGCGTTGCGGACCATGCTCTCGTTGCGGATGGACTCGCCCCAGACGTCGAGCTTGTTGACGGCGAACTCGCCCGGCCGCACGTGGGTCCAGGCCACCTGGCACTTCTCGACGACCTGTTCCACCGCGTGGAGCGTGTCGTAGTGGCCGCCTCGTCCGGTCGTGACGGCAGAGCTGGTCAGGGTCACGATCCGGGCGATCCCGGCCGCCACGGCACGGCCGACCAGGGCTTGCGCCAGGTCGGCCGCGTGCGCCGGGTCGAAGATGCCCGCGACGAGGAACACACTCCCCACCCCGTCGAACGCCAGGTCGCCCGAACTGTTCAGGTCGCCGTTGACGACGTCGACACCCTTGGGCAGCCCGGCGGTCTCCGGAGTGCGGGTGAGCGCCCGGACGGGCCGTCCGGCCGCGACGAGCCGAGCGACCACGTGCCTGCCCACGGTGCCGGTCGCTCCGGTCACGAGGATGGTCATGGAGAACCCCTGTTTGTGGGAAACGAACGATGGATGCGGGCCCGCTGCCGAGGACGGTAGGACAAGTCCGGAAGCCCTCGCACATGGGAACGTTCCCGCAGGGGCCTGGACAGCCGTTCCACGCAGCGGCGTCATGACCGACGTTCCGGCGGCCGGGCGTCTCGCTCCGCCGCGACGGCTTCCACTCCCCTGGTCCGCCGTTCCCGGATGGGGAACCACGATCAAAGATCGCCATCATCGTCGCGGGCATCCTCGGCTACTTCGCCAAATGGGAGAAGGACAGTTTCTTCGCCGAACTCAACGGCCTACTAAGGCAGTTGATCCTTCAGCGGAAAGGACGCGATGTGACATGAAATCTCCGCGTGCACCCGGGACCAGGGGTTTACCTCGATCCCGAAACGATGGCCGGTGGCGCGAACCTACGGATGGCTCATGCTCCACCGCCGACTCGCCCGCGACTACGAGGCCCTGCCCGCCCGCTCCGAAGCCATGATCCAACTCGCCATGACCGACCTCATGGCCCGCCGCCTCACCGGCGAGACCACCATTTCCCGGCGCGACCCAACACAACGCGATGAACACCATATTCAAGGATGACCCGACGGGAGAAAAAGACCTCTTGCACGCAACCGAGTCCCCACCTCGACCAAGGCGGACAACACCATCCCCGGAATCGTAACGATCTGAGCGTTCGAGGCGTCTGATCCCCGTGGGAGGATGGCCACATGATTGACCCTGCGGACATCGATCTGGCCGAATTTCTGACCACTTGGCACGGACCTCCGACCAAGTGCGCGATAACTATTCCTAGCTCTTTCGACTGGCTACCGTCGTCGCTACGAGGATGGCATAGCATAACCTCGCAATGGGATGCGCGGCTCACATTTATGACTAATATGGTTTCTCTTGAGAGAATTAAGGTTGCCGACGACGGCATGGCTATTTTTATGCTGGATCCTACCGGTGACTGGCGCTGGTGCTTCGATCCGGCGGAGCCGGATACCGTTCTCGGCGCAGAAGAGTACGAGGTCTGGAAGCGAATTCCAGAGCCGTTTGCCGAGTTTCTAGTGCATTGTGCAGTGAAAGACGTATTTTATGGCACTGGCGCCACAATGCGAGCCTTTGCAGTCCAGGAAGAAGCCCTGTCCGAAATTCTCCGACCTCTGGAGGAAATAGCGTTCGCCGAATGGCAGTGGCCGAGCCCAGGCTACCGAAATTTCATGGGAGAAAATTTGCTTGTAGAGATTGTTCGATCCAAGCTTGGAACTGGATGGCAAGTGAAAACGGCAGCGACCGACTTCGACCGCCTGTCTGTCTTCGAAAATACTGCAGAAGTTCATTGGAGGAAGTAGATTTCATAGAGATTCATGCATAAGGACGGATGCCGGATAGGTCACTGGGATACGCCGACATCCCGTCATGTTTCGTTGGTAGCGCCCAGGAACCAGTTCGCCCCAAGGCATGAATGGGACGGACGAGCGCATCGAGGGTTCAGGCAAGAGCGAACGTAGTGAACCAGACAGGTTCGAAGCGTGCCGCCTCCTGCGGGTCGCAGCCACAACATGCCGGACCGGCACGCACGTTGGGGCGGAGTGCATAGTGTGGCCATGGGTCGATACGTGGGTTCGGCACGTCTTGAATGGTGGGCAAATCAGTCGATCTGCCTCGCCGAGTATGGGATCGACATCACCGTTACGGTCGGCACTCCATTTGCGCTGGACGCGACTCGGCGTGAGGGCTGGGACTTCCTCGTGGAGATGGATCCCACTTCTCGCTCGCATTTCCCGGCGAGGATCGCGGCCGCCTCCTGGTGCGGGTCGAGGAGGCACAGGATGGAGCACTCATCCTCACGGAGACACGAGGGTGGGGATGGTTCCGTGACCATCACGTTCGACCTCACCTGAGGTCGGCCCCGGAGCCGGGCGCGGTGAGCCCGACTCGCGCCTGGAACGCGGCCGTCGCCAGGTCGGGCGGGGTGGTCGTCGGGAGTACCTCCCTCAGGGCAAGGCCCGGGTCCGGTCGCCGGGGCCCGGCAGCAGGCACACAGGAGGGCGGCGACCGTGTTCTCCCACGGTTCCGTGGGGGTGCCGGTGTCGATCATGGCGCGGGCCTGTTCATCGAGGCCGCGTTCCACCAGCGAAATGATCGTGATCTGGCGGCCGTCGAGCAGCCGGTTGCCGACGCCGCGCGGTCATGGTTGCAGCGGCGTCGGTCCGGCGGCCGAGGCGAGGCGTCCCGCGTCGGCGAAGGCGCGGTGCTGTTGCCGGCGCAGGTGGGCCGCGAGGTCGGGCAGCCCGACGTCGGAGGCGATCAGCGCTGCGTAGTCGAGGACTCCGCCGGCGCGGGCCACCAGGTCACGGTGGCCCGCGTCGGCGGGCGGGACGGCCGGCGCGGTGAGTGCGGTGACGCGCTCGGGCACTTCCGAAGCCGATCAGCTCGTGAATTTGCCGTCGGGGAATGCGGTGGCAGGAAGCTTGCCGCGGGGTGCGGAGGCGTCTGCGGTACCCAGGCACCGTCCGCTGTCGAACAGTCCGAGTTCGTAGTGCACGGTGTGCTCGTCGTGTCCGCTGACGGCGATCCCGATGTCATAAGTGCCGGGGTAGTGCACCTCGCCAAGATAGGTCACGCGGTAGCGCCAGGGGAGGTACCGGGGGAGCTTCCTGGCGGCGCCCTCTCCCAGCAGGTCGTGCGCGTGGGACGCGATCGCCTCGTCGTACCAGCCGACTTGGGCGATGTAGTTGACATGCCGGTTGAGGTCGACGTCCCCGACGCGGGCATGGACGGTGGCAGCGGCCGGGGAGTACTGCCGCTCGCGGCGCGGCGGATCGGGTTGCGACGCCACTGCTGCATCCGTTCCCGGCAGTCGCAACTCCGCGAGGTCGGCGCGCAGTTCGTCCGGCAAGGTGAGCGGTCCGGACTTGTCGGCGAGCACGATGGTGGCCCCGGCTGTGGCGACGAGTCGTCCGTCGATGAACATGCCCTGCCCGTAGGCGTAGGAGGTCCGGCCGATCGCCCGGATTCCGGTGCCGATCCGGCTGGTGGCATCGAAGGTGCCGAACGGCGTCCACCGCTCGACGTCCTGGCCAACCAGCAGAATGCGGAAGGGCCCGAACCCGCCGTCGGCCAGAAGCTTGTCGAAGCGGGGGAAGCGCAGGCCGATGCGGGGATGCTCGAACAGACGGGCCAGTGCCACTGTGCTCGTCGTGCCGTCCGGGGCGAGGTCGCCGAACCGTTGCGTAACTTGCCGGCGGTCGGGAAAGTCGGCCTCGGCCATGAGCGCGGCGGAATGTTCGTCGATGATCAACGTTGTTCCCTTCAGGGTTGTCACCAGGCCGAGGACAGGGACCGCAGACCGTGGCTCAGCACGCGGTGCTTGAAGTCGGGGGTGACGGCGGGATCGGCGAGGCGCAGCCCGGGGAACCGCCGCAGCAACGCCGGAGGAGCCGGCTGTAGTTCGAGGCGCGCCGGCGTCGCGCCGAGGCAGTGGTGAATTCCGTGGCCGATAGCCGGGTGCGGGCAGCGGGCGCGGGTGACGTCGCGGGCGGGCCGGCGGCCGCCATCGCGTCGAGGTACTCGTCGACGATCCCCTGGAACCGCGGGGCCGGCGCCTGGGCCCGCCGGACCGTGAAGGTCGCGGTCAGCAGCCGCCGGTGGGTGTGCTCGGGTGGATCCGGCATCGGCAGTCGCCCGGCACGGCGGTGTTTCATCTCTTCGTCGTCCACGCCCTCGGCCGCCGAGCCGGGTGACGGGCACATCGCGTCGAGCCGGAGCCGCGCGGCACGACTGTGCACGGCCCGGACATCGGCGTAGCGGCTGAAGAGGGTGGCCTCGTGCCCCGGCGGCGAGCGCACCCGGTAGACCGCGCCGGAGTCACGCCGGCTCCGCCCGCCCGGGTCGATGTCGAGCCCGTTCCGCAGGGCGGCCGGCTCGGGCAGAACCGCGTTCGACCGGTTCCGTCGAGCGCATCGCTCAGGACGTTGCCCCCGGGCGGCTCCGGGGCGGTGGGCTCGGGCAGTCCTTTCACGGGCTCATTGAACCTTGTTGCACGCGGTGCGTGCAACATCGTGTGCAACATCGCGCTCGCCGCCTGATGGAGCGCTCACTCCGCTCGACTAGACTGCCGCCATGCGTCAGCGGTGGAGCGAACAGACCATCCTGGATGCCGCCGTGGAGCTGCTCTCTTGCTCCGAAGGCGACGACTTGTTCAGCATGCGCAAACTGGCTGCCGCACTGGGTACCGACTCCTCCAGCCTGTACCGCCACTTCCGCAACCGCACCGAGCTGATGCTCGCGATCGTGGACCATGTGCTGGTCCAGGCCATGCGCGGCTACCGGCGGCAGGGAACCTGGCGTGCGCGGCTGGTCGACCTGACTCTGCGCTCATGGGATGCGTACGCCGCGCTGCCGCAGCTGGCGAAGGACACCGGCCACTATCCGGGCAGCGGACCCGGCAGCCGGCTGGTGATCGAGGAGACCCTGCAGGCTCTCGGCGACGCCGGGGTGCCCGAGGAACTCGTCCCCGAGTGGTACCACCGGCTGGTGACCTTGTCCGTGTCCCTGATCTCCACGCACGCGGCCGGCCAGTCCTGCGGCCCGACCGAGCAAAAGCGGAGACTGGAAACCTTCCGGGTGATCACGCTGGGCGCCGATCCGGCGGACTTTCCCGCGCTGGCCCACTACAGCCGCCGCATCGAACCCGTCGGTTTCACCCGCGAGAGCTTCCTCGCCACAGTGGAGCTGGTGCTGGACGCGGTGCCGGCGCACCAGGAACGAAACGGCACCCGGCCCAGCAGCCCGGAAGGTTCGTGAGGTAACAGCCCTCGGGCTCGTGCGCCTACTCTGCCGGGCAGTCCGCCGGGTGAAAGGCCCGCCGACCACCCACGCCGCCGCACACTCGCCATCGACGCCCTGGCACGGCGTTGCAATACCACGCCAAGCGCCCTCGGAGAAGGCGTCGCCCGTCGAAGGCCCATCGTTTCGCCCCGTGGCGAGGCGTGCCTTGTCGTCGGGGGAGGCCGGTTCGCGGCCTCGCCCCGACATGGGCTCGGTTCACTTCCTCGGGTCGGCTGTTGCACCTGCTGCGGTGTTTGCGACCGGGTTCACGAAGTCGCTTCGGATGCTTCCGCATCGTCGGGGAGTGGTTCGCTGAACGCGTGGATGACACCGAGGTAGGCGCTCGCTTGGGCGCTCCAGCCGTTGCGATCCGTCCGTTCGGGAATGTCGGGATGGGTGCGTGAGCGCAGGAGGTAGCCCACGGACAACGCCTCGACGGCCCAGATGAGGTCCTCCATGCTGCGGTCGGGTCGGAGCCGGCGGCGGGCGTAGCGCAGTAGGACGCTCAAGAGGTGATCGGTCTCGTCGACGTAGCGCTCATTGGCTCCGGCTTGGGCATCACGCACCATGTCGACAGGGGCCAGAGCTCCTAGGCCGAGTGCCAGGTACAGCTCCGGGGATGCGCTCGTCCACCGGAAGTCGGCCTCGCTGATCTGACGGAAGATCTCCTCGGGTGCCTCTCCGTCGGCGACCAGCCCGAATGCGAGGGCTTCGATCTGCCGTGCCCCCGGGGTGGCGATCTTGTCCATCACATGGCGCATCAGTTCCAGTTGGAAAGCGGCCTGGTCCGACCAGATCTGGTAGAACGCCCCGGTCGTCAGCTTCCTGCCGTCGGGGTTGCGTCGATTCACCTCGACGAGAACGTCCGCCATGCGAATGTCCGCCAACGGGTTGTGGGGACTCGATGCCGTGGGACGGGTTCGCTCGATGGCGAGGTTCGCCGCTGCGGCCAGCAGCAGAGCGCGGGTCTCCTCGCGGGGTCGATGCCGGCGTTGAGCGGGCGGGGGGTTGGTCGAGCGCGTGCGCGTCGGCTCGGTCGCATCGTCTTCAGGAGTGTCCACCATGCGATAATCGTACCCTGCGTTCGGAGATCGTAAGTTACTTACGATCCGGGAATGGCCCCGCCGGCGGACGCGCGGGCGCTCGCCCCCGGCGCCGCGAGTATCGCCGAGCGCGGTCGCCCCCTCGCCGAGTGCGACGGCCGGGCCCGCCCGAGGGTATCGAGTCGGTCGTCGCGGCCGGCCGTCGGTCGAGTTCCCGGCCGCCGGGCGCGGGCGGATCGGGTGGGCGCCCGACGTGACGAACGAGTCCGTCGGGCAGCGGACTCCGAGCCGAGTCCGCCCTCGACGCAGCGAATCGCCGCATGGACCCGGGGCTCGAAGGCGAGGGAAACGCCGGAGCCGAGCGGCCGGGTGGCGTCGGACCGCGTCTCTCGACGGATGGTGACCCCTGTCGCCGTGCGGACTTCCGTCGAATCCCTCGCGAAGGGCTGGCGCTCCGCATATCCAAGGTTCATAATATTTCTATGATCCTCGTGAGATTGATACACAACTCGGCGGCTGCGGTGTTCCGACGGCAAGGGGCACCCGTCGCCCGGCGGACGACCGGAGTCCCCGCATGACCGGGCACGTCGACAACTTCATCAACGGGGTCCGCAGCACCGCGCCCGGCCGACTGTCCCTGATCGACCCCCGCACCGGTGGGATCCACGGCTCCAGCGTGCTTTCGCGCGACGCCGAGGTGGACGCCGCCTTCGACGCGGCGCGCACGGCCTTCGCGTCGTGGCGGCGCACGGCACCGGGAGAGCGTCAGGTCGCGCTGCTGGCGATCGCGGCCGAGATGGAGGCCCGGGCGGACGAATTCGTTGCCGCCGAATGCGGGGACACCGGCAAACCGACGGAACTCTTCCGGTCCGAGGAACTGTTGCCGATCATCGACCAGCTCAGGTTCTTCGCCGGCGCGGCGCGCATGTTGGAGGGACGCGCGGCGGCGGAGTACGTGCCCGGCCACACGTCCCTGATCCGCCGCGAGCCCGTCGGCGTGATCGCTTCGATCGCGCCGTGGAACTACCCGCTGATGACCGCGGTCTGGAAGCTGGCGCCGGCCGTCGCGGCCGGCAACACGGTGGTCTTCAAACCGGACGCGGCCACTCCTTCCAGTGCGCTGCTGCTCGCCGAGATCTGCGGACGGCATCTGCCGCCCGGCTGCGTGAACCTGGTCTGCGGGGACCGGGAGACCGGCAAGCTGGTGGCCGGTCACCCGCACGCGGACATGGTCGCCATCACCGGATCGACCAGGGCCGGCACCGAAGTGGTTCGCGCCGCCGCCGACGACGTGCGCCGGACCCACCTCGAACTGGGCGGCAACAGCCCGGTCCTGGTGTTCGCCGACGCGGATGTGGCCGGTTGCGCGGAGCTGATCGCCGGCGCCGCCTTCTACAACGCCGGCCAGGACTGCACCGCGCCGTCGCGCGTCCTGGCGCATGCCGACATCCACGACGATCTGGTACGGGAACTGGTCGAGCACGCCCGATCGTTCGCCCTGATCGACCCGGCCGATGCCCGGGACGGCCGGAGCCCGCTGATCAGCCGATCCCAGTTGCAACGGGTGTCGGGACTCGTCGAGCGTCGCGGCGCCACCACCCGGATCCTGACCGGCGGAAGGGCGGAGGATGGTCCCGGCTTCTTCTTTCCGCCGACGGTTGTCACCGGAGTCGGCCAGAGCGACGAACTCGTCCAGGAGGAGATCTTCGGCCCCGTGCTGACCGTACAGACCTTCACCGACGAGGAGGAGGCGATCGAGCTGGCCAACGACGTCCGCCACGGGCTGGCGTCCAGCGTGTGGACGCGTGACGTCGGTCGCGCCATGCGCGTCACCGCCGCGCTCGACTTCGGCATCACCTGGGTCAACACCCACGTCACGACGGCGGCCGAGATGCCGCACGGGGGCTTCAAACAGACCGGTGAGGGCAAGGACCTGTCCCTCTACGGTCTGGAGGCGTACACCCGGATCAAGCATGTGATGCTCTCGTGGACGTGAGCCCCGACATCCTGGAGTTGTTTCCCGAGGGGACGACGGTCGAGGAGGGCCGCGGTCTGATCGTCGGCGGCGTCGCCCTGTCCGACGTGGCCGACGAGTACTCGACGCCCGCCTACGTCGTCGACGAGGCCGGCCTGCGCGCACGGATACGACGTTTCCGGCAGGCGCTGAGCGCGAACGCGGCATGGGGGACAACATGGAGGTCGCCCTCTACGGGCAGCGGTTCGAGGCCACCGTGATCGACCGGGTCGGCGGCGGCGAACGGGTCGACCTCGTCGGGCGGCACTGCGAGTCCGGCGACCGGCTCGGCTCCGGTGTGCCGCTGCGGTCGCCACGGACCGGCGACGTCATCGCCGTCCCGGTGACCGGAGCGTATTGCTACACGATGGCGAACAACTACAACGGAGCGCTCAAGGCACCGGTCGTCTTCTGCGCCGACGGGAAGGCACGCGAGGTCGTTCGTCGCGAGACGCTCGCGGATCTCTTCGCCCGCGACATGTCCTGCCCGGCGCCTTGAGGGTCCGCAGAGGGTGGACGGGATGCGGGGCCATCCAGGGTCGTCCGCCCCGGGGGATGCGGACGACCCATTCCCACCCGCTCGGTGCGCGGTCGATGGCAGGAATCGACCGGTTGCACGGCCGGCTCGAACCGGTCGTCGGGAACCCGTGCCGCGGTCGATCCCCGGCACGGCAGACACGGTGTTCGAAGCATGAAGGCGCCTCGACCGGCCCTACCTCATGACTTACGTATCTGGTAAATTACTTACGGATCTGAGCGAAGGAGTTCCCATGCTCACGCCTGACACCGACTACGGCCCTACGGTCACCGAACGTGTCGATGCGATGGAACTGCTCCACAGCGCCGACCTGAGCCCGGACGGCACACTCGTCGCCTGGTCCGTCTCCCGCATCGAGGGAGACGTGGTGCGGCACAGCCTGTGCCTGAGCCGTGTGGCCGAGCCTCGTGCGGCTACCGTCGCCGTGGCGTTCGGCGACGGGGCGCATACCCCCAGCTTCTCGCCGGACGGCAGTCGGCTGGCGTTCCTTTCCGGCGACGGCCCGGTCACGCACATGGTCCTCGTCCGGCTCGCGGACGCACCCGACTTCGACTTCGAGGTGCTCGTCGACCCGGCGGAACCGAACCGTTGCGTCTCGGAGAAGCCGGTGTGGAGTCCCGACGGCCGCCGCATCGCCTACGCCGCGACGCTGCGGACACGTGTGCCGGAAGCGCCGTATCGGATCACCCGGGCGATCGGTTGGGTGGACGGGCTGGACCTCGTCGACGACGTCACCGCCGACATCTTCGTCTACGACCTCGGCACCCGGACGCACACGCGGCTCACCGACGACGCCTGGGTCAACAGCCGGCCGACGTGGCTGGCGTCGCCCGGGCGGCCGGGCGCCGGCGCGACGGAAGCGGAATCGGGGCAGGCCGGAACCGCACGCATCGCCTTCCTCGCCGGATGCGGACCGGAGGAATGGCAACAGGGCACCGCCGCCGTTCGCTCCGTCGCGGCCGACGGGTCCGGCACGGTCACCGAGCACATGCGGGAACTCGACCTCTTCTCCCTCGCGGCATCGGGCGACGGCCGGATCGCGGTGACCTCCTCCGGCGCCGCATCGCACTCGCTGGGTCGATTGTTCCTCGTGGACCCGGCCGACGACTCCGCGGCGGCATCCCAGTCGTGGCGCCTGACCGATCGCGGCGCCGGCCTGAGTGTGGATCTCAACGGCGATGTACTGGGCGACGTGGCCATCCCGTTCGTGGACCCCGACCCGAGACTGCTTCTTCACGCGGGCGACGCTCTCCTGCGGGTGCACGTCGAGGACCGCCTGGAGGTGCACCGCGTCGCACTCGAGGGCGAACCTCGTACGACTCCGGTGCTGGCCGGTCCGGGCTGCTTCTATCCGCTGGCGGTGGCCGGGCAGCGCCTGCTGTACGCCACCGGCACCCTCACCAGCCCGCCCGACCTCTGGGTCCGCGACATGGACACGGGCGAGGACTCGCGGATCAGCGACACCGCGACCCGCAATCGGGCCTGCACCGTCCCGTGCACGGTCACCGAATTCCGAGTCCGTGCGAAGGACGGCCCGCCGGTGCAAGGCAAGCTCCTGCGACCCGCCGACGCCGTCGGAGCACTGCCGACCGTGCTGCTCATTCACGGCGGCCCCAAATCGGCCTACGGGGAGGTCTACGTCACCGACGCCCACATCCTGTGTGGTGCGGGCTTCGGGGTGCTCATGGTCAATCCCCGCGGCTCGCGCGGCTACGGCGTGGAATTCGCCGACGCCATCATCGGAGCCTGGGGCCACGACGACCTGGACGACCTGATGGCGGCGGTGGACTTCGCGGTGGACGAGGGCTGGGCCGACCCCGCCCGCCTCGGGGTCGCCGGGCTGTCGTACGGCGGGTACATGTCCAGCTGGATCGTCGGCCACACCGACCGGTTCAAGGCCGCCGTCATCGAGAACCCGGTGACCGATTTCTCCAGCCTGTACGGAACGAGCGACATCGGGCTCGGTTTTCTGCCCGATGTACTGGGCGCACTGCCCGAGACGGACCCCGACCGCTACCGGAAACTCTCACCGATCACCACGGCCCACACCTGCACCACTCCGACGTTGTTGATCCAGGGCGAACGCGACCATCGCTGCCCTCCCGAGCAGAGCAAGCAGTTCTACTCGGTGCTGCGGCGCGCCGGGTGCGTCGCCGAGATGCTGATGTTGCCGGACGCCTCCCACGAAGGATCGATCTCGGGCCCGGTGCCGGTGCGACGAGCACAGAACGAGGCGCTGGTCGACTGGATGGTGCGTCACGTAAAGGAGAGCAACCCCGCTCGGCGCGACGCTGCGGGCGCACCCGGCGACGAAGCCTGACGGCGCCGGCTCCGATGCGCCTCGCCCCCGTGTCGGGCGCCGCGGTGGCGATCCGAGGGCCGCAACGGACGCACCTCGTGCCTTGTGCCATGTGCCTTGTGCCTTGTGAAGAAGGTGTCGCGTTCGCGGGAGACGCGGCCCTCGGCGCCGTTCCCGGTCGCCCCTCGCCGACCCGTTCCCGAACGAGGGCGACGGTCGTCCCGGCGACTCGGGCCGAGGGCGCGCCCCGTCCCCCGACCGGCCTCCGGCCATCGCAACGATGCCGGGATCGGCGATGGGAGCCGGGCGACGAGGTCGGGATTCGGCGCCCGGGTTGTAAGACGAGGCCGCAAGGGGTTGTGCGGCGCGTCGCACCGACGACGATCGTCGCCCGCCCGACGGTGCAGCCCGGTCCGGATCTTCGGTAGCCGCCGCTCGGCCCGCAACAAACCAAGCGGCAGCGCAATCGTGTTCATCGGAGTTGTCCCGGCCTTCCGGAATTTCGGTTCCTGACATACCGCCTTCTCGGCCGCGCCGCCGGCCGTCCCGCCCCCGGTCCGCCCACGAAGGGTGGGTCCGTGGGCCGGCCACAGAGCCGGCTGCCGGTGCGGTCCAACCCGGTCGAGACGGTCGTCGAGGCCGACGACCGTCTCGCCGGCGGGCCCGAGTGCGCCGGGCGCGCAGCAGGGTACGGAAGCACTAGATATGACCGCTTTGCGTACCTCTAGACGGCCGCTACGCACCCGCCGTAGACTCCGGAAACCCCAGTTGCTAGAAAATTTATGAAACTGCGAGGGAATTTATGTCGCTATTCAAGGCCACGGCGTGCGTCGCGATGCTGACGGCCACGATGCTTCTGAGCGGGTGCGTCTCCGACAACTCGACCTCGCCCGGATCCGCCTCGGCGCCCCCCAAGCGGGGCGGGTCGATCACGATGTCGCTCAGCACCGCGATCGACACGTGGAACCCGCAGGAGGCCCTGTCGTCACAGAGCTTCAACGTCTACTCACAGGTGTACGCGTCGCTCCTGCGCTCCACTCCGGACGGCAAGACCCTCCTGCCGGCGCTGGCCTCGTCCTACCAGGCGGATCCGGCGGCCAAGACCCTGACCTTCACCCTGGACCCCGCCGCGAAGTTCAGCGACGGCAGACAGGTCACGTCCGCCGACGTGAAATTCTCGGAAGGACTGTGGAGCACGGGTCAGCTGTACGGCAGCTACTTCTCCTCCATCACGTCCGTGGAGACGCCCACCCCGCAGACCGTGGTCTTCAGGCTGTCCCAACCCGACACGACGCTGCCCGCGATCCTGTCGACCGCCAACGCCGCAATCTTCCCCGACAACTACGGCGGCCGGACCGCGGCCGACTTCTGGAAGAAGCCCACGGGGGCCGGTCCGTTCGGCATCGACAATCAGGCCGTGGGACGGTCCATCAGCCTCACCCGCAATCCCCACTACTACCGGGCCGGTCTGCCCTACCTCGACGGGGTCGAATACAAGGTCGTCACGGACGCTTACCAGCGACTGCTGCAGTTCCACAGCGGCTCCCTGGACGTAGTCAACGACGTGGAACTCGCCACGGCCCTCCAGTACCAGCAGGACAAGATCGTCAGCGCGCCGTCGTCCGGTGTCAGCGTCCTCACCATGAACACGAAGTCGGGGCCCCTGGGCAACGTCGATCTCCGGAAGGCGATCGCACTGGCCATCGACTACCGCAAACTCGTCGCCGGCGGTTACGCGGACCAGGCGACCGTGGCGACGTCGCTGCTGCCGCAAAACGTCCCCGGGGTCACCCCGTGCCCCACGTGCGCCTGGTCCACCACCGATGTGGCGGCCGCCAAGAACCTGGTCGGCACGTCCGGCTACACGGGCCAGAACCTCAAGCTGCTCGCGCCCAGCAGCACCGCGGAGGAACTCGCGGCTCAGGCACTGGTCCCGATGCTGGCCCAGGTGGGCATCAACGCCACCGTCGTCCCGCTCCCGACCTCTTCCCTGATCGACAGGCTCGGCAAGGGTGACTTCCAGCTCGCGATGATCACCTACAGCGCGCTCGCGCCCAGCCCGATCGACCCCCTCGGCTTTCTCGCATCGACCGGCGTCGTGTTCTCCCAGTCCGACCCCGGACCGGCGAACGCGGCACTGTCGGGAGTCCACGCGGCGAGCAACCCCGCCGAGGTCACCACCGCCGTGCACGCCTTCGAAAAGTCCGCCAACGCAAGCGACGCCGTGATCCCGCTGGCCGTCCCGAACGCGCTCCAGGCGGTCGCCGGCCGGGTACGGGGATTCCTTCCGGCGCCCTACCTGGCCTACTGCGCCGACGAATTGAGCGTCGAGAACCGATGACCGCGTCCCGCATCGTCAACGGAAAGGAGGGAGTTTCGTGACAGCGCTGAGATTTCTGCTCGCCCGGCTCCTCCAGTTGATGCTCGTGCTGCTCGCGGTCACGCTGGTGGTGTTCGTGCTGACCCAGGTCGCGCCGGGCGACGCGGCCCGGCTCCGCCTCGGTCCGCGGGCCTCGGACGAGGCGGTGAGCGAGCTGCGCCATCAACTGGGGCTCGATCGCAGCCTGCCGCACCAGTACCTGGCCTATCTGAATCGAGTGCTGCACGGCGACCTGGGAACATCGATCGACGGCCGGAGCGTCACCGACGTCATCGGCCAAGGCATCGGCGACACGTTGTGGCTGCTGCTCGGCACATTGGTGCTCGCGGTGTCGGCGGCACTCGTGCTGGCGTGGACCGCCGCCTGGTTCCGGGACCGATTCATCGACCACGCGATACGGCTGGGCATTCTGCTCGCGCTGTTCCTGCCGGCGTTCTGGGTGGGATTCCTGCTCATCAGGCTGGTGGCCATGCCCACCGGGTGGTTCCCGGTCTCGGGACTGGGGTCGGACCCGACGGAACTGGTCGAATCGCTGGTGCTGCCCTCCGTGACCGGAGCGGTGATCCTCACCCCCGTCCTCGTGCGAAGTCTCAGGTCGAGCCTGATCGACGTGCTCGACTCCGAGTACATCGCGGTCGCCCGCTCACTCGGGGTGGGGGGAAGCGCCCTGATCGTCCGGCACGTGCTGCGCAACGCACTCGGCCCGGTCCTGACGCTGCTCGCGCTGAACGTCGGCTACCTCTTCTTCGGCGTCGTCATCCTCGAGGCCACCTTCGACATTCCGGGCCTGGGCAGCGCGCTGGTCGACGCGTCCGCCAAACGCGACGTCTACGTGGTCCAGGGCATCACGCTGGTCTTCGCCACGGGAGTCGTGGTCGCCAACGTCCTCGGCGAGACGATCGTCTCGCTGCTCGATCCGAGAACGGTGAGCGCATGAGCGACCTGTCCCTGATCAAGGACGACAAGGAACACACGATACGGTCACGCCCGCGCGGCAACGGCAAGCTGGCCGCCGGGGCGGTCATCTTCGGACTGTTCGTCCTGGCCGCGGTCTTCGCGCCCCTGATCACCACGGGAGACCCGGCCGAACAGGATCTGTTGAACCGGCTCGCCTCTCCCTCGCCCGCGCATCTGCTCGGCACCGACCAACTCGGCCGTGACGAATGGACCCGGCTGGTCTACGCGATCCGGGTCGACCTGCGCGTGGCACTACTCGCCTCATTCATCCCGGCGGTCCTGGGCAGCCTCATCGGGATCGTCGCGGGCCTCGGCGCCAAGTGGCTGGACACCGCGATCATGCGTATCTCCGACGTCGTCGTCTCGCTCCCGCTGTTCATCTTCTTCATCGCACTGGTCGGGCTGCTCGGCCCCGGCGAGGGATTCCTCTTCCTCGGGCCCGGCGAGTTGCCGCTCATCATCGGTTTCACCCTCATCTCCTGGGTCGTGTACGCGCGCCTGATGCGCGCCGAGGTACGGCGGGTCCGCTCCATGGACTACGTCCGCGCCGCGCGGTCGGGAGGCCTGCCTCGATGGCGGGTGATCGCCTGGCACATCCTGCCGAACGTGATCGGGCAGAGCATCGTCTACTTCTTCGTCGACATCGGACTGGCCGTCGTGGCGATCTCGACGCTGTCCTTCCTGGGCGTCGGCATACCCGTCGGAACCCCCGAATGGGGCGCAATGATCCAGTCCGCCCGCACCGTCATGCAAACCAACTGGTGGTTGATCGCCGCGCCCGGAGCCGCGATCGCGCTGGCCGGAATGGGCCTGGCCCTGATCGGGGACGGCCTGGACGATCGGATCAAATCATGACCGGCACCGAACCCGTGATCGAGATCGCGAACCTGGCGATCGCCGCCGCCGGGCGCGACGGCGCCACCCTGGTGGACGACGTGTCCCTGCACGTCGACGCCGGTGAATGCCTCGGGATCGTGGGCGAGTCCGGATCGGGCAAGAGCCTCACGCTGCGCTCCGTGCTGGGCCTGCTGCCGCCCGCGCTGGTGCGAACCCGGGGAACCATGCGGTTCCGCGGCCGGGAGGACGAGGAGCCGCGGTCCGTCGACCCGCGCGACCTGCGCGGCCACGGAGTCTCGATGGTCTTCCAGGAACCGATGAGCTCGTTGAACCCGACGATGCGCATCGGTGACCTGGTCGCCGCCGGTCCCCGCGCCCGGGGCGTGTCGCGCCGCGCCGCGGCCGACCAGGCGTTGCGCCTGCTGCGCGAAGTCGGCGTGCCGAACCCGGAGCAACGGGTCCGGGCATGGCCGCACCAACTCTCGGGGGGCCTGCGGCAACGGGTGATGATCGCGATGGCGCTGTCGGTGGAGCCTCGGCTGCTCCTGTGCGACGAACCGACGACCGCGTTGGACACCACCGTCCAGGACCAGATCCTGACGCTCGTCGAACGCCTGCGGGCCGAGCGGGGCCTGGCCCTGATCTTCGTCAGCCACGACCTGTCGGTCATCGCACGCATCGCGGACCGCACCGCCGTGATGTACGCCGGCCGCATCATCGAACAGGGACCGACGCGTGCCCTGATCGACGATCCCCGCCACCCTTACACCCACGGACTCATCGAGTCGATGCCGCAGCTGCACGGCCCGCCGGTACGGCTGAAGGCCATCAGCGGATCCCCGCCGACCGCCGGTCGACTGCCCTCGGGCTGTCGCTTCGCCCCGCGTTGCCCGTTCGTCGTGGATGCCTGCCGGGAAGCCGACCCGCCCCTGTTGAACATCGGCCCGGACCGAGCCGGCGCGTGTCTGCGGCAGGCCGAGTTGAATCTTGGAGAACAGGCATGAGTGCGCTCATCGAACTGGACGACATCGAGGTCCACTTCAAGGTCCGGGCCCGGCGATCCGCGGCACCGCAGACGCTGCGGGCCGTCGACGGCGTCAGCCTCGCCGTCGAGCGTTCCCGGTGCCTGGGCGTGGTCGGCGAATCCGGCTGCGGCAAGTCGACGCTGGCCGGCGTACTCGTCGGGCTGACGGAACCGACGGCCGGACGGGTCCGCTACGACGGCAGGGACATCGGCGCCCGGCGTTCCAAGGACTTGCGCCGCAACATCCAGATGGTCTTCCAGGACCCGGTCGCGTCGCTCAACCCCCGTCGACGGGTCCGCTCCGTACTGGCCGAACTCATCGACTATCACGATCTCGTCCCGGATGCCGGGATGGCCTCCGCCCTCGACTCGCTCATGGAGATGGTCAACCTGCCCCCGCGCGTCCTGGAGGCACGGCCGCGCGAACTGTCGGGGGGACAACGCCAACGAGTCGCCATCGCACGCGCCCTCGCGGTCCAACCCGAAGTGTTGGTCGCCGACGAGGCGGTATCGGCCCTGGACGTCTCCGCCCAGGCCACCGTGGTCAACCTCCTGGCCGACCTGCGCGCCGAACTCGGGCTGACGATCGTCTTCATCTCGCACGACCTGGGCATCGTGCGAACGCTCTGTGACCGGGTCGCGGTGATGTACGCGGGCCGCGTGGTGGAAGAGGGCGCGGCCGAGACCATCTTCACCGCAGCCGAGCACCCCTACACCCGGGCTTTGCTACGGGCCGCGCCGGACCTGTACCGACCTGGCACGGCGTGAGGTTCACCGGCGCCGGAAGGCGACCCCACCGGGCCCTCGACATGAACACCGATGGTGCCTTCCGGTCCGGATGCCCCGAGGCCGAGAGCGCCTTCTCGTCGGCCCCGCCGCCGCACCTCGGGAGTGGATCGCACCGGATCGCCTGAATCCACGCGGCCCATTGACCGCCCGCGGCCGAAGTCGGGGGGGGGGGCCGGCCCCCCCCGCCCCCCCCCCCCCCCCACCCCCCCCCCCCCCCCCCCCCCCCCCGGCCAGGTAGTT
>NZ_JBEXUX010000081.1:0-41921 GCF_040629175.1 Embleya sp. NPDC005971 | reverse complement strand
TGGCGAGGGCTCGGCGGACGGCGGCGATGGCGTCGTCGGTCACGTGGTGCTCCCGGTGGTGGGTGCGGGGTCGTCGGCCCGTCCGGTCGCCGCGGTGGCGATGGGTCGGGCGGCGAACGCGAGGTGGGTGTCCATGCGGTGCCACACCTCCTCCTCGTCGGCGTGCTCGTCGATCAGCTCGGCCTCCTCCTCGTACTGCTCGTCTCGGCATCGCTGGCAGAGCTGGATGGCGACGGGGCCCTGTGTCCAGTCGACGGGGATGCGGGGCGGGCGCCAGGGGAAGAGCCTGCGGATTTGGCGGCATCGCTGGCAGCGGCCTTCGATGCCGTGGGTCGTGTCGGTCACTGGGGCTCCGTGGGGGTGGGGCCGGGCGCTCGTGTCGGGGCGCCCGGCCGGGCGGGGTCAGAACGGGGGGTTGTCGTCCGTGGTGGCGGGTGCGGTCCATCCGCTGTTCTGCTGGCCGCCGTTGGCCCAGGGGTCGTCTTGCCGGGCCTGCTGTGGCGGGCGTTGCGTGTTGCCGCCGGCGGTGTTCGTGCGGCCGGCCTTCGTGATCTTGGCGGTGGCCCACTTGAGGGTGGGGCCGATCTCGTCGACCTCGAGTTCGACGACGGTGCGCTTCTCGCCTTCTTTGGTCTCGTAGGAGCGCTGCTTGAGGCGGCCTTGGGCGATGACGCCGGTGCCCTTGGTGAGCGACTCCGCGACGTTCTCCGCGAGTTGCTTCCATGCGGAGCAGCGCATGAAGAGCGGTTCGCCGTCCTTCCACTCGTTCGTCTGACGGTCGAACGTGCGCGGCGTGGACGCCACGGTGAAGTTGGCGACGGCGGCGCCGCTGGGGGTGAAGCGGAGTTCGGGGTCGGCGGTGAGGTTGCCGATCACGGTGATGAGGGTGTCTCCGGCCATGTGCGGGTCAGTGCTCCTTGTGTGTGGCTTCGAGGTGTCGGGCGATGTGTCGTGCGTCTTCGGGGAGTGCGTGGGTTTTCGGGGTGATGGGGCTGGGGCCTTGGACGGTGGCGACGATGTGGCGGGCGAGGTCGGCGAGGCTGGTGTCGGTGTCGGTGATGAGGGCTTCGGCGATGAGGTCGTGGACGTCTCGTTCCAGGGGGGTCAGGGGGTGGTGCATGGGGTTCTCGCTTTCGGGCCGGCGACCAGTCCCACGACCCCGCCCCTCCCTAAAGGGAGGAGGGAGGGGCAGGGTCGTTTTCGGGTCTGGAGCAAGATCGGGGGCAGGGTGGGGGCACGGTCGGGGCAGGGTCGTTCGGGGTTGGTGTTTGTGCTGGTGGGAGTGGGTTTTGACCGTGCCCCTGATCATGGAAATCTGAATCTGACACAGCATCAGAAATGCGTCCCCTTTGCCCCGATTCGACCCTGCCCCTCGGAAGGGGCAGGGTGGGGCAGGGTCGTCGCGAACCGGGAATGCCTCATTTGCCCGACTCCGCTTCAAGATCAGGGGCAGGGTGGGGCAGGGTCGTTCCCGGGGTGTCGGCCGCCTCGCGAAACGGCTTGCGACAGGTGTGGAGATGCGCGTTCCGGGCCCCGCCGCGAACCTCCACGAACCCGCCCGCGATGAGGAGTTCCAGCGCCAGCCGCTTCACGTCGTTCTTGCCGTCGACGGCCGCCTCCAGGGCCGACTTCGTCAGGCCCGGGTTCTCCTCGACCGCGCGGGAGATCTTCTCCATCAGGGCCGTGGGCCGGAACAGCGTCGGAGTGTCGTCGTCGGTGTACGGCCGCGGGGACCGCAACTCCACGCGCACCGAGCGGTCCTCGGCCGAGAACATCTGCAGATCGCCGATCACCGCGCCGACGGCCTGCTCGCGCACCCGACCCGGCCGGTCCTTGGCCACTCGCACACGGCTGATGCCGTGGGCCCCATAGCCGAACGGCTTGATCGGCTCGACCAGGTAGGCCGCGCCGTCGATGCCGGCGAGCTTGTGCTGGGCGCCCATCGCGTACCGGCCGCGCTTCTCGCTGTCCTTGACGACGTGGTCGATCATCGCCACGGCCGGACCCATGTTGGCGACGAACCGTGGCACCGCGGTGTAGAAGGTGGCGGCGTCCGAGTTGCTGAGCGGTTCCAGGCCGTGGAGGTTCATGGCCTCGGTGACGCCGTCGACGACGCACAGGCCGGGCCGGTCCCGCTCGATCACGGCGCCGATCACCGAGCGGGCCGCGTCGTCGATCGGGACGTCGGGCCGGCAGTACCGCAGGCCCTGGAGGATCATCTCGGCGGGGATGCCGAGCGCCATGAGACGGCCGACGATGCCTGCGGCACTGTCTTCGAAGTCGAGGTAGAGGACGACGCCGCCGGCGCCGATGAGTTGCGCGCAGGCGAGGAGGAGGAGCCAGGTCTTGCCGGACTCGGACTCCCCCGAGACGGAGTGGATCTTGCCCGCGTACAGGAGGGATTCGCCGTCGTCGCGCTGGAGGAACTCGGGTGCGGCGTTGAGCTGTTTGCCCTCGACGACGTCGGTGAGGTCGAGCGGCGCCCACGGGTGGGCGATGTCCAGCGCGGACTTCGTCCGCTTCTCGATGAACTTGGTGATCAGCTTTCCGGCTTCGGCAGGGTCGTGGTCGGCCGAGTGACCGTTCTGCATGAGCCGCGTGCCCAGGGCGATCTCGGCCCGGGTCTCGGCGTGCTCGTGGATGATCTTCGCGTAGTACCCGGCCTGCCCGACCACGGCGGCCTGGGAGTACACGGTGTGGAGGTAGGGAGCGCCGCCGACGCGCTTGATGTCGCCGGTGCGGGACAGCTCGTGGTTGAGGGCGATCGGGTCGGTGGGGGTGCCCTCGGCGTGGAGGCGGGACAGGGCCCGCCACAGGGTTTCGTGGGCGGACCGGTAGAAGTCGCCCGGTTCCATGAGCGCGCACGCGCGTTCGTGCTCGGCGGGGTCGTACATGGACAGTCCGAGGATGCGCATCTCGGCGTCGATGTCGTGGGGCGGCAGGCGCGTCAGGGGTCCCTCGTCCTCGCGCAGGTAATGGACGTTGTCCACGGGACTCCTCGGTCAGATGAGCGTGAGCTGCGTGCAGGTGGGCGGCGGGCATTCGTGCCGCCGGTGGCCGGCCGGGGTGCCGGCGGCGAGTGCGGCGAGTGCCTGTCGGGCGGTGATGGATCCGCCGTCGGGGATGTAGGGGCCGTACAGGTGCGGGTCCGCGTCGAGGCGCCCGTCGGTGGGGCTGTTCAGGACCGGGGCCGAGCACCGGGGGCAGGTGGATCGCCCGTCCCCGGTGTGGGGATGGCGGCCGGTCACGCGTCCATGTGGGTCCGGAACTCCGCCTCGGACGGCAGACGTTCGGTGATCTCGTCGAGGTAGAGGCTCGGGTCGCGCGGGCCGGGGCCGACCTCGTCGAGGGTGCCGTCGAGCTTGCGCCGCCGGAACATTGCGCGCATGGCCTCGCGCAGACCCCGCTCCTCGTCCGGGGTGCGGGCGGTCTCGGCGAACGTGACGCGGACGACGACCTGCGGGGCCTTCTCCTCGCTCGCGGCGGTGCCGGTGTACTTCTTCGCGGTCAGCTCGACCACGGCCATGACGGTGGAGTCGGGCGCTTCGAAGAGTTCGCGGCGCTGGTCGCGGGTGAGGCTGATTTCGACGGCGCCGCCGGAGGCGTCGAGCTTGACCTCGGGGACGGCGTCCTTGGGGAGTCGGGGCATGGTGTGGCCTTTCGCTCGGTGGTGCGGGTAATCAGGGGGTTTGTGTTTGGTGGTTGCCGCAGGCGGGCCACCAGGCGCGGACGTCGGTCGCCGCGCCGTGGGTGAGGTACTTGGGTCCGAAGGCGTCGCACTTGGGCCAGGTCTTGCCGTAGCCGTGCTGGAACACGCGGTGGACGCAGGAGCCGCATCGCAGGCCGAGGGCCTGCTTGTCGAGGGCGTTCGCGGGGGCCATGGGGTTGAGGCCGCCGCCGGTGAGGGGGTGGCGTCCGGCGGCGACGTCGGCGATCTGCCGCTTGGTGCGGCGAACCCCCGCGCTGTCGTCGGAAGCGGGCGGGCGTGTGCCGGCGAGGACCGCGGGTGTGATCGCACCGCCGAACAGGTCGTCCTGGTGGGCGGTCACGCCGCCTCCCGGACGCCGGTGCCGTAGACGACCGTGTCGCGGTGGGTCAACATGCCCCGGTAGTAGGAGACACACAGCCGGCAGACGTCGAGACCTTCTCCGACGAGCGCGGGGTAACGGCCGTTGGTCGCGCGGTAGGCGTCACGGGCGTCGGGCCGCGCGTAGCACGATCGGAGGAGGTCGGAGGCCCAGACGAGGCGCGTGGTTGCGGTCCGGTCACAGGCGCGGCACTTGCGTGGGCCGAGGTCGGCGAGGAGGTCGAGCTGATGGGCCGTCACGAGCCACCGCCGATGCGCCAGACCCGGATGACCGCGCCCGGCCGTTCCAGCGCGTCGTAGCCCTCGCCGGGGTAGACCTTCGTCGCGGTGACCTCGACGATCCGAGAGTCGTCGGCGATTGCCTTCGCGTCGGTGAGCGCGTCGAACGTCGACCTGATGAGCTTGTCCAGGTCGCCGGACGAGCGGGTGATCGGCCACGTCGTGCGCCGCTTCGGAGCCGACGCGGGCTTGACCACGGTCAGGGTCAACTCGACCGCGAGCGGTCCGTCGAGCGGCCCGGTACCGGTCGCGTCCAACACCTCGTGCGCGGCGAGCCGGACGGCCTCGCGCCACGGCTTGACGCGCTTCGAGGACTCGATCAGCCGGCCGTTGCCGACGTGGCGCTTGCTGCCCTGCGGGGCGGGGATGCCGTAGGCGGTGACCGCGAGGTCGGGGCGAACGCCGCGCAGGGTGCGAGCAACGGCGGTGTGGGCGTGGGCGATGTCGTCGATGGCGGTCATGCGGCACCTCGCCGAGCCAGGGCGGGCAGCAGGACCGGAGCGCCGCCGCCGGGCACCCACTTGCGTCCACCGATTCCGTGTTCCCGCGCGAGCTTGATCATGTTGGCGGTGCCGAACGATCGCTCGGCCGCGGCGAACGCCACGAACTCGCGGGCTCCGCGCTCGGCCATCGCCAGGTTGCGGCGCGGGCCGGCGCCGGGGCAGTAGTCCGGGAGCACACCCGGGTGGTGCACGTCCCCGGGCTTGCGCATCTTGCGATGGGGCTTCCTGGGGCAGATCGGCGCGCAGTGGTCCCAGTACGCGGCGAACGGGTCGCGGCGGATGCCGAACTCGTCGGCGATCAGGTCGCCGAGGGCGTCCGCTCCGGTGGGGCAGGCGCCGTGGACGACGACCAGGTCGCCGCCGTGTTCGATCTGGAGGTCGCCGAGAACGGCGCGGATGGCGATGCTCTGGGTCCACCAGCGGGAGCCGGTGAGGATGACTCGGTACGTCATGCTGCGGTCCTCTCGGGGTGCCAGCGGCAGGCGTCGCCCACGCAGTTCGGGCAGAAAGGGGGGACGGTCCGCATGTAGTGCCGCGCCCGGGTTACCGTGCGGGGGGTCACCCGCAGGGTTCGGGCGATCTCCCGGTGGGCCATGCCTCGTTCGGTGAGGACGCGGACGGCGACGCGTCGCTCGTCGGCGGTCATCCGGCCGGGCGGATCCCCGGCGACGGCGCGCTCGACGGCGACCTCGTCGACGTCCAGGACCGTGTCCGGGGCGAGCACGCGGCGGGCGCTTCGCCGGCCTCGGTCCCGGTGGCAGGACTTGCACTCCGCGGTGTGGCCGGTCGGGTTTCGCCGGTCGACGACGAAGGCATCCAAAAGCAGCGTGCGTCGGCAGGTGCGGCAGGTTCGGTGGGTCACGGTTCCTCCGTCCGGGACGTGGGGGTTCGGTCGGCGTCGCGTTCGGCGTGGTTGCGGGCCTTGGTCGCGCGCATGACGGCGACGACGCAGACCAGGAACGCGAGGTAGAAGAGGGCGGCGTCGAGGATCACCGGGGCCTCCGGTGGCGGCCGGTCGGCACGGGCTCCCACAGGGACCCGGGGGCGACGTACCAGTCCTCGTCCGCGAGGCACTGGCCGGGCGCGCGGTGCGGGCGGGGCGGGACGCGGGTCGGGAGCGAGGTGACGACGTGGACACCGCCCTCGACCGCGACAGGGGCGCGGGGGCCCCGCCGGGCCGGGGAGACCCGGCCCAGCAGGGTGACGAGACGGCCCGTCACGACTCGCCTCCGGTGTACGGCACGAGCGGCCACGCACCCTCGACCACGGCATCCGGATCCGTGCGGCGGAAGTACGCCTGCAGACTCACCGCCTGGTCGTGCGCCCACGACTGCTGCAGCCCGTGCAGGTCCTTCAGCCGCACCTGCAGGTTCCCCGGGTAGCGGCACGCGAGCTTGTACGCCAGCCGTGCCCCGGCCAGGGCGTCGGCGGTCGCGTCGTGCGCGTCGTCGCCCAGGACGATCCCGTAGTGCTCGCACTGCGCGGTCAGCGTGCGCTTGCCCTTGCGTCGCGCGAGCTGCTTGTCGATGACGTACGGGTCGATGACCAGCGGCGGGTGCAGGCTGCGTTCCGTCGGCGGGACGAGCCCGTGCCGGCGGCACTCGCGGTCCAGCAACGTCAGGTCGAACCTGGCGTTGAAGGCGACGATCGGCGTGCGGTCCTCGATGTACGAGGCGAGGATCGTGGCGGTCTCCTCGACCGCCTGCTTCGCCTCCATGCCCTCGGCGACCGCGCGTTCGGTGGTGATGCCGTGGATGGCGGCGGCCTCCGCGGGGATCTCCACGCCGGGGTTGACCAGCCACGTCGCCGGGTCGGTGGGCTTGCCGCCGCCGACGCCGATGATCGCGGCGGACACGATCCGCGCGGTTTCGGGATTCGGCCCGGTGGTCTCGGTGTCGAACGCGGCCATGCGCTCCAGGTGCCAGCTCACGAGGGCACCGCCACGTACTCGATGACCAGCACCCATACCGTGAACCGCGCGCCCGCGAACCAGAACTCGGCGCCGAGGTTGCGGAAGTGGGAGCCGTCCCGCTCGCCGACCGGCTCGCCTTCCTGGAACTCGCCGCCGGTCTCCTCGGCCAGCTTCCGCAGCAGCGTGCGCTTGCCGACGGCCTCGTCGTCGAGCTGCCCCATCACGTGCCGGGGGTCGGCCTCGGTGGCCGCGCCGATCTCCCAGCCGACGACCGGGGGCAGCCATGCGGGCGCCTCGGTGAGGAGTTCGACGAGCGCCTGGGCGCCCTTCAGATGCGTCGTCACTTCGAACCCTTCAGGCTGGTGAGGAATGCGCGGAGCTGGCCGGCGGTCGCCGACCCGGGGGTGAGGCCGTCGTACGCGGCGGCGAACTCGCCGTTGAGGCGGTCGGTGTCCCAGCCCTTGCGGCCGGCCACGGCCATGACCTGGAACCACACGTCGGTCGGGTCGTCGTCGACGACCTCGGCGTCGACGACCTCAAGTTCCGGGGCGGGCTGCGGAGGCGGAGTCTCGGCCTGATCGGCGGCCGGGGCCTGCGGTGCCGCGCGGAGCGGCTCGCCGATGGCCCTGAGGCGCTCGTCCAGATCCTTGGTGAGGTGCCCGGCGGCCTCGGCTTGGCGGCGAACCTCGACGACCTCCTTGAATGTCGCGGCAACCGACGCGAGAGCCGCGTAATCCGGCGCCGCAGCAATGGCCACGCGTTCAGCCCCCGCGGCGACCGCCCGCTCGGGACTCGGCCCGATCCCGGGGACTCGGCCGGACATCAGCGCCGTCGGCGTGATCTCCACATCGAGGGTGGGAACCATGAACTCGGCCGGGCCCTCGTCGCGCATGACCTTCTTCAGCTCCATCCCGAGCCACCCAGGGACGTAGCCGTTGGTCATGGCCAACAACTCGGCGGCAGCAGGCAGTTCGACCGCCGCGTAGTAGCCGTGCGTGGTCAGGAGCCAGATGCCCAGTGCGGGCAGATCCTTCAGCATCACGTTGAGCCGGGTCGTGATCGCGCAGTCCCGCTTGGCCATGTCGCACAGGCACGGCTTGTCGGTCTTCTGCTCGGTCGCTCCGTCACAGCGGCGCACGCACCGCGCGCCCTTGTACTGCTCGTACCACTGCGAGAACGCATTCTTCGGCGGCACCAGGACCGGGAGACGACTGCTCGTCGAGTACACCTCGTACTCGGCGGCGGCACCGTTCGCCGGAGTCCACGCCTGGACGGTTCCGCCGTACAGGGCGGCCACCTGCTCCAGGAGCGGACGCGAGGGCGACGTGAACCGGAACTTGTCGAGCTTTGCGGGACGGAGGAGCGGCTTGCCGTCCTTGCGGGTGCGCCCGGTGTCGATGGTGTGACCGATGCGGATCTCGCCGAGCTGACGCATCCGCTGTTGAAGGTCGAGGATGGGCATCAGGCCGCAGCCCCTTCGGTGGTGAGGGCCGGCAGGCTCAGCGGAGCGCCGACGACGGACTTGGACAGGACCCGCTTGAACTCGGCGACCTGCTGCACGTGCAAGAACGCGGCGAACACGTCGTCACCGCAGGCCAGCGGCATCACCCGGTAGCCCTCGGGCCGCAGGTGCAGAACGATCCCCACGCTGTGGATCGGAGGCAGCGGGATTCGCGTGCCGTCGCGCAACCACCCGACCTCGGCCCCGCGGTACGCGGCCATCTGCAGGCCGGCTTCCGGGTACACGCCCTTCTCGTCCAGCTCGCCGCCGGTCTTGGTGTCGCCCAGCAGGACGGTGTCCGCGGGGACGTCGAGAAGGCGGGCGATCAGGGGCGACCGCAGGAGGTAGTCGAGCTTCCCGGCGTATCCGTGGGTGAAGTTCCCGACGGTCATCTCCGACGCCTCGAAGGTGACCTGCCAGTCGTCGACGAACGTCAGGAAGTGCCGCAGGTAGGGGGCCATTTGCCGGTCGTTCAGGAGTGCTTCGGGGAGCGGCTTGCCCAGGACGTGCGCCTCGACGAGCGTGTGGGCCGCTGTGCCGATGTCGGAGCGTTCGTCCTTCTTGCGGATGTGGCCCTTGCGGAGCCAGTCGTACGCGGCTTCCTTGTCGGTGGGCCGCAGCGAGGCGGCGACGAGGCGGGGCAGCGTGGCGAACGCGTCGGCGGCGGTGAGGTTCGCGGACCAGAACACCAGCTCGGGCTTGGGGTATCCCTGGCCCAGGATGGTGGTGACGCGGCGCAGCTTCTCGCCGCTGCCGGGCACCCGGTACCAGCCTTGGGAGGGCTTGGGGATGCGGTCCTCGCCTGTGGACGCGGGCGCGGGTTCGGCCTTCTTGCGGGCGGTCACGGTTCTCCCCTGTAGATGTCGGCGGCCTCGTCAGCGGCCAGGCCCGCGCCGCCGCAGCCCCAGCAGCACTGGGCGGGGTCGGTGGGCTCGACGGTGGATCCGCCGCAGCGCGCGCAGCGGGTGTCGGTGGGGGCCGCCGCCCCGGGGGGCGGGACGGCGGCGGTCGGGGCGGTCACGCGGGGGTCTCGCTCGGCGTCGGGCACGGCCCGCCGAGCCCGGTGGTGTTGCCCGCGCACAGCCGGATACCGGCCATGTTGCGGACCCTGCCGACCCGACCGCAGCAGTCGCACGCGAGATAACGGTGGGTCCGGATCACGGCGTCGGCACCCGCCGTCGGAACCGTGTCGGACCACACGAGGAACCGACCGTCCACGAACGGGCCGGGCCCGTACAGGTACCAGCCGGGCCCGGGGTCGTTCGGGCCGATCTCGGTGTCGTCGAGGTCGTCGAGCGCCCAGAGCACGTCATCGACGATGCGCTCGTATCGCTCGGGGTGGATCGCGTGCCATCCACGCCGGCGCAGGTCCCCGCGCCGGAACTCGGGGGTTTTCACGCCGCACCGCCCGACTCGGCCGCGATGTACTCGCGGATCGTGCGAGTGCCGACGTCACACGCCCCGGCCAGATGCCGAGCGACCCACACGCTCTGCGTGAACCGCCCCGGACCCGCCAGATACCAGCCGGCCGGGTCAACGTCCTCGCGCAGATCCAGAGACCACAGCACGTCGCCGACCCTGAGAGCCCACCGCCGATCCGCGATCCGCGTCCACTCGGGCACAAACACCCGGCCCGCCATCAACCGACCGGCCGCGACCGCAACCGCGGCTGTTTCGAACGCCGCGATCACCTCATCGGCCGTGCGCTCCGGAGCGTCGTTCCAGGTAGCGATCACGTCCATCGGGATCTGACGGGGATCACCCGACATCTGCACGAGGGCAATGAAGGCGCGCTCGGCCTCATGGGCAACCGGGCTCTGGCCTTCCGGGGCCCCCGTGATCACCAGCCGCAGGGCGCCGTCAGCGCACACCGCACACTCCGCCGGCACGTCGCCGCGGACCGGATCGGCGGCAGACAGGGTCTCCTGAGTCCAGCCGTTTCGGCGGATCACCTCGGCCGCCCGCCGGAATACATCGGCAAAGTCGGGCAGGTTGGTCGTCGTCATCGGGTCCCCCCGGTCGTCGTGTCGCTGGCCACCGGCCGGACCGCGTGCGCCGCGATCCACCGCTCCGCGAACACCTGCGCCATCGCCTGCCACGACCCCAACCACTCGCCGCCCTCGGCCCCCGGCCCGACCAGGTACCAACCCGGCCGCGCACACGACAGCCGATGCTCGATCTCGTAGGCGTCGTCCGTCGTCTTGCAGTGGCACGAATCCCGCCACGCCCACGCCACACCCGCCGGTGCCACCTCGTCCGGCGACGGGTCACACGGGTCCGGCTGCACCAGCAACTCCGCCACCGTCAACCGGCGCACGCCCGGAATCGTCGGGCAGGACGGGTCGCACACGAAGACCTG
Source organism: Embleya sp. NPDC005971 (assembly GCF_040629175.1). Classification (NCBI taxonomy): domain Bacteria; kingdom Bacillati; phylum Actinomycetota; class Actinomycetes; order Kitasatosporales; family Streptomycetaceae; genus Embleya; species Embleya sp. NPDC005971. The sequence continues at coordinate 31,280 of NZ_JBEXUX010000081.1, read as the reverse complement.
GCCGCGGCCCGGCACGATGCCGATCGGCGTCGACACCCGCGGGTACGACACCCCACACAGCACGCACGCGAGCCCGTCGAGCTGAGTCTCGGTCAAGCCCTCGGCGCGAAACACGTAGGCGCTCATGCCGCCACCGCCACCGGCAGCGCGTGCGGGTTCCGGCCGGCGGCGCACAATGCCCGCCACCGCTCGCCCTGCCCGACCAGGTCACCCGCGAGAGTTCCCGCAACCTCGTCGGCCGTCTGGTCCTCGACCTCCCGCTCGCACGCCGCGACGTACCGCAGCAGCGCGGCCACCTCGCCGGCGTCCTCGGCGACGTTGTCCGCCCACGTGTCCAGGTCCCCCTCCGCGTAGGCGCACAACTGGAGCGCGGCGAACACCACGGGGGGCATCGGGTGGACCAGGACCTTGCCGGTCTCGGCCACGAACAGGGCGGTCGAGGCGCCCAGGGGCCCGTGCTCGTGCAGGTCGATCCAGCCTTCGTGCCGGAGCAGGCCCTGCGTCTCGATCAGGTCGGCCGCTTTGTCGAGCAGGTCGGCGACGGTTTCCGGGGGAATCGGTTCGGTAGTCTGCATAGGTCCTGCCACTCCTTCGGATCAACGTCTTCGGTGGTGGTGGGTCAGCGGGTCGCGCCGTGCCATCGGTCGCGGCCCGCACTCGCGTTCTCGGGCATCTCGGCCAGCCGGTTCGGGCATGGCTAACGCCAGGACGTGGCGCATGGATGGGAGAAAGCGAAGGTCAGACGGAACTGAGCGCCCGGCTACGGGGCTTCGGGCAACTCGTCCGGGACTTGCGGCGGTTGGGCTTCACGCCGTTGTCGTGGGACTTCATTTCCTGAATCGCGGCCAGGTGCGCGTCGCTGAAGAACAGCTTTCGGCCGGCTCGGGTGTGCGGGAACTCGTCGTGGTTCACGCCGTCCCGCAGCCAGCGCCCGGAGACCTTCATGCCGATCTCCTTGAGCCGCTCGGCGGCGCTTTCCGGGTCATACAGGGCCACAGGGCCCGCCTCCGGGACCGGAGTCGAGGTGATGTTGTTCACTTGTTACCTCCTTCTTTGCGTTCGTGATGGGTGCACGAAGGGTCTTGTCCGTCATGTGGAGGGCATCGCGGAGGGTCACGTACTTCTCGGGGCTCATCCGCTTGCGGCTGCCGGTTTCGAGCTTCGACACGTAGCTGACGTGGACGCCCAGGATGGCTGCCAGCTCGCGTATCGACATGCCTCTGACCTGCCGCTTTTCGCGGATTCGACTGCCCCTCACCGCGATCGTTGCGGGTTGGTGCATGCCAGAAAACTAGCAGTCATTCGCAGTCTCGTCTAGCGGTTTCTCGCAGTATCTCGCAGTTACTCGTGGCGACCGCGAGGAATCGCGCTCACTCGCCGCGCATTATCGGCCGCAGACTGCGAGATCTGGCCAGCAGTGCCGGTTTCCGGTCTGTTCACCGGACAGGGCTCGCTGTGCCTGCGTGTGACTGCGACACTGAGCCCCATGGCAGAGACGCACGCCGAGACCCCGCGTCAGCGCCTGGGTCGACACCTCGCCCAGGCCCGGATCGCTCGCGGCCTCAGGAAAGGGGCCGCCGCCAAAGCGGCCCACATGACACAGACAACGTGGATGCACATCGAGAAGGGGACCGCCGAGACGATCGACATGAACCTGGCCGCCGCCGAAAGAGTCGTGGGCTGGGCCCCCGGCTCCGCCGACGCGATCATGAAGGGCGGCGAACCGACACTTCTTCCATACGCCAACACGCAGGCGGACCCGGACAGAGTTGTCCCGAACGGTCCGGAGCAGGTGTCGAAGAGCGCCGACGACTCTTTCTGGCGCCCGGGCGACGAGGACGAGATCCGTCGCATCCTGACCGACACGATGGTGCACGCCATCCCCACCGCCACCGGCGCGGACATCCAGCGGGCGTCGAGTGCGTTCATCGAGGAGATGCGCCGCAGGGGACTGGTCGCCGAGCCCGACAGAGGCGACGGATAGCGCATCGAATCGTGATCAACTGATCACCTTTAGCTATCTTTATGCTTTTGTTGCAAACATGACCGCACGAACCTGCGAGTAACTGCGAGAAACTGCGCGGTCCCATGCGACGATCGAGTGCGCCACTTGGGGGTACGAGCCGGCAAGGAGGCACTATGCCGGTCGGCATGATCGTGGCCATGGGGCCCGCGATTTACAGCACCACGGGAGTCGTAACCGAGGGAAAGCACAAGGGAGTCCGGCTGTGTGGTCTGACACCGCGCGTTCTCACCGACGCGGATGCTCTGGATACAGCCATCGCAGGTCTCCGAGCGCAGGGCGTGGACTGTCGCCGCGCCTGCGCCGGATGCCCGATCGCCTTCCCTTGACTACGACCCCGTAAAGCCGTTGCGGGAGGCCCGCCCGTCCTGGCGGCGGGCCACCCGCCCCAACCCATCGCGCACAGCGCGCAGGGGTGATGCATGGCATATGCAGAAAAGCGCGGAAAAGGGGCCAAGCCCTGGCGCGTTCGATACCAATCGCCGGACGGTTCATGGGCGTCCGAGCCAGGTTTCGCAACGAAGCAAGACGCACTCGACTACGGTCGAGCACAGGAGACGGACGTCCGTCGCCAAGTGTTCATCGATCCTCGCGACGGCGAAATCACACTGGGGACATTCGTCGAAAGCTGGCTCCCCGCCATCGACGTAGCACCCAAGAGCGAGTACGAGTACCGCAAGCGGTTGGATGGACACATCCTCCCGCGCTGGGGCGAGGTGCAGTTGCGGAAGATCACCGGGCTTGCGTTTCGGGCCTGGGAGAAGGAACTTCGCAAGACCTATTCCAAGAACTACGTCGACGGCATCATCTCGGTGCTACGGATGCTGCTCGACGACGCAGTCGAGGAGAAGCTCATCCCGCGGAGCCCCATCCCCCCTCGCAAGCGCCGACGCGGGCGGTACGTCCGCAAGGATAAAGACGAAAAGGTGTGGGCATCACCGGAGCAAGCCCTCAGCCTGGCCGAGAACGCACGAATCCGGTGGGCTCCGAACGGCGAGATGGGCTACGCGATCGTCCTGACCCTTGCGTACACGGGCATGCGTATGGGTGAAATTGCCGGGATCAAGCGGGAGGACTGCCAGTTCCTCGGCAAGGAGTACGGCAGGCGCATCAACCTGACTCGACAATTCCAATACATCGAGGGGGCACGTGAGTTCCCAGACCCGAAGTACGGGAGCGCCCGCTCGATCCTCCTGCCGCCCTTCCTTGCCGACCTGCTCTCCAGGCTGTTGTCGACCCACACGGCTCCCACCCTGTTCACCGCCCTCAAAGGAGGGCAACTTCTGGCCGGCGGCGATTTCTACACGTTCTTCTGGCGGCCGCTCGTCGACGGTCGGTGCGCAGCTCCGCCGACGCGAGGCCGTGGGGCGCTCCCGGAGATCCCTCCGGTGGAAGGGCTCGCGGGGAGCGGCATGATCCCGCACGGGTTGAGACATGGGCACAAAGTGTGGCTCGACGAGGACCTTATGCCGCGGGTGGCCGTCGAGGAGCGCCTGGGGCACATCCTCCAGGGGATCGAGAGCGTGTATGGGCACGTGACCGAAGCGATGGAGGTGTCCATCGCCCAGGCGTTGCAGGCGCGGTGGGAGCGATCCTGCACCGCATCAGCCGGGGACGAGACCGCTTCCGGAGTTGGCTGAACCTCGTCTCCCAGTTGTCTCCCAACTGATCTTGAAAAGCCAAACAACGCCCGTCCGCTGATTGCGGCCGGGCGTTGCTTCTTGAGGGCCAAAGAGGCTCTGACCTGTTCGTTCGTCAGCGGATCGGTACGCCCGACAACGTCCGCGCGATGACCAGCCGCTGGATCTCGCTCGTGCCCTCGAAGATCGTGTAGATCGCGCTGTCCCGGTGCATGCGCTCGACCGGGTATTCGCGGGTGTATCCGTTGCCGCCGAGGATCTGCATCGCGGCGGAGGTGACCCACTTGGCGGTCTCGCCGGCGTACAGCTTGGACATCGAGCCCTCGGCCGCGGTGAACGGCTGGTTCGTCGCCGCCATCCACGAGGCCCGCCAGGTGAGCAGCCGGGCCGCGTCGATCCGGGTGCGCATGTCGGCGATGGTGAACGCGACGCCCTGGTTGTCGATGATCGGCCGGCCGAACTGCTCGCGGACCTGCGCGTATTCCAGGGCCACCTCGTAGGCGGCGCGCGCGATGCCCACCGCCTGCGCGGCGACCGCCGGGCGGGACGACTCGAAGGTGGCCATCGCCGCGTTCGAGCGCCCGGACGTGCCGGACCTGGCGCGCGCGAGCCGCTCGTCCAGCTTGTCCTTGCCGCCCAACAGGCAGTCGCCGGGGACCCGGACGTGGTCCAGCACCACCTCGGCGGTGTGCGACGCGCGGATCCCGTGCTTCTTGAACTTCTGTCCCTGGGACAACCCGGGCGTGTTCGGCGGGATCACGAAACTGGCCTGGCCGCGCGAGCCGAGGGCGGGGTCGGTGGTGGCGACCACGACGTGCACGTGCGCGATGCCGCCGTTGGTGGCCCAGGTCTTGACCCCGTTGAGGATCCAGTCGCCGGTGGCCTCGTCGAATTCGGCGCGGGTGCGCATCGAGGAGACGTCGGAACCGGCGTCGGGCTCGGAGGAGCAGAACGCGGCGACTCGGACGTCGTCGGTGGTGCCGAACAGTTCGGGTGCCCAGGTGATGATCTGTTCCTGCGTGCCGTTGGCCACCAGGCCGGCCGCGGCGAGCGCGGTGCCGGTCAACGCCAGGCCCAACCCGGCGTCGCCCCAGAAGAGTTCCTCCATGATCAGCGGCATGCTCAGGCCGGTGGGGTCGAACGCCTGGGTGGTGAAGAAGTCGAGGGAGTAGAGTCCGATCTTGGCGGCTTCCTGGATGATCGGCCAGGGGGTCTCCTCCCGCTCGTCCCACTCGGCGGCGGCCGGGCGCATCGTCTCGGCGGCGAAGGTGTGCACCCAGTCGCGGATGGTGGTCTGGTCCTCGTTCAGCGCGAGGTTGAAGGCGGTCATGGGTGGTGGCCCCCGGGACATCGTCGAATTGTTACCGGCTGGTAGCTTGAGTGTGTCGTCGCCGCCCGAGGCCGTCAAGAGGCCCGGGAATACCGGCCGATCGGGTTTGCCCAAGCCACGCACCGCGGTGTCCGGCGGCTCGCGCGACGGCCGCCGACGTCCCGTCGGATGCCGGGTCGCGTCGGGTCAGATGCCCGGTCGATAGCGGATCGGATGCTCGTCCGGCACCTGCACCACACAGATCCGCACCCCGTCCGGATCGGCGATCCACATCTCGTCCAACCCCCACTCCTCCCGGCGCGGTTCGCGCAGCACGGTGGCGCCCCTGCCCAGGAGTTCCTTGTGGGTGACGCCCAAGTCCCGCACCTGGAGCCACAACCGCAGATCCGCGCAGCCGGGCCCGGTCTCCGTCGCGGTGCCCGAGACCTCCAGGAACCCGCCGCCGAGGAAGAACACCGTCCCGCGATGTGTCCCGGTCCCGAACTCGCGGGCGATCGCGAGTCCGAGCACGTCGCGGTAGAAGGCCAGCGAACGATCGAGGTCGAGGGGGCGCAACAGGATGCGGCCGGAGAGTACGTCCATGCCTTCAAGCTTCGCCCCGGGGCCACGATTTCGAACCCTTTCGGGGCGGTGTGTCCCACCCCTGCACGGATCGCCGCCCCGCCGCCGCCCCGCCCCGCGTGCCCGTCACCGGCCCGCATAAAGATCCGGACGCGAGCCGCCCGGCCGGCAGGCTGGGACCTCGACGAAGGGTGGTGCCACATGGTGGGGAACGCGGAGCGGGTGCGCGGGAGCATGTTCGGCCTGGCGTACGGGGACGCGTTGGGCGCGCCGACGGAATTCCTGTCCTACGCGCAGATCGTGCGCCGATACGAACTGCCCGGCCCGATGGACCTGGAAGGCACGCCCGCGCTGGTCACCGACGACACCCAGATGGGCCTGGCGGTGGCCCACGCGCTGATCGACGCGCGGACGAACGCGGGGCCGCACGCGCGGGCGAACGGGTGGGTGCTGACCGCCGAGCAGTTCGCGCCGTTGCTGATCGAGCGGTTCCTGACCTGGTGGGACTCCCCGGACAACACCCGCGCGCCGGGGCACACGTGCATGTCCGCGTGCGCCGAGTTGGCCGCCGGCCGGAGCTGGATCGACGCGACCCGCCGCGGCTCCAAGGGCTGCGGCGCGAACATGCGGGTGACCCCGCTGGGCCTGGTCGACCACCTCGACGAGGCCGCGCGGTGCGGTGCGGCGCAGCTCCAGGCGGCGATCACCCATGGTCACCCCACCGCACTGGCCGCCTCGGACCTGACCGCGACCGCGGTACACGCGCTGCGTACCGGTGTGTCGATCGCCGACCTGCCCGCGTACCTGCGTGCGCACGCCGAGGCGCAGCGCGAGGTCTACCACGCCGACTGGCTCGGCGAGGACCTGTGGCGCGGCCCGTTCGCGGACACACCGGAGGGCTTCATCGCGCGCGGCTGGGACGAATGCCTGGGCGTGCTGGACCGGTTGGACAGCGCGCTGCTGGAGCGCGATCGACGGTCGGATCCGTGCCGGATCACCGGCGCCGGCTGGATCGCGGAGGAGGCGTTGGCCACGGCCGTGTCGTGTGTCGCGCTGTATCCGGACGACCCGAGGTCGGCGCTGGCCCGGGCCGCCGCCACCTCCGGCGACTCGGACTCGATCGCCGCGTTGACGGGCGCGATGATCGGCGCGGTGCACGGCCTCGACGGGTGGCCCGCGGCCTGGCTGGAGCGCATCGAGTACCCGGTCGAACTGTCCGAGGTGTCCGAGGCGCTCCGGATGTGACGCAGGTCGTGGTGTCCGGGACCGCTTACGGGTAGTGATGGCGCCATGGGAAAGATCCATGCCGCCGACCGGGCGGCCTTCGCGTGGGTGGCAACGCATCATGTGCCGTGGGCGAACAAGGCGCTGCCCGCCTTGTCGCGCGCGGCCAACCATTCGCGTCTGTGGGCGGTGACCGGTGCGGGAATGGCGCTTTCCGGTGGACGCAGCGGGCGCCGGGCGGCATTGCGCGGACTGGGTTCGGTGGCGCTCGCGTCGACCGTGACCAACGTGGTCCTCAAGAGTTGGGTACGCCGGCCCCGGCCGGTGATCGACGCGGTGCCGATGGCCCGCCGACTCAGCAGGCAGCCGTGGACGACGTCGTTCCCGTCCGGGCACGCGGCCTCCGCGGCGGCCTTCGCCACCGGAGTCGCTTTGGAGTCGCGTCCGTTGGGCGTGGCGGCCGGCGCGCTGGCCGGGTCGGTGGCCTTCTCCCGGGTGTACACCGGCGTGCACTATCCGGGTGACGTCCTGGCCGGCGCGGCGCTCGGCGCGGGCCTGGCGGCGGTGACGCTGCGCTGGTGGCCGACCCGGCCGGTGGAGGCGGCGTCCGCGCCGCCGCCGCGCGGGAAGGTGCCGGCCCTGGTCGAGGGGGACGGCCTGGTGGTCGTGGTCAACTCCTCGGCCGGCCCCGAGGGCGACGCCGCCCAGCGCCTGCGCGAACTGCTGCCGGCCGCCAAGGTGGTCGAGCGCGGCCAGAACGGCGATCTGGTCGCGCTGTTGTGCGAGGCGGCCCGGGAGGCCCAGGTGCTGGGCGTCGCGGGTGGCGACGGCAGCGTGAACTGCGCGGCGCGGATCGCGCTCGATCGGGGCATGCCGCTCGCGGTCTTCCCCGCCGGCACGCTCAACCACTTCGCCGGCGACCTGGGCCTGACCCGACTGGACGACACCGCGCAGGCGCTCGCGGCGGGCGAGGCGGTGTCGGTGGACGTCGCCGAGTTGCAGCGCGACCACTCGCACCCGTTCTCCGACGACGGGCAGGAACTGGGCCCGGAGCTCTTCCTGAACACCTTCTCGCTCGGCGTCTACCCCGATCTGGTGCGCTTCCGCGAGGAGTTGGAGGGCAAGATCGGCAAGTGGCCGGCCATGCTGGTGGGCCTGGTCCGGGTGCTCCGGGACGCGGGTCCGGTCAAGATGCGGGTCAACGGCCGTCCCCGCTCGTTGTGGCTGCTGTTCCTGGGCAACGGCCAATACGCCCCGGAGGGCTTCGCGCCCACCTACCGCCCCGACCTCACCGACGGCCTCCTGGACGTACGCATCGTCGACGCCTCCCGACCGCTGGCCCGCACCCGACTGGTGGCCGCCGTACTCTCCGGCACCCTCGGCACCTCGCGCGTGTACGAGGCGTCCACGACCCGCACGATGCGCCTGTCCGAAATACAGGAGGGCGCCGAACTCGCCGTCGACGGCGAAGTCCGCCCCGGCGCGTCCCAACTCCGCATCGCCAAGGGTCGCCGCCTGATGGTCTACCGCCCGGAGGGCGCGGTACGCGACTGATCCCCACCGCCGGACCCCCCGGCGCGGCCCACCCCGCTCGCCGCCCCCGCCGCCCGACCGCCTCGGGAATTCCCTGGCCGGGGCGGCGTTGGGGGTGGTGTGAACGTTGTGCCGCCGGGGGTCCGGTTTTCCGTGCTCGACAGGTCGCTCACCCTGGACGGGGAGCATCCGGCCTCCGCGTTGCGTCATGCCGTGGCGTTCGCGCGGGACGTGGAGCGGTTGGGGTATCACCGGTTCTGGGTCGCCGAGCATCACAGCGTGCCGGGCGTGGCCGGGTCGGCACCCACCGTGTTGGCCGCCGCGGTGGCGGCGGTCACCGAGCGGATTCGGGTCGGGACCGGCGGGGTGATGTTGCCCAATCACCAACCGCTGGTGGTGGCGGAGCAGTTCGGCGTGCTCGAATCGTTGTATCCCGGGCGGATCGACCTGGGCGTGGGTCGTTCGGTGGGCTTCACCGACGGGATTCGGGCGGCCCTGGGTCGGGGCAAGGACGCGGCCGAGGACTTTCCGGACCGCCTGGCCGAGTTGCTCGGCTACTTCCTGGGCACCCAGGACGCGCATCCCGGCGTGCACGCCCGACCGGCCGAGGGACTGCGCCCCGCCCCCTTCGTGCTGGCCACCGGGGCCGGCGCGGACCACGCGGCGCGGGCGGGGGTGCCGCTCGTGGTCGCCGCGGCGATCGGCGAGGAGCGCATGCTGCGCGCGATCGAGCGCTACCGGACCGCGTTTCGCCCGTCCGCGTGGTCGGCGCGGCCCTACGTCGTGGCGGCCGGCACGGTCGCGGTCGCCGAGACCGAGGAGGCGGCCCACGACCTGCTGCTGCCCGAGGCATGGGCCGCCGCGTATTCACGCACTCGAGGCACCTTCCCGCCGCTGATCCCGGCCGAGCGCATTCGCGCCGGCACACCGAGCACCCGCGAGCGGGAACACCTGGACGCGGCGCTGCGCGAGCAGATCCACGGCACCGCCGAGACCGTCGCCGCCCGGCTGGCCGCCCTGTTCGCCCGCACCGACGCGGACGAGTTCCTGGTCACCACGAGTTCGTACGACCGACCGGGTCGCCTCGACTCGGCCCGACGCCTGGCCGAACTCGCCGGCATCGCGCCCCGGATCGGCGCCGCCGCGGGTTGAGATCCGCGGGTGGTGCGGCCGGGCCGCGCGGCCCAGGCCGACCGATGGCGGCCGGGCGCGCGTGGCAGGCGGTGGGCGTTGCTAACGTGGTGCGGCCCGAGCCGGTCGTTCTGCGGGGAGGTTCCGACCGATGGCCCATGCCGGCCAGCACGCATCCACGCTGCCACACCCATACGCACCCGGGCACACACCCGCGCACGCGGCCGTCGAGACACCCGCGCAGATCGAGCGGCGCTGGATCGCCAACGTCGCCTCGGTGGTGGTTCCGGGCGTGCTCGCGCACCGGATGTTGCGTCCGTCGCACCGGATCGGCAAGCCGGACGGGCTGATGGGCAACCTCAACCGGGTACGCGCGTGGCTCGGCCTGACCATCGTGTTGGCCGTGTTCCTGCGCGGGCTGTACCAGGAGCGCACGCACGCCTCCGGCGCCACCACCAAGGTGCAGGGTGCCCAGGTGGTCGCCGAGTTGGTCTCGGCGATGGTGCGTCGGCTGGTGCTGCTGCCGCTGTACGGCATCGTCGGCATCCTGTTGATGGGCTGCCTCCTGGTGCTCTGCGCCCGGCCGCACCTGCGGTCGCTGACCATGCGCCAGTTGATCCATCCGATCCGCTCGGTCGGGTTGTTCCTGATCGTCCCGGTGCTGGGCATCGCCCTGGCCTGGGGGTGCCGCAAGGGCGCGGGACTCGGCGCCGACACCAACACGCTGCGCACCGACGGGACCGTGGTGCAGCTCGTGTTGTCGTGGGTGTCCATGGTCGCCGGGATCTGGGTCTTCGGGTTCGCCCTGGTGGCCATCTGGCAGGTGGCGCAACACCTGTTCTCGGCGGCGGACGGGCACCCGATGTTGCCCGCGCTGATGGCGATGTGGCTGGCCTGGACGTTCGCGCTCACCGACATGCTGGTCAAGACCGACAACCCGCTGTTCGCGGGCTCCGACATCGTGCCGGGCAACATCAAGGCGGTGGTCGGCGTGGGCGGTTCGCTGATCATCACCGGGTTGAGCATCTGGGAGATCCGCCGGCTCGGCCGCTGGAACGGCATCACCTGGCGCAGCGGCCCGTGGGGGTCACGCTCGCCGCAGACCCGAGACGCGGTTCAGGGACCTGGGCAGGGACCGAGGCAGGGACCGAGGTAGCCGCCGAGGCCGACCACCCGGCCCCGGACGCGGGTGGGTACGCCCGGGGCGGGTCCTCGATCGCCCGCCGGGCGTCGTGGAGCCCGACGGGCGATCGAGGACACGCCGCGGCTAGTCCTTGCTTCGCGCGCTGGTGATCACGCGGTAGCCGAGGCCGGCGGTGCTCTCCTCGACCAGGAACAGTCGGCCGTCGTGTTCGAAGGGCTTGGGCATCGTCTCGGCGACGGAGACGCCCAGGCGCAGCGGATACTCGTCGAGTACGCGGATGTGCCCGGTTTCCGGGTCGAAGTGGACCAGGCGCGGGGGCTTGCTGCCTCGGGCGTTGACCCATACCCGCAGGCCGCCGTCCCGGTCCACCGCGATCGGCGCGGCCTTGCTGTCCACGCTCACGCCCACGACCTTGACGGCGGCGGGCAGCGCGGAGATCCAGCGCACGCGGCCGCTCGCCCGGTCGATCGCGATGATCTGGTTGGCCCCGGGCGTGCTGGACGCGTGCACGGACCGGCCGTTGTTGCCGGGAACGTAGATCGTGCGGTCGTCGGCCAGGATGCGCGGCGCGGTGCCGCGCGCGTCGCCGATCAGCGGGCCGCCGGCCTCGATCGGGTAGGCGGGCTCGCCCCGGTCGGACAACACGATCAGCCGCGTCGGCCCGCCCGGTGCGTTCGGCTCGTCGACGATCACGGGGGAGGTGGCGACCACCGGCGATCCGCCCTTGGCGACGGTGCCGTCCCGGGGCAGCTTGTGCACCCAGGCCGGCTTGCCGGTGAGCGGGTCGACCGCCCACACGGCGTCGGTGGTCCCGCACAGTCCGTTGGCGACGAGCGCGGGGCCGCCGCGGAAGCCGGTGACGTGGCAGCCCGCCGCGAAGGTGCGGTCCGCGACCCACAGTTGAGCGCCGTCCTTGATCCGGAACGCGGTGTCGCCGCTGACCGCGACACCGCGCGAGACGGCCAGGCGTTCGCGGGCGGGGGTGTCCTTGGCGGGGCGCGGCTTGCTCCACACCTCGGTGCCGGAGGTGATGTCGATGCCGGCGATCCGGTCGCACGCGGTACCGAGGCCGTAGACGACGACGGCGATCGGGCCGTCGGTCTCGGTGCCGGCCGCGCACATCGCGGCACCGTTCGGGAGCGGCTTCTCCCACACGGTGGCCCCGCTGTCCACGCGGTACGCCACCACCCGGGCACGTTCCGAGCGGACCACGGTGTCGCCCTGGAACCAGGTGCCCTCCAGCGTGCGCGGGTCGGCGACCGCGTTGTCGGGGGGCTTGGGGCCGTCCCGACCCTCCTTCAACGCCCAGGCGACGGTGACGCGTTCGCCGACGTTGTCGTAGCCCTGGGGCTGCCGGACGGCCTGCCGGACCGCGCCGACACCCGCGATCGCGAGTACCACCAGGGCCAGGATCGTGCCGCGGAGCAGGATCGGCCGATCGCGCGCGGGCCGGACCCGGTCCGGGGCGAGCGGCGGTCCGAACACGAAGTGGTGCGCCGAGGCGGCGGGTTGCAGCGGCATCGGGGCCGGCGTCGGCGGGAGCGGCGAACCGGGGCCGGCCGGGCCGACATACCCGGCTACGTGCGGGTGCGGGTGCGGGTGCGGGTGCGCGTGCGGGTAGGGCGTGGGCTGCGGATGCGGGTCGTGCAGCGGCAGGTTGGGGTTGGCGACGAAGCCGCCGCCGGAGGCGTTCGGGAACGGCGCGGGTCGGGGCTGTGGTTGGGCCGGGTCGGGGGCGGCAGGCCGGCTGTGAGGATGGCCCGGCGACTGGGGTGCGGTCCGATCCGACGGCGGGGCGAACGCGGGTGGCGTCTGGGCCTGGGCCGGCGGGGCGAACGGCGGAGGTGTCCCGGGCGACGCCGGCGGGGCGAACCCCGGGGGCGTGGACTGCCCCGCCCGGGCCCGGCGTTGCTCGTCCCACGGGTCCTGCGAGTCCTGCCGGTTCGGCGCGCCGTCCGGGTCGTGCGGGTGCCGCGGGGTGCTCACGCGCCACCTCCCGCGATACCGGGTAGCACCGGTGCGCCGAGGCCGACGTCGCGGGGACCGGGCAGGTCCTTCTTGAGGTCGCCGCGGTCCAGGGGGCCCACCGACTGGCCGACGTTGTGCAACCACAACACCAGGAACGCGATCACGGCGGCCGATGCCGCGGTGATCAGCACACACACCACGATCACCCGCACCTTGCGCGGCGCGGCCGGCCGGTTCGCCGCGGGCGGCTCCGTCGCCCCGCCCCACGGTTGTGGTGTCGGTCCCGGTCGTGGTGTCGGCCCGCGGCCCCGACCCTGCCCCGGCAATGAGTGCGTCATGACGATCGCGCCCCCCGTGTTCCTGTCCCGAATCCACCCCGTGCCGCGACCGCGATCCGGCACCCTCGACGCAACGCCGCGTCGATCACCGTACCGACCCCGGCCGGTTCCCGCCGACAATCACCCCCCGCCCGACGTGGAACCCGCGCCGGGCGCGGGCTCGACGGACGCTCTGCGGGAGGCGGCCGGGACCACCTTGTTGGCGGTTTGTCGAGGTGGGGCAGGATGGCGACGCGTCGATCGACGTCGTTGTCGTAGCGGGGAAGTGGATCGTGTCGTTTCAGCATCCGGCCGGGGGCGAGCAGCCGCCGCCCGGTGGTGGGCCCTATGGGCCGCCGCCGGGATACGGGGCACCGCCGCCCCCCGGTCAGTCGTACGGTGGGCCCTACGGTCCGCCGCCCGGGGTCCACCAGCCGGGCGCCCACCCCTACGGATACGGGGCCCCCGGGCAGCCGATGTACGGGCCGCCGCCCGGATACGGCCCTCCGCTGCCGCCGGAGCGCCGCGGCCCCAAGGTCGCTCTGATCGTGACGGCCGTGGTCGGTGTGCTGGCGGTCGGTACGGTCGCCGTGCTGGGGGCGACCGGGGCGTTCTCCTCCGATGACAAGGACTCGGTGGCCGAGCCCGCGTCGTCGGTTTCCGCGCCGGTGACCGGTGGGCCGACCACGCGGCCCACTTCGGCGCCGCCGGCGCCGCCTCGGCCGACGAGCACGGCGTCGACGGCCAAGCGCCGGGTGGACACCCCCGCGCGGGCGGGCGGCCTCGATCGTATGGGCGACGACGTCTATCCGCTCCAGACCAGCATCCGGCGGCAGGCGGTGGCCGGTTCGAAGGTCGCCGCCTACGGTCCGGCCGGGGCGACCACCCCGACCGCGCTGGTGATGGTGATGGCCAACCCCTCGCCGCTGTTGTCGCCGACGACGGTGATGGATCAGATCATCGAGGGCATGCAGGACGGTGCGCAGGAGAAGTCGGCGGACATGGGCAACGTGCGCGAGATGACTCCCGGCGCCCTCGGCGGTGTGGTGCGTTGTACCAGCATCCGCTCGGGGGGCAAGGCGCTGCCCACGTGTGTGTGGGCGGACGCGGACACGGTGGGGGTCGTCTACGCGATCAACGAGACGTCGTTGGACGCCGCGTCGGCACTGACCCTGCGGGTGCGTCCCGATCTGGAGAAGTGACCGGCCGTCCGGAGCGTGACCCACCACGTGGGGAAGCGACCCACCGGTGATTTCGGTGCACGCGGCGGGCCGGCTCGATTCGTCGAGTCGGCCCGTTCGCATTCCCGGGACCCGCTGCCCGCTCCGGCGATACCGGGATTCGGGGCGGGTCGGCCGGTGTCCACCTTCGGCCCGGTCGCCGACTGCGCCGGCGAGCCAAATCGGGGCGGAGTTCTTGGTGGCTCGTCCCAACGCGGTACTCGGAGTGCTCATTATGCTTCGAGGAGTGGCTACGCGAGGAGTCGGTTATGGTTGCCCCGTTCGACACGACGGATTTCCGGCGTACCCTCGGATACCTGCCGACCGGGGTAACGGTAATCACCACCACCGACCCGTTCGGCCGGCCCGTCGGTATGGCGTGCAATTCGTTCATGTCGGTTTCGTTGAATCCCCCACTGGTCATGTTGTGTGTCGGTGAGGCGTCGGCGACGCTGGTGGATCTTCGACAGAACGGCGGATTCTGCGTCAACATCCTCGGCAGCGACCAGGAGCAGTTGTGTCGGCAGTTCTCGGTCAAGGACATCGATCGATTCGCCGGTGTCCGGTGGAGCGAGTCGGCGGCCGGCCCGCAATTGTGTGACGCGCTCGCCTGGATGTCGTGTTCGATCGACGTCGAGCATGTCGCCGGGGACCACGTCATCATCATTGCCGAGGTCACCGGGCTGCGAGTGAATCCGGACGAGCCCGAGCCGTTGGTATTTCATCGCGGCCTGTTCGGGTCCTTTCGGGAGAGCGCGAAACCGGTCGCGGCCGGGGCCGCACCCGGAGCGGGAGCCGGCGCCGGCGGCCGGACGGTGTCGGTCGCCCCGAGTACCGCCGGATAGGCGTACGCGCCGCCCGCATCTCGCGCCGCGGACGCACGGCGAGCCGACCACGCCTCGCCGTTGCCCGAAGGCACGCGAGCGCACCGCCGTAGCCGAGCCCCCGAACGCGCGGCCCCGCAGCGCCGTACCGCGGCGCAGGCGCCCGCCCGCACCGGCGCGCGACCGGCGCGGACCGGCCCGGCAGCCTCGTTCGTCCCGCCCGAATCGCCCGCCACACGACCCCCACGCGGGTCGGCGTCGGCGCCGCGCGGGCCGAACCCGCGGCAGATCCACCGTCGTTCGCACTGGTATCGGCAGGTCGTGCGCGCCATGCTTGCCCACACCTTCCGCGCCGCGTGTCGTCGTGCCGCCGGCGGAAATGGCGGAAACGGGGCAGCGGGAACGGTCTTTCCTCTCGCATATCGCTCACCATGGCGGAGAATGGCTCATTAGGGATTAATTTTTATATACCGGCCAAATGGTAGAGACATTGAACGCTGCTCGGGTATCCTTCCGGGAGGTAAATGGAAGGAATGCTTAGTTCACTGGGAGTGCCTTTGTTTCCCGAACCGGGTGCCGGAATATTCGAAGTTTATGAATGGAGTTTAGGCCAGGACGGATTCGCGGTCGACGATGTCACGCACGAGTTCGGATTCGAGAGTCCCGGCCGGGGTGAGGAGATCGTGGCCGAACTCCTGGAACTTCGGCTCATTCAACCGTCCCGTCACCAGGACGCCTGGTTCGTCCCGGCGGACCCGAGTATGGCCTCCTCCCGGCTCCTGACGCGCAGCGAGCGCGAGTTGCTCGGTTGGAAGATGGCGACGGGCCAGCTCCGGAACGAGCTGGCCCGACTTTCGCTGCTGTTTCGGTCGAGCAGGTTCGGCGATCGGAATGTCAATTCATTCGACGTGGTCAAGGAACCCGAGACGGTCGAATTGCTGCTTTCCGAGGCGGCGGCGCACAGTTCGCACGAGGTCGTCTGTATGCAGCCCCGCGGCGGGCGGCCGATCGACGAGTCGATCGAGGCGCAGACCCGGAATTTCCGACTGCTCGGCCGGGATGTGCGCCTGCGTGTCCTGTACCAGCACGCGGCCCGGTTCGACATACCGATCCGCGAGTATGCGGGGAAGTTGGTCGACGCCGGTGCCGAGTTGCGGACGGCCGGAGCGCTGTTCGGCGAGATATACATCTTCGACCGCTCTTCGGCGTACATCCTCGCGAGCGGCGACGAGGGCGGTGCCGTGGTCGTGCAGGAGCGCTCGCTCATCGACTTTCTCTACTCCTGTTTCGAGCACGTCTGGGCGACCGCGAAGGATTTCGACAGTCGACGGGCCGAAACCGAAGTCATCAGCAGCGACATGAAGAAGGAGATCGTCAAGATGCTGATCTCCGGCGCGAAGGACGAAGCCATCGCCCGGCGTCTGGGCGTGTCGGTCCGCACCTGCCGTAAACATATCGGCCAGGTTATGCAGATGTTCGGCGCGACGAGCCGGTTCCAGTTCGGCTACCTCGTGAAGGAGGCGAACCTGGCGGAGGACGTGTAGCGGTGGCCGGTTCCGTCCACCCCTTGGCCGGCTGCGGCGCGGCCGCGCCCTCCCCTCGACCCGTCCGTCGGCGCGCGCCCGCCGCGGGGACCGTTCGGCGCATGACCGGGTACCCGTGTGCTGGTCAAGTGCAGGGTGCGTGAGTTTCCTCAAGTGGAAGTGCAGCTTGATGAGCGGGTCGGGGGGTGGAGTCCGCAGCGCTTCTGTCACACACTGTAGGGAGTCGCAACCGCACAACGGCGGGATGTTCGCCGAACACCAGCCGAACACCAAGGGGGCCGCGTCGATCCGTTCATCCCTTGCGTCACCGGTCCACCCGAGCGTTACAAGCGGGGTTTCGGGGGCACGGCGGCGAGGTAGGTTGCGCATGGAGAATCCTGCTCGAATTCATTCACTGGTCATTTTCCCCGGGTGCGGGGTGGCATAGGATTTCGTACCCAGGGCGGCCTTGCAGTCGGCGTCGCAAAGATGCGACTCGGTCGACCTGACGATCCATTATTCTCGTGTTCGCTTGTCTCGACGAGTGGACACTCTCTTGATGTGCACAATTCCTTCCGAAAGTATTTCCGCACGCGATCTTTCCGCACGCAAACTTTCCACACGCAAACCGGGGGTGGTTATGAGCGGGTCTGTCGTTCGTGATATCGGTCGGGGGTTCAGAAAGCCCTTCGCCGTTCCGGGACGGGCGGGCGTGGTCGACCGATGACCGAAAACGGGCGCGCGCCGCAGCTTGCGGTGTTCGGCGCGGGAGTGATGGGAATCGGGATCACGACCCTCGCGGTCGGGCGCGGGGTGCCGGTCGTCCTGGTCGACGTGGATCCGGCACGGCTGGGCAACGCCCGCGAGCGAGTACGGGACGAGCTTCGGCTCGCCCACATGATGGGCGCGCTCCCGCGCGGCGGGCCGATCGGCGAGTTGGAACTCGCCGACTCCGCGGTGGCGGCGGCGGATGCGACCTGGGTGATCGAGGCGATCACCGAAGTGGCCGAGCTGAAGGCCAAGGTGCACCGGGAGATCGCCTCCGTGGTCGCGCCGGGCACGCTGCGGATCACCAATACCTCGTCCATTCCGGTCGACGAACTGGCGGGGGAGGTACCCAACCCCGACTCCCTGCTGGGCGTGCACTTCATGAATCCGCCCTACCTGATCGGGACGCTCGAGGTGATCCGGGGGCCGCGGACCGGCGAGGCGGCGATGACGGCCGTGCGAGACCTGCTGGCCACGTTGGATCGCAAGGGGATCGTGGTCGGGGACGGGGCCGGCTTCGTCACCAGCCGCCTGCTGCACCGGATGATCAACGACGCGGCGAACATCGTCGAGGAGGGGCGGGCCGGCGTCGAGGACGTCGACGCCCTGATGGAGGGCTGTCTCGGACACCCGACGGGCCCGCTGCGCACCGCCGACCTGATCGGTATCGACAACCTGGTCGACTCCCTGGTGGTGCTCTACGAGCGCACCGGGGACGAGGGTTGCCGGCCCAGCGAGTTGCTCCTGCGCAAGGTCGCCGAGGGCAACCACGGCCGTAAGACCGGGCGTGGCTTCTACGAGTACGGCGTCCGCTGATGGCCGGCCAGGTGGAAGTGGACGAGCGCCTGCTCGACTACGTGCGGTCGGTGTCCCTGCGCGACGACGAGATCCTGCGCGACCTGGTCGCCGAGACCGCCTTCATGCCCGCGCTCAGCGCCATGGTGACGATGCCCGAAGAGGGGCAACTGCTGGCCATGCTGGTCGGGTTGACCGGCGCCGGCCGGGTGCTGGAGATCGGCACCTTCACCGGTTACAGCACGCTGTGCATGGCCCGGGCGCTGCCGCCCGGCGGGCGGATCGTCACCTGCGACATCAGCGAGCGCTGGACCAGGATCGCCCGGCGGTACTGGGAACGGGCCGGGGTCTGCGACCGGATCGAACTGCGGCTGGGGGACGGCGCGCAGACCATGGTGGACCTGCTCGCCGAGCACGGGCCGGAGACCTTCGACCTGGTCTTCGTCGACGCCGACAAGACCGGCTACGCGCGTTACTACGAAGAGGCGCTGACCCACCTGCGGCCCGGCGGCCTGATCGTGCTGGACAACACCCTCTACTTCGGGCGGGTCGCGGACCCGGAGGCGGACGACGCCGACACCGAGGCCATCCGCGCGCTCAACGCCGCGCTCCTGGTCGACAGCAGGGTCGAACTGTCCATGCTCGTCATGGCGGACGGCATCACGTTGGCACGCAAGAACAAGGTGCAATAGGAAGGGACTTTTCCCATGACGGACCAGACAACGGATCTGACGGTCGCCGACATCGAGCAGCGGATCGGCGAGTTTCTCCAGGCGAAGACCAGGCTGACCTGGGAGCCGGAGGTGGACCTGTTCGCCTCGGGCGCGGTCTCCTCGCTGTTCGCGATGGAGCTGGTGGTGTTCGTGGAGAGCACGTTCGGCGTCGCGGTGGAGGGTGCCGACCTCGCCATGGACAAGTTCCGCACCGTGCGCTCGATGAGTTCGCTGGTGACCCGGCTGCGCACCGGTGGTGACGGTGCTTGACGCCCTGACCGCCCTGGTGACCGAGACGGTCGCCGATGCCGCGGGCGAGTGGGACGTGGCGGGCGAGATTCCGATCGACGTCCTGCGCGGACTCGGCGCCAAGGGCGTGCTGTGCGCCGAGGCGAACCCGACCTTCGGCGGGCTGGGCCTGTCCGGCGCGGCCAACGGCGAACTCGCGGCGCACACGGGCGCGTTGTGCAGCTCGCTGCGCAGCGTGATGACCTCCCAGGGGATGGCCGCGTGGACGATCCAACGGTTCGGTGACAAGGCACAGCGCACCGAGTACATCGGCCGGCTCACCGGCGGCGAACTGGCCGCGGTGGCGTTCAGCGAGCCGGGCGCGGGCAGCGATCTCGCCGCGATGGCCACCGAGATTCGGGGCGACGGCGACGAGATCGTCGTGGACGGCACCAAGACGTGGATCACGGTCGCCGCGTACGCCGACTGGATCCTGGTGTTCGGTCGCCACGAGCGCGGCGCCGCGGTCGCCGTGGTGCCGACGTCGGCGCCCGGTGTCCGGGTGACCCGGGTGGCCGAACCGCTCGGCTGCCGGGCCGGCGGGCACGCCACCGTGGAGCTGGACGAGGTGCGGTTGCCCGCGGCGAACCTGCTCGCGGTGGCCGGCCAACCGGCGCTCATGCTGACCACCATCGCGCTGACCTACGGCCGGCTGTCGGTGGCCTGGGGCTGCGTGGGAATCCTGCGCGCGTGCCTGGCGGCCGTCGCTCGACACGCGGCGACCCGGGAGCAGTTCGGCAAGCCGCTGCTGCAACACCAGCTCGTCGCCCGGCACCTGGCCGAGCTCTATGCCGCGGAACGAACGGCGACGTTCGCCTGCGAGCAGGCGAGCCGCAGTTGGGACGCGGGTTCGCCGGAGCAGGTACCGGCGTCGGTCCTGGCCAAGCACGTCGCGGCCGGGAACGCCGCGCGCGGCGCGGCCTCGGCGATGCAGGTGCTCGCCTCCGCGGGGGCGGCGGGCGGGCACGTGGTGGAGCGGGCGTACCGGGACGCGAAGTTGATGGAAATCATCGAAGGCAGCAACGAGATCTGCCAGTTGATCCTCGCTGAGCACGCCGCCTCGGCGGCGGGCTGAGCGGTCGCAGAAACGGGGGCGAAGATGTCCGAAACACAACCGGTCGTGAAGTGCCTGGTGTGGGATCTCGACAACACACTGTGGAACGGCACGTTGGTCGAGGACGGCCATGTCGAGGTCGACGACGTCGTGCGCAAGGTGATCGTCGAACTCGACGCGCGGGGCGTGTTACAGGCGGTGTCCAGCCGCAACGACCATGACGAGGCGTGGGCGCGGCTGGAGGAGCTCGGCCTCGCCGAGTACTTCGTCCTGCCGCACATCGGCTGGGGCCCGAAGTCGGAGTCGGTGCGCCGGATCGCCGAGCAGTTGAACTTCTCGCTCAAGACGATCGCGTTCATCGACGACCTGCCGACCGAGCGCGCCGAGGTCGAGTACCACCTGCCGGAAGTGCGCTGCTACCCGGCCGAACAGGTCGGCGTGTTGCTCGGCCTGCCCGAGTTCAGCCCGGCGGTGGTCACCGTCGACGCGCGCCGGCGCCGGCAGATGTACCAGGCCGGGTTCGAGCGGGACCGGGAGCGGGAGCAATACCACGGCGCCGACGAGGAGTTCCTGCGCTCGCTCGACCTGGTGATGCGGATCGGCAAGGCCAGGGACGAGGAGATCACCCGGGTCGAGGAACTGACTCTGCGGACCAGCCAGATGAACGCGACCGGCGTGCACTACTCGGATGCCGCGCTGCGTTCGTTCCTGTCCGACGAGAGCCACGACGTGCTGGTGGTCTCGATGAGCGACCGCTTCGGACCGCACGGCGCGGTCGGGGTGATGTTGATCGAGAAGACCCCGAGTGCCTGGCACATCAAACTGTTGGCGACCTCGTGTCGGGTCGTCTCGTTCGGCGCGGGCGCGGTACTGCTGCGCTGGCTCACCGACGCCGCCGCCCGGGCCGAGGTGCACCTGGTCGCCGACTTCCGGCGCACCGAACGCAACCGAATGATGGAAGTGGCTTACCGGTTCGCGGGGTTCACCACCGCGACCTGTGCCTGCCTGGACTCGTTCTCGCCGCCCGAGGGAACCGAGTGCCTGCATCTGGAGCCGGTCCGGCAGGACGCGCCCACCACCATGCGCGTCCTTACGCCGGAACCGAACGTCGACGGCCGTGAAGCGGAATGGCTGTAACCGGGGCTCATCGCTCGGTCGACCGCTGAACAGGAACGATCTACGGGGGATCTCTTGCAGTTCTTGGTGCTCGGCCCGTTAAAACTGATGGACGACGAGAAACCGATCGCGATCGGTGGCGACCGACGCCGAGCCACACTCGGCCTGTTGCTGCTCAACGCCAATCGCGAAGTGGCGACCAGCAAGCTCCTCGAAGGTCTGTGGGGCACGGAGGAGACACCGGCGACGGCGCGCAAGATCCTGCAGAACGCGGTTCGCGGCCTGCGGGTGATGTTCGCCGAGCACGCGCGTGACGACGCGCGTCCGCCGGCGCTGCTGACCTGTTCGCACGGCTACCAGTTGCAGGTGGACCCGGAACAGGTCGACATGTTCCGGTTCCACCGCCTGGCGCAGGCCGGCCGGGCGCAACTCGCGGCCGGCCGCCCCGCCGCCGCGGCGGTCACCTTGGGGGAGGTGCTCGCCCTGTGGCGCGGCGAGGCGCTGGCCGACCTGGTGGAGAGCGGGCACTCCTGGGCGGAGCTGACGGCGTTGCAGAACGCCCGCCTGGACGTGATGGAGGACTACTACGAGGCCGAGCTGGCCAACGGGCGCCACCAGGCCGTCCTGGGCGAGCTGGAGGCGATGGTCGAGGCCGAGCCGCTGCGCGAACGGGCCTGCCACCAACTGATGCTCGCGCTGTACCGCAGTGGTCGTCAGGCCGACTCGCTCGCGGTCTACCGGCTGGTGCGGCTGCGGCTGGCCGAGGAATTCGGGCTGGAACCCGGCCGCGAACTACGGCTGTTGCAACACTCGATCCTGGTGCACGACCCGGCCATCGCGGCACCTGCGGGGCCGCCGCCACCGGTGGTGATCTCCGGGCTCGGGCAGCCGGCGGAGCGGCCCGAGCCACCGGTGCGCAGGGCGGTCCAGCTCGTCGCCCCGCCGACCCCCGGCGTGCGCAGCACGGTCAGCGCCGTGCTGATCCGCGCCGACTTCGGGGCCGGCCGTCGGGTCACCGACATCGGCGAGGCGCTGGAGCGCACCGCGACGACCGTGCACGAGGAGGTGGAGCGGGTCGGCGGCGTGGTCGCCGGATCGACCGGCTCGGTGACGCTGGCCGTGTTCCGGCCCACCTCGCCGCACGAGGACGGCGCCGAGCAGGTCGCCGAACGCGCGGTGCACGCCGCGATGTCGTTGCGACAGCGGATCTGCCTCGACGTACCGGACGGCGAGCGGCCCGCGCTGCGGGTGGCGGTGTCCACGGGCGAGGTTCCGGTCCGTCCCGGCCAGACATTGCTGGAGCCACTGCCGGTCAACGGCGCGCTGCTCGCCGACTGCGAGTCGCTGCTCCAGTTCGGCGAGGACGCCGAGATCGTGGTCTGCGGTCGGACCAGAAGGCTGACCGGGTCGGCGATCCGGTACGGCCGCGAGGGCGGCCTGCGTCCGCGCTGGACCGTCAAGGGCCGCTGCCGCGAGTCCTTCGCCCAGCCGGAGGTCTTCGACCGCGAGCCCGAACTCGACGTGCTGAGCAGCCTGTTGGAGCGCGTGCGCCGTCGTGCCCGGCCGCACCTGGTGCTGGTGTTGGGTGCCCCGGGGATCGGCAAGTCGCGGTTGCTCGCGGCGTTCGAACGTCGCGTCCAGGACGCGGCGACCGTGCGGCTGGAACCCGGCGGGCCGGTGGCCACCCCGAACGTGGCCAAGCTCGCCGAACACCGCCCGCTCGTGGTCTTCGCCGACGACCTGCACCTGGCCGACAGCGCGACCCTGGAGACCATCGAGGACCTGCTTCGGCTGCCCGAGCCGATGCCGCTGCTGGTGGTCGCCGCGGCCCGGCCGGAGTTGTTCCGCCGCCGCCCCGGATGGGGCGACGGTCAACGACAGGCGAGCTGGATGACGCTCGAACCGGTGACGCTCGACCCACCCGTCGAAGCACCGTACGAGCACACCATGCCGACGCTCTGCCACGCCGCCGGCTGAGCACGGACCCGATTCCTTGGTTCGGGGAGCCAGATTCGCGGCCCGGTATGGGTTTCCTGAACCCGGCTGCCCACCGCCCCCGCAGGGTTGACTGGCCCAGTTGAGTACTCGGCCGGAGGAGTGACGACACGATGGAGAACGAGGGCAGGCTGCGGAATTACCTCAAGCAGGCGGTTGGGGAACTGCAGGACACACGCGAGCGTCTGCAGGAACTGGAGCGGGCGGCCGGCGAGCCGATCGCGATCGTCGGCATGGCCTGCCGCTTCCCGGGAGGTGTCGTCTCGCCCGACGGGCTGTGGGAGTTGGTGCTCGAAGGCCGGGACGCGGTCGGCGACTTTCCCACCGACCGCGGCTGGGACATCGACGGCCGGTACGACCCCAATCCCGGTGTGCCGGGCAGCTTCTACGCGCGCGGCGGCGGATTCCTGTACGAAGCCGCCGAGTTCGACGCCGAGTTCTTCGGGATCTCGCCCCGCGAGGCGTTGGCGATGGATCCGCAGCAGCGACTGCTCCTGGAGACGTCCTGGGAGGCGCTGGAGCGGACCGGGATGGACCCGCAGTCGTTGCGGGGCAGCGAGACCGGGGTGTTCGTCGGACTGATGGGCCACGGCGGCCAGCGCTACGGACTCGGCGCGGAGGAATCCGGGCAGGGCGGTGACGGCTTCGGCGGCACCGGGAGCGCGGCCAGCGTCGCGTCCGGCCGGATCGCCTACCTGCTCGGCCTGGAGGGGCCGGCGTTGACGGTCGACACGGCGTGCTCGTCGTCGCTGGCCACCATGCACCTGGCGAGCCGGGCCCTGCGGATCGGGGAGTGCTCGCTGGCGCTGGCCGGCGGGGCGTCGGTGATGGCGTCGCTGGACACGTTCGTGGACTTCTCGCGGCAACGCGGGCTGGCCGAGGACGGCCGGTGCAAGGCGTTCTCGGCCTCGGCGGACGGCACCGGCTGGTCCGAGGGCGTCGGCATGGTGGTACTGGAGCGGCTCTCCGACGCCCGGCGGCTGGGGCATCCGGTGCTCGCGGTGATCCGCGGCAGCGCGGTCAACTCCGACGGCGCCTCCAACGGGTTGACCGCGCCGAACGGGCCGTCCCAACAGCGGGTCATCCGCCAGGCACTGGCCGACGCGAACCTCACCCCCGCCGATGTGGACGTCGTGGACGCACACGGCACCGGCACGCGGCTCGGCGACCCGATCGAGGCGCAGGCGCTGCTGGCCACCTACGGCCTGGACCGGCCGCGGGAGCAACCGCTGTGGCTGGGCTCGCTCAAGTCCAACATCGGACACACCCAGGCCGCCGCCGGAGTCGGCGGCGTGATCAAGATGGTGTCGGCGCTCCGACACGGCGTGCTGCCCCGGACGCTGCACGTCGACGAGCCGACACCCGCGGTGGACTGGACGTCGGGCGCGGTGGAACTGCTGACCCAGGCGCGTGCCTGGCCGGAGACCGGCCGACCGCGCCGAGCCGCGGTCTCGGCCTTCGGGATCAGCGGTACCAACGCCCACCTGATCATCGAACAAGCCCCCGCGGAGCCGGTATCCGACCCGGCCGAGCCGGATTCGGGGCCCGCGCCCGCGACGGTGCCGCTGTTGTTGTCCGCCTCCTCGCCGACCGCGCTCGCGGCCAGGGCACGCCAGGTGCACGAGCACCTCGCGGCGCACCCGGACGCGCCCGTGGCCGGCGCGCTGGCCACCCGGGCACCCCGACTGGTGCACCGCGCGGCCGTGACCGCCGCCGACCCCTCGGCGGGACTGCTCGCACTCGCCGACGGGCGGCCGTCCCCGGACGTGCTGCTCGGCGCCGCTCGGGCACGCGGCAAGACGGTGTTCGTCTTCCCCGGTCAGGGTTCGCAGTGGTCCGGGATGGCCCTGGACCTCTACCGCGAGTCGGACGTCTTCCGGGCCCGACTGGACGACTGCGCCCAGGCGTTGGCGCCGCACGTCGACTGGGACCTGCGCGACGCGCTGGCCGGACCCCTGGACCGGGTCGACGTCGTACAACCGGCCCTGTGGGCGGTGATGATCTCGGTCGCCGCCCTGTGGGAACACCACGGCATCGTGCCCGACGCGGTACTGGGCCACTCCCAGGGCGAGATCGCCGCCGCCCACGTGGCCGGCGCGCTCTCCCTCGCGGACTCCGCGGCCGTCGTCGCCCTGCGCAGCAAGGCCATCACGCGACTGGCCGGCACCGGCGGCATGGCCTCGGTACAACTCCCGGCCGCGGACGTCGCCCACCGGATCGAGCGGTACGCGGGCGCGGTGGAGATCGCCGCGATCAACGGGCCCGGCAGCACGGTCGTCTCGGGCACCCCCACCGACCTGGCCGACCTCGTCGCGTCCTGCGCGGCCGAGGAGATCCGCGCGCGGATCATCCCGGTGGACTACGCCTCGCACTCGGCGCACGTCGAGGCCCTGCGGGACGAGATCGTCACGGCGCTCTCCGGCATCGAACCGCGACCCGCCCGGGTCCCGTTCCACTCCACCGTCACCGACGAGGTGCTGGGCGGACCGGAGTTGAATGCCGAGTACTGGTTCCGCAACCTGCGCCGCACCGTCGGCTTCGCCGCCGGCACCCGCTCGTTGCTCGACTCGGGCCACCGAACGTTCGTCGAGGTCAGCGCCCACCCCGTGCTCACCACCGCGATCGGCGAGACGGCCGAGGAGGCGCAGGCGTCCGACGCGCTCGTGCTGGAGTCGCTGCGCCGCGACGAGGACGGGCCGGCCCGCTTCCGCGCCGGACTGGCCAGGGCGTACGTGCACGGCGTCGACGTCGACTGGCGAATACCGCCCGTCTCGGCGGAGTTGCCGACGTACCCGTTCCAACGCCGGAGCTACTGGCTCAAGGAGCTCGCGGCCGTCGGCGACACCTCGGCGCTGGGCCTGCAACGCGCCGACCACCCGCTGCTCGGCGCGGTGTTGCGCTCGGCGGACGCGGACACGACGGTACTCACCGGCCGGTTGTCCCGAACCGCCCAGCCCTGGCTGGCCGCACACGGGGTCGGCGAATCGGTGCTGCTGCCCGGCACCGCGATGGTCGAACTCGCCCTGCACGCCGGCGACCGCGTCGGCTGCGGGCACCTGGCCGAACTGACCATCCAGACACCGGTGGTCCTCGACACCGACCTGGACCTCCAGGTGCTGATCGGCGCCGAGACCGACGGCCGCCGGCCGGTGAGCATGTACACCGGCCCGAGCGGAGGCAACGACTGGACCCGGCACGCGAGCGGCGTATTGACCGCCGAGAGCCCCGCCGCGCCCGGTGACCTGACCGCCTGGCCGCCGCCGGGCGCGGTCGCGGTGCCGTTGGACGGGTTCTACGAGTCCCTGGCCGACCGCGGCTACCGCTACGGCCCGGTATTTCGCGGCGTGCGCGCCGCGTGGCAGGACGGCGACGTGAGCTACGCGACGGTCGCGCTGCCCGAGGAGCAGGACATCGCCGGCTTCGGGCTGCACCCGGCCCTGTTGGACGCGTCGCTGCACGCGGCGGGCCTGAGCGGCGCGCAGGAGCTGCGGATGCCGTTCGGCTGGACCGACGTGCACCTGCACGCCACCGGCGCCCGGACGGTCCGAGTGCGGCTGACCCCGGTGGGGCCGAGTTCGATGGCCGTGCTCGTCACCGACGAGGCCGGCCAAGTGGTGGCCTCGGTGGGAGAGTTGGCGTTGCGGCCGGTGGACGCGGGCGCGTTCGGACGGACCCGGGTGGACGACTCGGCGCTGTTCGGCCTGGACCTGGTGCCGGTCGAACTGCCGGAGCCGGCCGCGGAGCAGGGCTGGGTCGCGCTCTCGGGCGACGACCGTCCGGAGTCGGCGACGGCGGCGACCGCCGGGTTGTGGACGTGCCCCACCGGCGAACCGGCGGAGGTCGTCGGCCGCACGCTGGACTTCGTCCGTGAGTGGCTTGCCGAGCCGCGGCTCGCGGACGTCCCGCTCGTCGTGCTCACCCGGGCGGACGAGCCCGCACATCGCGCGGTGACCGGACTGCTGCGCACCGCGCGCACCGAGCACCCGGGTCGGCTGCGGCACCTCGACGTCGACCGACACCCGTATACGCAGCAGGCGTTGCCGGCCGCGATGGTCGCCGAACATCCGGAGCTGGTGCTCCGCGCCGGCGTCGGCGCGGTGCCCGGGCTGGTCCGGGCGTCCGCCTCGCCGGCGCTGCCGGAGCCCAAGGATCAGCCGTGGCGCCTGGCTCTGACCTATCGCGGCGAGTTGGACGGCCTGTCGCTCACCGCGTGCCCCGAGGTGCTGCGCCCGCTCGACGCGGGTGAGGTGCGGATCGCGGTGCGCGCGGGCGGGTTGAACTTCAAGGCCGTGCTGCTGGAACTGGGCATGGTGGCGCAGGACGGCTGGTCGTCGCTGGGCGAGGGCGCCGGGATCGTGCTGGAGGTCGGCGCGGAGGTCACCGGATTGGCCCCCGGCGACCGGGTGATGGGCTTGTTCACCGGCGGACTGGGCTCGGTCACCATCTCCGATCGCCGACTCGTCGTGGCGATGCCGAAACGCCTGTCGTTCGCGCAGGCCGCCGGAGTGCCGGTGGTGCACCTGACGGCCTACTACGGTCTCGCGGACCTGGCCGAGTTGCGGGCGGGCGAATCCCTGCTGCTGCACGCCGCGACCGGCGGGGTGGGCTTCGCGGCCCTGCAACTGGCCAGGCACTGGGGCGTCGAGGTGTTCGGTACCGCGAGTGCCGGCAAACGGGACGTGCTGCGGGCGTGGGGATTCGACGACGACCACCTCGCCGACTCCCGCAGCCTGGGCTACGCCGCGCGGTTCACCGAGAGCACCGGCGGGCGCGGGGTGGACGTGGTGCTCAACGCCCTGGCCCACGAGCACGTCGAGGAGTCGCTGGCGCTGCTGCCGCGTGGTGGGCGGTTCGTGGAGATGGGCAAGACCGACATCCGCGACGCGCAGGAGATCGCGCAGACGTATCCCGGGGTGCGGTACCGGGCGTTCGACGTGATGGAGGCCGGCTTCGAGCGCATCGGCGAGATGCTGGAGGAGATCCGGGTCCTGTTCGACGAGGGTGCGCTGCGGCCGATGCCGCTCACCACGTTCCCCGTCCACCGCGCGCCGGAGGCGTTCCGCCACCTGAGCCAGGCGCGGCACATCGGCAAGATCGTGCTGACCGTGCCCGCGCCGCTCGACCCCGACGGCACCGTGCTGATCACCGGCGGGACCGGAGTGCTCGGCGGCCTCATCGCCCGGCACCTGGTCGCCGAACACGGCGTGCGCCGGCTGTTGTTGACGAGCAGACGCGGCCCGGCGGCGGAGGGCGCGGCCGAACTGGTCGCGGACCTGCGCGCGGCCGGCGCCGAGGTGGCCGTGCCGGCGTGTGATGTCTCCGACCGGGACTCGCTGGCGGAGCTGGTCGGTTCGGCACACCGGCTGACCGGGGTGATCCACGCGGCCGGGGTGATGTCGGACGGCGTGCTGGAGGCGCTGACCCGAGCGGATCTGGACACCGTGCTGCGGGCGAAGGCACAGTCCGCGTGGCATCTGCACGAGCTGACCCGCGACCACGACCTGGCCCTGTTCGTGTTGTTCTCCTCGGCCGCCGGGGTGCTGGGCAACGCGGGACAGGGCGGGTACGCCGCGGCGAACGCCTACCTCGACGGTCTCGCCGAACATCGGCGCGGGCTGGGCCTGCCGGGCACCTCGATCGCGTGGGGTCTGTGGGCCCGGGAGAGCGCGATGACCGGCCACATGAGCGAACTCGACCGGGAACGGCTGACCCGGATGGGCCTGGGGGCGATCTCCGACGAGCAGGGCCCTGCCCTGTTCGACGCCGCACTGCACCTGCACCGTCCGGTGGTGCTGGCGGCGCCCGTCGACGTGGCCCGGCTGCGCGAGAGCGGCCGTGCGGTGCCGGACCTGCTGCTCGCGCTGGACTCCGCCGGACCGACCCGCCGCAGGGTCGTGGCGGCGGTTGCCGCGGCGAGCCACGCGGACCGGCTCGTCGAGTTGCCCGAACGGCAACGGCGCAGGGAACTACTGGAACTGGTACGGGAGTCCGCGGCCGTCGTGCTCGGGCACAGTACGGCCGCAGCGGTCGACGCGGACAGCGCGTTCAAGGAACTCGGGTTCGACTCGCTGACCGCGGTGGAACTGCGCAACCGACTCGGCAACGGCACCGGACTGCGGCTGCCCCCGACGGTCGTGTTCGACCACCCGACACCGGCCGAACTCGCCGGCTTCCTGAACGAACTGCTCGTGCCCACCGAGGAGACGACGGTGCGCTCGATCGTGACGGAACTCGACCGGCTCGCCGTGACCGACCTCGACGAGAACGAACGAGCGGTGCTGGCCAAGCAGTTGCAGGAGGTGCTGCGCCGACTCGCGGCACCCGAGGACGCGGGTGGTGAGGAGCGCGACTTCACCGCGGCCTCCGACGACGAACTATTCGACTTCATCGACGGCGAACTCGACATCGCGTGATCTTGCACGTCCGAACGGAAGGGGGCTGCCCGGGATGTCCAACGAGCAGAAGCTTCGAGAGTATCTGCGGCGGGTCACCACGGACCTGCAGCGAGCACAGCGGGAACTGCGCGATGTCGAGGCCGCCGCGCGCGAGCCGATCGCGATCGTCGGCATGGCGAGCCGCTTCCCGGGTGCCGCGCGCACCCCCGAGGACCTGTGGGAACTGCTCCGCGACGGCAAGGACGCCCTCAGCGAATTCCCGACCGACCGCGGCTGGGACATCGACCGGTTGTCCGACCCGGATCCCGAGACGCCGGGCACCACCTACCTCACCCGGGGCGGATTCCTGCCCGACGCCGGCCGGTTCGACGCCGAGTTCTTCGGCATCTCGCCGCGTGAGGCGTTGGCGATGGATCCGCAACAGCGGGTGCTGCTGGAGACCTCGTGGGAGGCCCTGGAGAACGCCCGGATCGATCCGACGTCGCTCCGGGGCAGTTCGGGTGGCGTGTTCGTCGGGGTGATCCCGCAGGAGTACATGCCCCGCGCGGGGGAGACGCCGGCGGAGTTGGAGGGCTTCGTCCTCACCGGCGGCACCACGAGCGTCGCCTCGGGGCGGATCTCCTACGTGCTGGGCCTCCTGGGGCCGGCGGTGACGCTGGATACGGCGTGCTCCTCGTCGTTGGTGTCGATACACCTGGCGGAGCAGTCGCTGCGCAGCGGGGAATGCGACATCGCGCTCGCGGGCGGCGCCACCGTGATGGCCGGCCCCAGCGTGTTCGTGGAGTTCTCCCGGCAGCGTGGGCTCGCGCCGGACGGATACTGCAAGGCGTTCGCGGCGGCGGCGGACGGCACCGGCTTCTCCGAGGGCGTGGGGGTGCTGGTACTGGCGCGGTTGTCGGTGGCCCGACAGCGCGGGCTGCCGGTGCTCGCGGTGATCCGGGGCAGCGCGGTGAACTCCGACGGCGCCTCCAACGGCCTGACCGCGCCGAACGGCCCGTCCCAGCAGCGGGTGATCCGGCAGGCGCTGAGCAATGCCGGCCTCTCGCCCGCCGAGGTGGACGTGGTGGAGGCACACGGCACGGGCACCCGGTTGGGTGACCCGATCGAGGCGCAGGCGCTGTTGGCCACGTACGGGCAGGCGCGGTCGGCCGATTCGGACGATCAGCCTTTGTTGTTGGGCTCGTTGAAGTCGAACATCGGGCATACCCAGGCCGCGGCCGGGGTGGCCGGGGTGATCAAGCTGGTCATGGCGATGCGGCACGGAGTGGTGCCGAAGACGTTGCACGTGGACGCGCCGACACCGGCGGTGGACTGGTCGGCCGGGTCGGTCGAGCTGGTGACCGAGACGCGGCCGTGGCCGGCGACCGGGCGGCCCCGGCGCGCGGCCGTGTCGTCGTTCGGGATCAGTGGCACCAACGCGCACGTCATTCTCGAACAGGCGCCCGAGATCGTCCCGGAGCCGGCCGCGGAATCGGTCTCCGCGGGGGACGAGCCGGTGTCGGGGGAGCCGGTCGAGTCCTCGGTGGTGCCGGTGGTGGTGTCGGCGCGGTCGGCGGAGGCGTTGCGGGCTCAAGCGGAACGGTTGGCGTCCTTGGCGGCCTCCGAGTCCTCGGCGGCCTCGGTGGCCGGCGACGAGGTGTCGTTGTCGGATATCGGGTTGTCGGCGGCGGTGTCGCGGTCGACGTTCGAGCATCGTGGTGTGGTGGTGGCCGCGGATC